>JAILDT010000152.1 GCA_024689085.1 Clostridia bacterium | reverse complement strand
ATACCAATACTGGATGAAAGGCCGCTTATTGTTTCTAACGCGACAAAAGCTGTTGAAAACAAATGATAGAATGATAGTCCGCGGGAATACAGGAAGATGATCAGTGTGAATTCACTGCCGAGAAAAGCAAGTATAAGTGTAGCAACAGTTTACCAGAAGTTCATCAACAGCGTCAGTATATCTTCCTTCCTCGATCAGCTGGTTCTTCAGTTCTACCAGAGCCAGGACGATGACTCTGACCTCGTCATATGTGAATCTGTATTTCGTCTTTGTCATGGCATTCACCTCCATCTGAAACCCCTTTTTCTTCAAGTATATAAGTCAAAGACACGGCTCACAATTGTGCGAACCGTGCCCTTCGAGTATGAAAAGGGGGCAACATATCCGAACGATAAAGCATAGCTCCTTACTCTCGTACCCGTAATCAATCGGATCCACCGCACTTGCCAGCTGCCTGCAGGTATATCCGGTACTGCAATTGTCGACATATGCGATGTGGCCATATTGCTTTCTTGTCTCCGGATCCATCTCCGCGGCCATCTCCGGAGTTCTGACCCAGACATCCCACAGAGCATCTGGATGGTAGTCGCTTGCTGCCACTGCATTCAGTTCTTCCAACGTGACATATCCCTGAACCAGACCATCATCTGCCAATGCACAGATTTCTGTATATGGAACATGACAAGAAATGGAATGGCGTTCATCACCCATCCATCCTTCACTGCTGAAGAACTCAACCTGGTCATCTGTCATCTTCTCAATCGGCAGATCCCAGCAGCCAAATTCATCAAAACAGATGAAGCTTCTGCTTCTTGTCAGAATCGGTACCAGCTGGTATTCGCCGTCTTTACACATATATGGTCCGATCGCCTCGATTTTATCATCCTTTTTTACCGCAGCATAGAATTCATAATATGTGCTCATATACTTCCCCTCCCTTTTTACGTCAGATTATCATGTATGAGGTCCATAAAACAGGTCAGTAGATACGTAAAAAAATAGTGGGTTCGAATCCCGTGCAGCCCACCAGATAAGGGGATTCGTCTCCTTATGAGCCCTTTTGTCTCCTTATTTGACCCACAATCCGAAAGTTTGAATGACCTCTGAGTAAGTATGAAAGAGTTTGAAACAGAAATGAAGATCGTTGGAATTTCAACGTTTTAAGACGCAAATCGTTGCAATTAAAGGGCCCGCAGCGTTTTTGCTGCGAGCCTCATTTTTGGCGGAGGACACGGCGGTAGGCCGCATCCCACTCTCATCCTTAGTAATTCTCTGCATTGACTTCGAAATAGCCTTGCGGATGGAAGCAGACAGGACATACATCCGGAGCCTCGGTGCCCAGAACTAAGTGGCCGCAGTTTCTGCATTCCCAAAGGGTCACGCCGCTCTTTTTGAAGACTTCCATAGCCTCGACGTTACTGAGCAGAGCTCTGTAGCGTTCTTCGTGGTGCTTTTCGATGGCTGCCACACCGCGGAACTGCTCGGCCAGATCATGGAATCCTTCCTCGTCAGCTTCGCGGGCCATACGGTCGTACATGTCGGTCCATTCGTAGTTCTCGCCGTCGGCGGCGGCAAGCAGGTTATGCGGTGTGTCGCCCAGACCGCCGAGCGCCTTGTACCACAGCTTTGCGTGTTCCTTCTCGTTCTCTGCAGTCTTCAGGAACAGCGCCGCTATCTGCTCATAGCCGGCCTTCTTCGCAACAGATGCGTAGTAAGTGTACTTGTTTCTCGCCTCAGATTCTCCTGCAAAAGCTTCCTGCAGGTTTTTTTCGGTTTTGGTTCCGGCATATGGATTTGCTTTTGCTTCACCTTCCGGCGCTGCGGCTTCCACCACACGCTCGAAATCGGACGCCGGGTGTTTGCAGAGCGGACAAGTAAAATCGTCCGGGATCGGATCGCCTTCGTAAACATATCCGCATATGGAGCAGACCCAGGTCACCTTGCCGCCGGCACCCTCACCGTCCGCACCGACAGTCGCCGGCGCCGGCTTTCGTTGCGGCTTGATGTTGGCGTGGTAGTAAGCGTAGGTCGCTGCCGGAACGTCGCTGAGCACATCGCCGTCCGTCACATCCGCCAGGAACAGAGTGTGTGTTCCCAGATCCAGAGACTGCTTTACCGTTGCGGAAATGTACGCGCAGGTTCCCTTTGTCACGCAAAGCGTTCCGTTCTCCACGCGCTTCGCATCTGCAAAATCTTCAAATTTATTGACGTCCCTTCCGGACTGGAATCCGAAGTGCCTGAACAGTTCGAAGGACGCCGCTTCACTGATGACGGAAACCGTGAACTTGCCAGTCTCCTTGATGATGTCATGAGTAAAGTTCAGTTTATTGACTGCAATCGTTATCTGGTTTGGATCTGTCGTGACCTGCGTCACGGTGTTGATGATACAGCCATTATCTTTTTCATCGTTTTTCGCTGTCAGAACGAACAGCCCGTAAGACAGCTTTTGCATACATTTATCATTCATTTCGAAAACCTCCTTTATCCCTGTAATACTTACTG
>JAILDT010000151.1 GCA_024689085.1 Clostridia bacterium | reverse complement strand
CAAGAATTCTGAGTGTGTCACCCGGTTCTCATCTGACACCGATGCATCAGGCATTGATCGATCTTCAGCCGGAAATCGCTGAAGGTCAATTGGATGACATTCCGGCCGGCAGGTGGGGACATCCGTATGAAATCTCAAGTTTGATAGCCTACCTTGTTTCTGAACAGGCGGCATTCCTGAATGGGATTGATATCCTACAGGACGGAGGTCAGACAGCGAAGACATTCGTCACCCAGATCGGAGACTGATATGGATACAGCAGAACTGTTTGGATACAAGAACAAAAATGTACTTGTGACCGGAGCGTTTTCCGGAATGGGCAAGGCTGCTGCGAGACTTCTGAGTGAGCTTGGAGCAAACGTCTATGCGGTATGCCGCCGCAATGGAAGACATAGCGAACTGGATTTTCCTGTATGCAGGATCCTGCATGCCGATCTTGGCGAGAAGCAGGATCTGGATAATCTTGCAGATGAAATACCGGATAATCTGTTCGCAGTATTCTTCTGTCACGGTATCGCATTAAATTCCCAGGGGACAACCTACTTTGAAGGTTCGAATGCCGTGGAAGTGATGAAGGTCAATCTGCTGTCTACCGAATATCTGATCAGCAGGATCATCGGCAAGATTGAGGATTCAGGATCCATCAGCATCATCGCCTCTTCCGGTGGCTATAACTGGAAAGAGAATGCCGAAAATTGTCAGGAACTTCTGGATCAGGAAACATATGAAGATAAACTGAGGTGGTGCGATGAGCACCATGATCTCATAGCTTCAGCTTATGTCTTTTCAAAAGAATGTCTGAATTTCTATGTGACAGCCAATGCATTCAACCCGATGTTTATTGATCGGAAGATCAGGATCAACTGCCTGAATCCCGGCAATACCGATACAGGCCTGAAATCTGATTTCGGAAAATATACTTCTGTGACAGGAAATGAAGCGGAAGGCCTGGACATGATCGAGGAGATCTTCATCCGTCCGTGGAACGGGTATTGGGCTTCTCCGGAACAGATGGGCTATCCGCTGGTCTGCATGGGATCAAAAATCTTTTCCTATATGTCAGGTCAGACGATATTTATGGATTATGGCATAAGCAATACCTGGCTTTACAATCCTTACTGGTTTTGAAAGCAAGTCGATAAATGAATGGAGATAAGAAAATGGAAATAAAAACAGATATACAGATCGCTCAGGAATGTGAAAAAGAAAAGATCACAGAGATCGCAAAAAAAGTCGATATCGATGAGAAGTATCTGGAATTATATGGAAACTATAAAGCAAAAGTCGATTACAAACTTCTGAATGAGCTGAAGGACAGGCCGGACGGCAAACTGATCCTTGTAACAGCCATTACACCTACTCCAGCCGGAGAGGGAAAGACGACGACTTCTGTCGGCTTAACGGATGGTTTGCGTAAGATCGGTAAGAAAGCGCTGGTCGCTTTGAGAGAACCTTCGCTGGGCCCTGTCTTCGGTGTCAAAGGCGGTGCTGCCGGCGGAGGATATGCACAAGTCGTACCGATGGAAGACATCAACCTGCACTTTACGGGTGACTTCCATGCGATTGGTGCTGCCAACAATCTTCTGGCAGCGATGCTCGACAACCATATACAGCAGGGCAATGTGCTGGGAATTGACCCGCGTAGAATCACCTGGAAGAGAGCAGTCGACATGAATGACCGTCAGCTTCGCAATATCGTTGACGGATTGGGTGGAAAGCCAAACGGTGTGCCGCGTGAGGATGGTTTTGAAATCACTGTGGCATCGGAAGTCATGGCGGTACTTTGTCTGTCATCGTCCATCAGCGATCTGAAGGATAGACTGGGCAGGATAATTGTCGGCTATACCTATCAGGGAGAACCGGTAACGGCACATGATCTGAAAGCAGAAGGTGCAATGGCTGCTTTATTGAAGGATGCCATCAAACCGAATCTGGTCCAGACCTTGGAAGGCACACCAGCTTTCATTCATGGCGGACCTTTTGCCAATATCGCACATGGCTGCAACTCGGTGATGGCTACTCGTCTGGCTCTCAAACTTGGCGATTATGTAGTGACTGAGGCAGGCTTTGCTGCCGATCTGGGAGCAGAGAAGTTTGTTGACATAAAATGCCGCATGGCAGGA
>JAILDT010000150.1 GCA_024689085.1 Clostridia bacterium | reverse complement strand
CAGTTCCTGCGGACCGTATGCTACGAAGTGCATGCCCATCTTGGCGCAGCCGTACATCCATGCGTATGCCATATTGTTTCTGACGTCACCTACGAAGACGACCTTGCAGTCTCTCAGCGGCTTTGCAACGTGCTCTTCGATGGTGAGCAGGTCAGCCAGGATCTGTGTCGGGTGGTCTACGTCCGTCAGACCGTTCCATACAGGAACGCCCGCGTACTTCGCCAGGTCTTCAACGACCTTCTGGTCATATCCTCTGTACTCGATTCCGTCATAGAATCTGCCGAGAACCTTCGCGGTATCTTCCAGTGATTCCTTCTTGCCCATCTGTGAGGACTTGCTGTCCAGGAACGTAACGTGTGCTCCCTCTTCCAGCGCGCCGGTCTCAAATGCGCATCTTGTTCTTGTGGATGTCTTCTCAAAGAGCAGTACTACGTTCTTGCCCTTCAGTGTTTCGCCCAGGATGCCAGCTCTCTTCTTGGCCTTCAGGTCGTGGGCCAGATCGAGCATGTAGCGGATCTCTTCCGGAGTGAAATCCATCAGTGTGAGAAAACTTCTTCCTTTCAGATTAACAGCCATAACCTTTGTCTCCTTTTCCTATTATTGATTCGTTTTAACTTCTTTTTTCCGCTTATTAAAAAGCACCTTGTCTAGAATATACTATAGCATATTCTCCCGACAAAGTGCCAGTTCCTTGTTTTTTTAATGTGCCAGTTTTCAAAACTACCGCCAAAGCTGCAGCGCCCGGATGCTCTCCTCCAGAAGATCCATGCCCCGGTCGATCTCTTCTTCCGTCGGATAGGAGAAGTTGAGCCGGAAGTAGCGGGATCCCATGCCTTTGCGCGGGAAGAAGACGTATCCCGGCATGAAGGTGAGTCCCCTCTTCTGGGCCTGCCGCAGGAGTTTCCGTGAGTTCATGCCTTCGGGCAGTTTCACCCAGATGTACACGCCGCCCAGCGGAACATTGTATTCCAGTCCGTACTGCTCCGCCAGTCCGGCCAGCCTTGCGCACATGCGGTCGCGCTTGCTTTTGCAGATGCTTCGGAAGTCGGTCAGGCGTTCCGCGAAGACGCCGCTCTTCATATACTGGAGCATGACCATCTGGGACGCCCAGTCCGGATTGGCTACCCGCAGCGATATCATATTGCTAAACTGCCGGATGAGCTTCCGGTCGGCCACGGCAAAGGAAACGCCGATGCCCGGTACCATATCCAGCGAGAAGGAATACATGTAGATGACGTTGTCGCCGTGATCCATGGACTTGATGGACGGCAAGGGCCGCTCGCCATAGTAGATCTCGGAGCTCTCGTCATCCTCGATGATCGGGATCCTGTACTGATAGGACAGCTCCAGAAGCCGACGGCGCCGTTCCAGCGGCAGCATGGTGCCTGTCGGATTGTTGAAACTGGAGTCTACATAAATAAACTTTGGTTTACTTGTCTCAATGACCTTATCCAGATTGTCGACGATCATACCCTGCTCGTCGCAGGGGACCGTAATGAACCTGCCGCCAGCCAGTTCGATGGTCCGGTACACGTCGGAAGACATGACTTCGTCCACCATGACCCCGTCTCCCGGTGAGAGCATGAGCTGCAGGATGAAATCCAGCGCCTGGTTGTTCTCGGAGAAGATCTGGATGTTGGACGCACGGGTCCGGATACCAATGGACGCCATGTATTTGACGATTTCCCGGATGAGCTCCGGATCTCCCTGATACGGAGTGTAGAAATAGGCCTTGTCGCCGCTGCTTCTGAGGATTTCTTCGAAGACGTCGGCGATCTCCTTCGGCGGATAGGGTTCTCTGGCCGCCACGCCCCCTGCGAAGGAGATGAATCCCGGATTGAAGCTCTGGCTGTAGAGTTCGTCAAAGTCCGTGATGAAATCATCGTACTCCCGCTTGACCGCTGCTTCCCAGTTGACCTTCTTGCGCCGGTCCGGTTCCGCTTCTTCTGTGCCAGCTGCACCGTTCTGGCTGCCACGGAAGCTGATCCGGCAGCAGCTGCCCTGCGCCGAGGTCAGCAGTCCTTCGCTCTTCAGCTCGTTGTACGCCCGCGTCACCGTATTTCTGTGCACGCCAAGCTCCGCTGCCAGCGCCCGTTCGGAGGGCAGCATGTACCCGTCGGTCAATTGGCCCGTATGCAGCATGTGCTTGATCTGATCCGTGATCTGAATGAACACAGGCGTCTTGTCTTTGCGGTTGATCTCGATTTTCATATCGTCTGTCAGTACTGCCTAGAGCATGTCCCCGTATTTCTCGGCGTCGTATTCGGCCTGCTCAATGATCTTCGCCATCTCCCGAACGACCTCCACAGGATGCTTGCCCGCAGCCGTTTCGCCTGTCACGAGCAGGTCTGTTGCTCCGTCAAACACAGCGTTCGCGATATCTGATACCTCCGCCCTGGTCGGCGTAAGGTTTTCTGTCATGGAATCGATGAGCTGGGTGGCGATGATGACCGCCTTGCCCATCTCCCGGCACTTACGGGTGATCCGCTTCTGGACTGCCGGCACACGCTCAAAGCCGATTTCCACGCCCAGATCCCCTCTGGCGACGAGCACCTGGTCCGCCGCGTCTGCGATGGCCTCCAGATTGCTCACGCCTTCCTTGCTTTCCAGCTTGGCGATGATCCCGATGTGTTCCCCGCCGTTGGCGTCCAGCAGCTGCCTGACGGTCTGCACGTCCGCTCTTCTCCGGATAAAGGAACACGCTACGTAATCCACGTCGTTTTCGATGCACCAGAGGATATCCTCTTTATCATCCTCGCCCAGATAGTCCATCTGGAGCTTCACGTCCGGCACGTTGACGCCTTTGCGGCTTTTGATCTGTCCGCCCCGGTCCACGTAGCAGGTGATGTCCCTGCCCTTCACGCTCTCCACCGTCAGACTGACTTTGCCGTCGTCGATGAGAACCTGGGTGCCTGTTGTGACCTCGTCGCAGAGGCTCTCATAATTGACGCGGATGATATGGGTCGTGTAACTGCCGAACTGGTTTCCGTAGGGGTCGTGCTCCGGGACTGCTTCTTCCCCGTTTTCCTCGACGCTCTCGCAGCGCAGCACCAGCGTCTCCCCTGTTGCGGCGAAGATGCTGTCACCCGGGATCTCCTTCACCCGGATCTCCGGGCCGCGGATGTCGAACATAATCGCGGCGTCCTGCGCCCCGCTCATCTTCGCAGCTCTGCGGAAGTTGGTCAGCTTGTCCGCCTGGGAGGCGGCGCTTCCGTGGGACAGATTCACACGGGCGACGGCCATGCCGGCCTCGATCATCTCCTTCAAAATCTCAGGATCATTGCAGGATGGTCCTATTGTGCACTGAATTTTTACATCTCTCATTTATTTCACTCCATGAAATTGATAGTAAGTGGTTTCGATGTTGCCGTTGTAGAGTTTGCGGCGCCTGTCGGCCCTGCGCCCCAGGATTTTCCTCTCCGCCTCCTTATCCGGAGTGATTACGAAGAGCGACCACTGGGGATTCTCCTTACAGAATCGTCCCAGGGCTTTGAAGATGCCGCTGATTTCCTCCTGTTCGCCGATGCGCTCGCCGTACGGAGGGTTGGTGATGATCATGCCGTGTTCATCCGGAACAGGCGGCTGCAGCGTCTTCACGTCTGCGCGGGCAAATGCAATATACTCGTCCACCCCGGCTTCGATGGCGTTCTCCTTCGCAGCTGCCACCGCGTTCGGGTCGATGTCCGACGCGTAGATGCAGACCGCCGGCTGCCCGTCCGGTGCCGTGATCGATGCAAAAGCATCCGCCCTCTCTTCCTTCCATACGTCTGCCGGGATGATGTCCCAGTCTTCGCAGGCGAAGGAGCGGGACAGGCCCGGGGCGATGTGCATGGCGATCATGGCCGCCTCGATAGGGATGGTACCGCTGCCGCAGCACGGGTCGACCAGTACGCGGCCGGTCCGGAAGAAGCTGAGCTCCACCAGCGCCGCCGCCAGAGTCTCCTTCATCGGCGCGTCCACAGAGGCAACCCGGTACCCCCGCTTGTGCAGACCGGTGCCGCTGGTGTCAACGGTCACGGTGGCCCGGTCCTTGAGCATGGTGACTTTGATGGTGTACGCGGCGCCGGTCTCCGCGAAGCGCTCCAGACCGTAAGCCGCGCTCATGCGCTCCACCACCGCCTTCTTCGATACGCTCTGAATGGCCGGCGGATTGTGCAGCTTGGACTTGACCGTCGAGCAGGTCACCGTGAACTTGCCGTCCGCCGGAATCAGATCCTCCCACGGATAGGCTTTGATGCCCTGGAAGAGATCCTCAAATGTCAGAGCGTCAAACTCACATGCTTTGAGCAGCACCCGGTCTGCGCTCCGCAGCCATAAATTAGAGCGGACGATTGCCCGCTCATCACCGGCAAAGGTCACCTTGCCATCTTCTGTTTTTATAATTTTGTATCCCAGCCCTTCGACCTCCCGGCGGACCACCGCTTCCAGACCGAAGGTGGCTGTTGCAATCAGTTCGTACATACTAGTCGTCTTTGTTCATCTTTCTCCAGAAATCGGCGGCGTTCTTGTACTGTTCACCGCTCCTGTCTCTGTACTTGTGCATGAGTTTCTCTTTGCGCGGGTCATAGTCCAGCTGTTCCTCGAAGATTTTCCGCTCGTAGGCATTCAGCGCGTCGGAATTTTTGACGTGCGCGCTGAGCGGCCGCGGCAGATACAGCATGTAGATCAGCGGCGAAATCAGGAACACATCGACCAGAGAGAAGGCGATGATCAGGCCGAATACGGCTTTCGGACCAACGCCGAACGGCAACAGCAGCAGGCATACAATGACGCCGACTGCCCAGACGATGCCTGTAACAAAGAACTTATCCAGCTTCTGCAGTTTCTGGTTCAGGGCCGGACTGTACAGCAGACCCTTCTTCTTCATTTTTCGCATGGTGCTGCTCCAGCGGTTGTTGCCGAGGGACAGTTTCAGCGCCAGCATGAAATCCGACTGCCCGCCTGCACTGCCCGAAACACTGTCCGTGTCAAACCTCTCTGCGCCGGATCCCGCTGCGTCTTCCATACCGAACTGCAACACCTCGTCTTTTTCAAAGGCAACCTCCGTGAAGATGCATTTGCCTTCGCCCATAACCGTCAGGCTCACATCTTCGCCCGGTTCCAGTTCGAGGACCATCTGCTGGCCTTCCTTGAGCATATCTGTCTTGCCGTCCGCGGATACGACCGTATACCCTTCCGCGCTGTACAGGCCGATGGACCGGCTGCCTTCCGTGGAACACGCTACGTGCTGCCCTTCGCTGGTCAGCTCGATCAGTTCCATCCGGCCTCTAGTGCCTTTGCGGTGGATGAGGTTGTAGTCTTTCTTCAGCTGACCAAAGCACTTGGTTTTGATGGCCCCGTCGAAGGCGTCGCTCTCCCACGCGCCCAGACTTGCCGTACGCTCCTCGCCGTGTGCCAGCACCACAGATCCGTCCAGAACCATCAGAATCCGGTCGTAATCCGGCAGTTTCGTAAAGGATGATTCCTCCCGGTCGGAATCCGCGCTGCTCAGGCGCCACAAAAAGTCACGGTCCAGATACTCCGCACCTTCCGGGTAGATGGCCAGTTCGTAGGTGTTGCCGCCTGACCACTGGCTCTGTTTGAAATAGTCTTCGCTGTAAATATGTTTTTTCATAGCACGATTATACTATCTTCTCAGATCATTATCCATTCTTCTTCATTTTCCCAGCAGAACCGGTTCCCGAACACGTCGTATCCGATGACGTGCAGGTTCCCTTCCGGCATGGTGCAGAAGTCGCGTCCGCCGATGATCTCTGCCGCCCTGTGCACCTGTCCGTCGTAGTCCGTGTCCAGACTCCAGAAATCGATGATCGACCGACTGTCATCGTGCAGATACTGCAGCGCGATTTCCTCGTCGGCGTCGTTCAGTTTCATCACATCCGGCACGTAATCCTTGATGCGCAGACAGCCCATCTCCTCGCTGCACCGGACCAGACGGCTCACGGCCACGTCCGGGTCCTCCGAATTCCGCTCCACAGCAAACGCACCGGTCTTCGCTGTCACGAACCGCCGGATCTGATTCGCTACGGAGACTTCTCCCTCATCGCACAGGATCCACGGGCGTTTCATCCGCTCACAGACCGCGCCAAGCGTACCGGAGCCGGAGAAGAAGTCCGCGCACAGATCGCCTTCGTCGCTGCAGGCTTCCACGATGCGCTCCAGCAGTTTTTCCGGCTTTTGCGTTGCGTAGCCTGTCCGTTCGTGGGAGGTACGTCCCACCATGTCTATGGACCAGACGTCCTTCATGTTGACCATGGTGTACCAGCCGATCTCATCCTGGAACTCCTCCACGTCCTTGAACCGGTACGGTTTAAAGTCCCGGTTGTAGGACTTTTCCTTCAGCGGGTGGAACTTGTAATTGCCGGTTTTGGCGTAGAACAGCAGCGTGTCGTGTTTGCGCGCGAAACTGCGCTTGGACGCGCCGCCGGACTTGTACGTCCAGGCCACTTCGTTGATGAAATTGTCGTAGCCGAAGATCTCATCCAGCAGCGTCTTCATGTAATGGGAGCTGTGCCAGTCCAGGTGCACCCAGATGCAGCCCGTATCGGCCAGCAGATCCTTCATGAGCATGAAGCGCACACCCAGCATGGCCAGGTACTGCTGGAGGCTGTCCTCCCAGGTGTCGTCGTAAGCGCCGGTCCTGATGGCCGGAGACTTGCCCAGATTATCCGACTCCAGGCGCACGGACACCTGATACTTGCTGTTTGAGAAGAACGGCGGATCCACGTAGATGAGCTGGATCTTTCCCGCCATGTTCTTTTCCTTGAGCAGGTATTCCATGTATTCCAGATTATCGCAGGAAGCCAGGATATTCTCCGGGCAGACGTCATAAAGATCACTGCCTTTGCATCCCGGCGCGTAGATTTCGTTGGTGTAGAAATGAGTGTACCGTTTTCTCTTCATGATGCGCTGGTACATGCGCCGCGACTGGCTGAGCGCCTTTACCACTTCGTTGATTCTGCTCATTTCCTGTGTCCTCCCAGAAGCTCCTTCGCCAGATCCTCCCTGCCTGTGATGGCAAGGGCCTCCCGCACCAGCTTCTCGTTTTTCTTTTTGTTGAAATGAAGGAGTGCGCGCTGCATCCGCTTCTCCTTCGGGTCCTTCGCCACGTACACAGGCCGTCCGGTGAACGGGTCGCGCTCCGTGTAGTAGATGCACGTAGCCAGGGTGCCCGGCGTCGGATAGAAATCCTGTACCTGATCGGGCACGAACCCGGTCTGTTTCATGTAGAGGGCCAGGTCCACCGCGTCGTCCAGGGTGCTCCCCGGGTGCGACGAGATAAAGTACGGCACCATGTACTGCCGCTTTCCCAGCCTCTTGTTGATACTTTTATACTCCGATGCAAAAGCATCAAACACTTTGATGTCCGGCTTGTGCATCTGGTGCAGCACCTTCGCCGACGAATGTTCTGGCGCCACCTTCAGTATACCACTCACATGGTCTGCGCACAGCGCCTCCAGAAACTGATATCCCGATGCGCTTCTGCCGCCCTTTTTCATGTCGGCCATGACGTAGTCGAAGCGCACGCCCGATCGGACGAAGACTTTTTTGACGCCCCTGACCCGGCGCACTTGCTCCAGCACGTCCAGATACTCGCTGTGATCCGTATCCAGCTGGCTGCACGGTTTCGGGAACAGACAGTCCTTGCTGCCGCACATACCGTGTTTCAATTGTTTCTCACAGGACGGATGCCGGAAGTTGGCCGTCGGTCCGCCCACGTCATGGATATAGCCTTTGAACCGGCTGTCCCGCGTCATGAGTTCGGCCTCTGCCACGATAGACGCCGCGCTCCTGCTGCGCACTTCTCTCCCCTGATGGTAGGTCAGCGCGCAAAAACTGCATCCTCCGAAGCATCCCCTGTTGCTGGTAATGCTGAAGAGAATCTCCTCAAGGCCCGGCACGCCGCCTTCCTCGTCGTAGGCCGGATGCCAGGCGCGTTCAAAGGACAGTCCGTACAGATCGTCCAGCTCCTGTCGTTCCAGGGGTGGCTGCGGCGGGTTCTGCACCACGTAGGTGCCGTCCGGATAGGCTTCCAGGATACGCCTGCCCGTGATGGCGTCGTTGCTCCGGTACTGGAGAGCGAAACTCTTGTTGTAGGCAGCTTTCGCCTCGGCTGTGTCTGCGCAGATGTCCTCGTAGGCAGGCAGGATCACATCGCTGTCTTCGACGTAAAGCGCGCCGCCCGATTCCGGTGTTTTTGCTTTGACGCACGTACCGCGGATCCAGCCGATGTCGGCTGCTGCCAGTCCGCTGTCCAGCGCCTCGGCGATTTCCAGTACGGCCCGCTCCCCCATTCCGTAGATGAGGATGTCTGCCCGGCTGTCCATGAGAATCGACCGTCTGACTTTGTCATCCCAGTAGTCATAATGCGCGAACCGCCGCAGGCTCGCCTCCAGACCGCCGATGATTACCGGCGCGTCTTTGTAGGCCTCCCTCGCCCGGTTGCAGTAGACGATGACCGCCCGGTCCGGCCGCCGGCCCGCATGGCCGCCCGGCGAATAGATATCCCGTTTCCGCCTGTTTTTCTGCACGGAAAAATTGTTGACCATAGAGTCAACGTTGCCGCTGTTGATGAGAAAGCCGAGGCGCGGTCTGCCGAAACGTTTGAAATCGTCCGCACTGTGCCAGTCCGGCTGGGCCAGAATGGCGACCTTATAGCCCCGCGACTCCAGCAGCCTGCTGATGATTGCGGTCCCGAAGGACGGATGATCCACATAGGCGTCTCCCGTGACCAGCACGAAGTCCGCCTGCTCCCAGCCTCTCGCTTTCATGTCTTCCCGGCTGACAGGCAAAAACATCGTATCCCGTTTCCTTCCTGTCTATCCGAGGAACTTCAGGACGGCGTTCTTGACGTCGTTGCCGTCCGCCAGGCCCTTGACTTTGCCCATCACAGGCCCCATGAGCTTGCCCATGCCGGCTTTGCCGCTGCCTTCTTCGATTCCGACCTGGGACGCCGTTTCTCTGATCACGTTCATGATCTCCTCGTCGGTCAGCTGCTGCGGCATGTACTCCATGAGCACGTTGATCTCAGCCATATACTCGCTGATCATGTCGTCTCTGCCCGCGATTTCAAAGTCCTTGAGGGCGTCCTTTCTCATCTTGATCTGCTTGGCCAGAATGGACGCTACGCCCTGGTCGTCGACCTCTTCCCTCGTGTCGACCTCCACCTGCTTGATGGCGGCGCGTACGAAGTTGATCGTGTCCTTACGAACCTTGTCCTTCGCCTTCATGGCTTCTTTGAAATCGTCGTTCAGTTTTTCCTTGAGTGTCATTTTTTCCTCCTTAATACAAAACGGCATCAAAACTGATGCCGTTTCAAGTGCATTTTTTCGCTTAGTACTTCTTAGCCTTTTTTCTGGCAGCCTCAGATTTTTTCTTTCTCTTGACGCTTGGCTTTTCGTAATGCTCCCTCTTTCTGACCTCGGCCATGACGCCGTCTCTGGCGCATGATCTCTTGAATCTCTTCAGAGCACTTTCTAAGCTTTCATTTTCTCTTACGATTACCTGTGCCATTCCCGTTTCACCTCCTTGACTATTTTATTTTTCGTCTTGAAAACGGTCTCTGTCGTAATGACAAAGGTCATCTTGCAACGTCAGTTATTATATATGCTAACGCAAGCTTACGCAAGTGGTTTTTTCCATCGAATCAAAAGCTCTGCCCGATCAGCCCGGAGGCCATGAGAGCTTTCTCTTGCCCAGGATGTGCAGATGCAGATGCTGCACTGTCTGCAGTCCGTCTTCTCCGCAGTTGATGACGACTCTGTAGCCGTTCTCCAGCCCGAGCTGCGCCGCGATATCCTTGATCTTCAGCATCATGTAAGCCAGGATGTCCGCGTCTTCATCCGTCACGTCGTCGATGGACGCGATGTGCTTCTTCGGTATGAGGAGGCAGTGCACCGGAGCCTGCGGATCCACGTCGTGGAAGCAGAGCACCCTGTCGTCTTCATACACTTTGTTCGATGGAATCTCACCATCAATGATCTTACAAAACAAACAGTCGCTCATAATCGATTCTCCTTTTCTGTTATTTCCTGATTATTCTACCACACTTGCCGTGACTCCGTCACAATAAATTGACTCCAATCTGATTTCTGCAAAATCTCCAGGCTTTGCTCCGCCGGCTGTGACGGTTCCATCCTCTGCCGTTCCGTCGACCGGCACGTAAACGCGGATGTAATTGCCCGTGTATCCCGTCAGCAGCTGATCGCCTTTGGTGATTCCCGCGCCGTCTGACCGGGCCTCCACGATTTCCTCAAAGAGCACGGTTTCGGTCCGTCCCTCTCCGGCATACGCGATGTTCACCTCGAAGAAGATTCTCGCCGCCTTGCCCGCCGCATCCTGCAGCTCATCGCTGCGCCTCTGCTTGTCCTGCGGTGAAACCTGTTCCTTCATCTCCGCCGCCTTCGTTCCCGGCCTCTTCGAGTACTTGAACACGTGCGTCCTGCAAAAGCCGCATTCCGCGACCAGCGCGTAACTCTCGTCAAAATCCCGCTCCTTCTCGCCCGGAAATCCAACGATGATATCCGTCGACAGACCGAAACACGGATCAAAGTCGTACAGGGTCTTCGCCATCTCAAGATACTGCGCTCTGGTATATGGCCGGTTCATCGCCTTCAGCACGCTGTCGCTGCCGCTCTGGGCCGACATGTGCAGATGATGGCAGAGTTTGTCGTACCGGAAGAGCCGCTTCACGTAGTCCGCATTGACCACGGCCGGTTCGAGACTGCTCAGGCGGATGCGGAACTCCCCTTCCAGTTCGTTGATGGCTGCGATGGCCTTCTCGATGCCAAAGGGTTCGTCGCTGCCCGCTGCTCCATCTGCCGATGCTGTTTCTGCTCCGTCTGCTGCATACAGATCGTGATCCTCCATATCGAACATGGCCGTGTTGATCCCGGTCAGAACCAGTTCCTTATAGCCGGCGTCGATTAATGCTTTTGCTTCGCTGACGATGTCCTCGAGCGCCCTGCTGCGCACCGGTCCCCGGGCGTACGGAATCACGCAGTACGCGCAGAACCTGTTGCAGCCCTCCTGCACCTTGATGTACGCTCTCGTCCGGTTCTCCGTGCTGGTGACTGTGCCCAGTTCCTCGAACACACCCAGTTCCTCATAAGGGTGGACCACTGTGAACGGTTCGGCAGGATGTCCGACCAGTTCTTCCACATAGTCGACCAGCGAACGCTTCTCATTCGTACCCGTCACAATATCAACGCCCTTGATTTTGCTTACCTCTTCAGGGCTGATTTGAGCGTAGCAACCTGTGACGGCGACGATACTGTCCGGATTCACCTTCTTCATGCGCCGGATATACTGGCGGGACTTCCTGTCCGCGATGGCCGTGACCGTGCAGGTGTTGACAATATAAACGTCCGCAAACTCCTGCTCATCGACGACTTCCCATCCGCGCCCGCGGAATAACTGCGCCATCGCCTCCGACTCGTACTGATTTACTTTGCATCCTAACGTGTGAAATGCGACTTTCATAATGCAGTTATTATAATATACGTCGGTAATTGCGACAAGAAATAAGAAAAGTGCCGGGTATCTGCATGAAGCAGTCCGGCACCTTTTGCCTATTCATTCAGTTTTATCAACGCTTATCCCCGCTCAACCTTCAGCTCGCTGACGATGTGGCGCTCCTCACCTTCGAAGTAGGTGCACGCCGGAGCGATGTCACCGAAGTCCTCCGGCGACTTGTGGGCGTGTTCGAAGATATCCTCATCAAAGACGACCATGTTGGCGCGCTTGCCGGCTTCAATGGAGCCCATGATATCGTCCAGTCGCATTCTCTCGGCGTTGACCATGGTGTAGCCGTGGATCAGCTGTTCGACGGACAGCTTCGCCTCAACCGGCGGTCTGACGCTGCCCGGATACTTCTCCGGATCCAACGGAATCCATGGATCCACACGGGTCATGGAAACCTGCATGCCCAGCATCGGATTGGCTCTGACGGCCTCCGCGTAACTGAAGACGTCGCTTGAGAATCCGACCTTTCCGCCGTCCTCGATGATCTTGTGATAGGAATGCATGGTGTTCCAGCGCTCCTGTCCCAGAAACGGGATGGCGCCTTCGCCGAAGTAGCCGCCCGCCCAGTGGGTCGTATAGTCGATGTAGATACCGAGCTGTTTCACGCGAGGAATATCATCCGGATGGATGATCTCGCAGTGGGCCAGGCACACTTTGATGCACCAGTCGTCGCCGCAGATTTTCTGGGCTTCTTCGACGGCGTCGCACATGAGACGGAAAGCGCCGTCGCAAATCGTGTGCACATGGAAGTCGATCTTCTCTGCGTTCAGTCTTATGAGAACATCCCGAATCTCTTCCATGGTCGCGTAGGCCTGCCCGCAGTTGGTTCCCGTCGGATCATTGTGGAACGGCTCCGTGCTCAGGCAGTCGCCCATCTCATTGGTTCCGTCGATGAAGAACTTGATCGTGTTGCACCGGATGTGATCCGTAGTGAATTTTTTCTGCCACTCCCGGACCCTCGCTATGGACTCCTCCAGATCCGCAACTTCTCCCAGAATAGACGTGCCCTCGTAGTACATCCCCAGTTTGCCGGCTTTGTCCAGATCGTAGATGTACCGGAAGTTCTCGTCTCCTTCCGTGAATCCGTCCATCATGCACATGATTCCGTACTGCCGGAAGAAATCAAACAGCGGCTTGGACATATTGTCGTTCATGACGGCGTCCGGTCTCCAGCCGATGGCATCGAAAATTCCGTTATCGCCTTCCACAACGCCCTCCAGGCACCACCCTGTGTAGTCACCGTTCTCATCCTGCTTGAATTCCGGCTCACCGATCGGGCTTTCACTATGCGGCTTGCCGTCTTCGCCCGTGAGCATATCCAGCGCCACCGAGTTATACCAGCAGGCGTGATCGCCGAAATCCTGGATACGGGCGGGACGGTCACTGATGATCTCATCGAGGATCGCTTTGTTTGGCCCTTCCGGACCAAAGGTTTCGGTGAAGTAGCTCTCATAGTAGAAATACGGTTTCACTTCCTTCGGATACTTGGCCGCGTACTCTTTGATGTTGGACAGAAGCTCGTCCTTATCGAGCGTCAGCGGCCCGCGTACGAACCAGTACGTCTTCGAAACGGTCGTCGGATGAGTGTGCCCGTCCAGAAGTCCGGGGATGATGGTCTTACCGGCCAGATCGACGACCTTGGTGTCCTCTCCCGCAAAAGCCTCCGCGCCCGTGTTGTCCCCAACGTAGACGAACTCTTTGCCTTGAATGGCGACGGCCTCGGCCCACGGCTCCTCCGGGTTTTCCGTATAGAAACGTCCGTTGATCAGTATCTTATCTGCTGCCATAAAAACCTCCTTATCACAGCAATTTCTTATTTGACGGGCACCTGGATCTCCACCAGGTACTCGTTCTCATCTTCTCTGTCCCAAGGGCCGTGGATCGCACTGACACGCGTGTCCCCCGCGATCTCAAACCCCGCCTCTTTCACCAATGCAAAAGCACGGGCAATACCTTTCGGAATGGTCCGGTTCGGTCCTTTCCAGATCATCACTGCCGCCCTGACGACAGGCACTGTCACGAAACGGTATCTGCCTTCTGAGTCGTCACGACCTTTGCGATCCACCATATCATAATAACGTACATGCATCCCTCCCTCCGGGACTTCCCCGGCAGGATGCGTGAAATAATTGTAATCGTTGGGAATCTCCGGAACGACGACATCAGGATTGTCCTCATGCATCAGATCTTCCAGATCCTGCAGATCGTTTGCGCCGGTGGAAACGTCAAAAAAGTCATCATAACAATCCACATCGTACTCCGCCGTATAAGCGATGTGCTCTGGGATGACCCTGATTTCTAGTTCCATACGTCTTCTCCCTTGATATACATCAGAATCAACTGTTCATTGGTCATATGCATGATCTGTTCTTTTGCTTCCACAACAGGAATCTCTTTCAGCCTGTTCTTTTTTCGCATTTCCCGGAGATACTTACTGCGGTATTCCCCCGGTGTACAGTGATACCAGAAGTTGAACGCAAAATACATGTATTTCGTCGCCGAAAACCCGCTTTCGGCGGAAATATCGGCAATACTCATGTCCGTGGTCAGGAGCAAACGTTCTGCATGCCAGGAACGGATATAGGTCAGACACTGCTGGAAGCCGATCGCATTCTTTGAGAGCAGCGCACTGATATAACCGGTTGAAACACCGGCATGCTCTGCCAAATCGTCCAGTGTGATTTTCTCTGTGTAGTGTTGGAACAAATAGGATACGATTTCCTTCATCCGTTTCAGTATTTTGTCATTGATTATCTGGCCCGGTCTTTTCCAGTATAGATAATCGAACTTGTAATAAATGAGATCCATGATCCCCTCTGTGACATGAGAAATATCTTCTGTGAAATATTCTTCAGTTCCATCGTTTTTCAGCAGATAATCCAGCACCGCGATCAACATTCCCCTGAGCTGTTTATGCTCCGGAGTGTTATAAGGAACTTCGCTTTCTGATGTCCCTTCACATACAAACATCTGGTTGCAGACATTACTGTATCTGTTTGTCATCTTCGACAAATCGATATAGAACGACACACAAAGAGCATCGTTGCCGCTATGCATGTAATGGGTATCCCTGTCGACCAGAATGTACTCGCCTTCCGTCAGCCGGAACTCCTCAAAACAATAATCGAAAGTAATACTTCCCTCCAGGCACATAGTGATTTCGATCATATTCTCATGAGCATGCGGCGCGACAAACGAAATTCGCCGCACCGCAATCCCCAAAGGTGTATCCTTGATCCAGTTGATTGTTTCCGCCGCAGTTTTTCCCTGTCCGGAATGAGTCTTCATTGAATCTGCCATGCCTGTCTATTATCTTCTCTTCTGCGAATACCAGGACCACAGAAGTATCACAGCTCCCAGAATAATCGGCACCATGCCTCTGTCAGGTTCTACCTGACTCAACATGCCCATTCGGACAATCAATCCGAAGATGATGATACATGCGCCCAGAATGCCGCATATGTAGTTGATTACAGAACGAAAATCCATCTCCTGATCCCCTTTGATTATTCCTCAAAAGTCATCTCCGGCGGCAGCTGTTTGAAGCCCTTTGTCTTGAATGCCAGATAAATGATACCTAACGCAGTCCAGCATGCACCGAGGATTTTTGCGCCTGTACCTACATAAATGAATGCGAATGCCAGGAACAGTACGCCGATCCAGGGACAGATGATGTATTTCACGACTGCGCTTCCGCCTCTTTCCTTCTTCTTCACCCAGAAGAGGATGAATACCGAAAGGTTGACGATGATGAATCCGACGATCACGCCGAAGGATACGAGATCCAACGCTCCCATAAGGTTGTTGACAAATACCATGCCAATGATCATCGGGATGACGGTCGTCAGCAGGATGTTGTAAGTCGGCGTGTGGAACTTCGGGGAAATATGCCCGAATATCTGTTTCGGGAGCAGATTGTCTCTGCCCATGCCGAGCAGAATACGTGAACCTGCACCGACTGCGGCCAGAGAACAGATGAAGGACGCGCAGTTATCGACGACAAAGAACACATCCGCCATCCATGGATAGCCGATTGCCGGATAGAATTCAAATACGCCGGTGTCCGGATCCTGAATATCATAAATGCCTTCCGGCCATGCGATGTTCATCACATATGCAGTAAGGAAGAACAGAATGCCTGCGCCAATGACGATGAGCATGATCGCTTTACCCATGATTTTGTCGGGATTCTTGACTTCCTCTACCATTGTGGTGACTGCGTCGAATCCGACGAAGGACAGACACAGAATCGCCGAGGCATGCATCAAAGTGCTGAAATCAAACGTGTCCGGATTGTAAATCGCGGTGTCTGAAAAAAGGCTTCCGCTTCCGCCGCCGCCGCATACATAAACGATGCAGACAATGATTGTCATCGCCGTGAAAATCAACTGTGCCGCAATGATGACCGTATCGACGATCGAGGATGTCTTCGCGCCGATGATATTCAATGCGGCGCAGATGGCTGCGACCACAACGACAATGATCCATGCAGGAATCATCGGGAAATATTCATGTCCGTAGATACCGAGCAGCAGCATACCTGCCATCGGCATCAGGATGTAGTCCAACAGCATGATCCAGCCTGCAATGAATCCCACGTGAGGATTGATCGATTTGTTGGCATAGGCGTAGACGGATCCTGCAATTGGGATCTCCTTTACCATGTAGGTGTAGCTCAGGCCTGTAAATGCCATGAGCACAGTGGTGATGATCAGTGCCAGCGGATAATGTCCGCCGGTTCCGCTTTCCGCGGTCCAGATTCCGTAGTAGTTGAATACTACCGTCGGAGCCAGATATGCGAGACCGAATCCGACCAGAAGAGGCAATCCCAGGGTTCGTTTCAGTTCTCCCTGTTTCTTTTCTTTACTCATAACCTTCCTCCGTAACATAATAAACGATAACAAAACAGATAATTTCTTTCCTTGTCATATTATCATTCGAACTGCCCGACTTCAATCCATCATATTCCTCTTTTTTATCAAAAAAATATATAAATCGGCAACAAAAAGAAAGCGCGGTTTCCGCGCCTTCTTTCATCAACGGTGTCTTTCGGTTGTCTCTTGCTTTTGCCGTCTTACTGCTGGATTCCCAGGGCCTCGATCACATCTTCATGACCTTCGGCAGGGAACGCCGCCATGAAGCAGTTGTGCATGTGCTCCGGATCGAAACTTGAGTAGAACCCGTATACCAGCCTTTCAAATCCTTCGATCAGATAGCCGTCCTGGTTGTGGTCGGTGGTGTCGTACGGATCCGCCAGGATAAGCACGTCGTCTTCTGTCTTGTCAACAGTGCCCATGTCATCGTATCCGATGATGACCTGCCAGTGGCCGCCCCATTCGTCCCATCCGATCATGATCGGAATATCATTGTCGAGGAAATACGGAATGAGACCGTACCAGTCTTCCAGCGTTCCTGCCTGCAGACAGTAGTCGCCGATGTAAGATTCTTCACCGTCCGGATCGTCCAGATTCTCGGTGCTGACCCATACCCAATCCTGATCATAGGTGTCGTTCATGTAATTGAAGACGTCCTCCATGCCGTCGAGCAGCGTTCCGCCCAGTTCGCCGTCCTGTCTGATATGCATCAGGGACATATCCGTCTCACCCTCGTTCTTTCCGAACCAGTTGGTGACCATGGCAGCTGAAGTCGGACCGCAGCTGTACTCGGAGGCCTGCTGCAGCGTCTTGAAGTTGGTCAGGATGTGCAGCGTGTCGGAATCTTCCATGTTGTAGAAGTCGAAGAACTTGTAGTACGGTGAATTATCGTGGTCGCCGGATCTCTCGTAACCGGCTTCCGCAGCGCCGCCCAGTCCGTTCTTACCGACCGGCAGACATCCTTCCGCTTCCGGATCCATCTCGGTGGCTTCCTTGTAGTACGTCTGGATATCCTCTGCGGTCTTGCCGTAGGACATCTTGTTCTTGTCGGTGAACACGCCCTTGTTGGACTCGTCAGCAGCAATGCCGTCGCCCTCCTCCATGGTGTATTCCCAACCTTCAGGAACTGCTACCAGGAACTTGGTGCCTGTCACTTCCGGTTCGCCGGAATCCGTGTAGTAATTCGTGCAGGTTCCGTACGCCAGTCTCTCATAGGACTCGATGTAGTATCCGTTGTTGTCTCCGTCAGTGGTGTCATAGGAATCCATCATGATGCATACGTCGTCCAGAGTATCCTCTGTGCCCATGTTGTCATATCCGATGATGGTCTGCCAGTGCCATCCGAACGGATTCCACTCGACCATAATCGGGTGACCGGCCTTGAGTTCGTTCTGCACCCACTCGGAATCAAAGAGTTTATCCGGCTCATCCACAGATGACTGGAATTCCCACTTTGGCGTGAGACCCAGGTCCGCCAGATTCTCAAATACATTCTGCAGGTATTCGACGTCCGTTCCTACCTCCAGTTCGTTCGTTTCTCTCAGCATACCGAGGTCCGTGTCGTTCAGACCGTTTCTGTAACCGTACCAGTCAAGTACACAAAGCGCTGAGCAGCATCCGCAGGACCATCCGTTCGGCTGCAGATACGTTCCATAGTGCGGCAACATCGTCAGGGTGCCGCCAGACGTTACGTTGTACCAATCCGTGTCTGTCCAGTACGTCACTGTTTCATCGTTTTCGAAGTCATCGGTGCCGCAGTAGTCTGTCACGCCCCATCCGGCCAGCTGTCTTTCGCCGTACGGAATCGTGGACTCGTCGCCGTAGACTTCAAGGCCTACCGCGTCTTCCACAGATGGCTCCGCTTCCGTTCCGACGCCTTCCGCCCAGGCCATATTCGAATCCCAATAGGCCTCCGCGTCCGCGAATTGAACAACCTCGGCTTTATCCGCCTTCTCATTGCCATCCGCATCGATGAGTCTTACGAAATTGCCTCTGGACAGATCGTTCAGATCAGCGTCCGCGTCTTCGAACGCCTCCGTTTCAGCATTCCAGACCTGGCACGCTACGTCTTCATCCAGTTCGGTAAAGTTGACCGTTCCGTCGTCATTCATGCCCGAGGACAGCGCGAACGGCATAATCGTACCATCCGGATTCGCTTCTACCTTGCCCAGTTCCGCGTCTGAACCGCCTGAATCACCGCTTCCGCTGTCTCCGCAGCCTGTGAATGAAAACAGGCAGATCGTCATCAGCGCAAGCAATATCGTAATTGTCTTCTTCATAAATATCCTCCCTTCGTGAAAGATAATTGATGAATGATAACTGATGATGTTTTATGGTTCAATTATATCGTGACAAACGCTTTAAAACGATAAAAATGCACAAAAAAACACACTGGTCTCCCGATGTGAGGGATTCGGGAGACCAATGTGCTGTTACTTAACTCTAACTGTGAAAGGTAAGGTCATTATTTACTCTAAAATCATTTCCTTTTTCATTTGTTGCCTCCATGTATCGAATGTCTTTTAACCCCTGTTTCTATTCTTATATATGACTGTTGTGATGATGACGCCTGCGATAAAAGCAATCACTGCCGCCAGAACGTATCCTCCGGCGCTCTCATCAAGCAATGAAGATCCGGTGCTCTGGCTCGTCAGCATTTCGTGATGCATGTTGCCCAACTGCTGCATTACGACAACAAGACAAACCAGTAGCACGCCTGATAAGGAGCCCAGCGCGCGAAGTCTGGACCTGTCCTCCTGTCTCTTGATTTCAGCAGCTCTTTGATGCATCCTGTTGAGTTTTTCTTCCGTTATACTCATCCGGATCAGCTCCTCTTTGTAGAAAAATTAACGCTTTCTACATAAATAGATACAAAAAAAGAAAAATCTCCCCGCCCGGGGGAGAAATATTTGAAAAATATTATTGTTGCTTTTGCAATATTACGTTCGCTTTTGAACCTCCGGTATATAATCGTGCCGGAAGAGCAAGGTCAATGCGAGGGTCAGGAGCGGAATCAGATATCCGACCGCTGCTGCTACTCCCGTCTGAGAGACCAGAATATTGTAGATTCCGTGGTATGTCATGGCAATCGCCAGCAGTCCGGCTGTTCCGGATAACTGTAGCCACACGCGGTCCCACAGATACAGAATGCCGAGGGCGACCAGGAATCCGCATACCACGTGCATGGCGCCTGCCCCGAATCCCCGTATCATCAGATGCAGGATGTCCGCTGCACCGTAGCCGGTCAGGTAGCAGGCGTTCTCAAAGGTCGCGAAGCCAACTGCTGTCATGAGAACGCTGTCGACAATATCCTCTTTGGTCGGTTCATACACCAGGAGATAGAACAGGACCGGCATGAACTTCATGACTTCCTCGATCATCGGAGCGATTTCGATGGACGCCATGGCCATATCGAGACCCGTCACAGCAGCGATAAACGTGTTGATGTAGGATGACAGCAGACAAACCGTCGTGCCGGCAAGCAAAAACAGCATCATCCTTCTGCCTCTGCCTCTCATGCACAGCGTCGCAATCAGAAGCGGTGCAGCCAGGCAAATGAAGATGTTCTCTATATAATTCATTTGCCCACCTCCCTTCTGACCGCTGGTATAAACAGTACGAAGCTGACTGACAGGAGAATATCAAACCAGTAATAGACGTTCCAAATCGTCTCGCCCATCCAAAAGCAGGAAGAGACCCACATTGCGTACTCTGTGCCGCAGAACAGCAGCGTCACGAGGAAAAGCATGCGCCGGTCGCTTCCCTGTCCCGGTTTGTCGTGCAGGGTTTTCAGCCCGTAAACAGCATGCCAGATCAGACCTGTCATAAGTACCATTGCAACGATGTTGCTGATATAATCGCCCCAGTGCGTGAAGAATATGCACATGCCCAGGGTGAACACCGGGATGAGCATAAACAGCGGGCGGAATTGGAATTCATAGTTCTTTGCATTTTTTCTGTTGACATTGATGAGAAGCATCAGCAGGAACAGATACGATGCGTACCAGCTGTAATCTGATATATAAAAGACCGGCGAAGCATTGCTGTAAAAAATGATATACAGCTGCCAGTACAGATCGCCGAGAAAGAAAATACCATAAAATAGCCCAAGCAGGATCCAGTTACGCTCCTTGAGCCAGACTCCATAATATAAAGCGATGACTGCGCACACGCATGTCACCGCAAGTTGAACGCCGTTTTCGATGAACGAGATCATCAGAACTCCTCTTTGTCCTTTCTATCCCGCCATTCCCGCAGACGGTAGCAGAACATCGTCAGTGCTGTTCCCAGAAGGAACGCGATGATCGCGACCACAATATACCCCAGTGAGCCGCTGTCAGCGAAGACGCTGCCTGTGGACTCGGAATATGGAACCTGTTCATAATCTTCAATATGAGGTATGAAGATCGCGAGCATAATCGTGGCAGCACAAGCAAACAGCGCGCCGCTGACCTGCATGATCCGCACCTTGCGCGCGCGCTGCGTCCTATTCAGTTCTGCCGCTCTAGCATGCATCGCGGCAATTCTTTCTTCATTCGTTCGCATTGTATTCGCACCCAAGGATATCCCTCTTACCCAAAGGCGTTCATAATACCTTCCAATACCAGTTCATTGCGCATCTGCCGTTTGCCTCGTTGCAGCAGATGGTCGATTCGTTTGCTGTTCACCTTCATGACGGAAGCCGCCTGACTGTAGCTCATTCCTTCGAAATAGATCAGCCACAGGACTTCCTTCAGTTCCGGCTCGATCCGGTCCAGACACACGTGCAGGATCCGGTTTCGCTCGGCCTGCCCCATTTCTTCTTCCACCGGGCTGCTTTCGCCTGATGGACTGCCGTTCGCGAGCACGATGT
The DNA here is from genome assembly GCA_024689085.1 of Clostridia bacterium. Taxonomy (GTDB): domain Bacteria; phylum Bacillota; class Clostridia; order Peptostreptococcales; family Anaerovoracaceae; genus Lentihominibacter. Next base: position 4,330 of record JAILDT010000150.1, on the reverse strand, counting down.
CTGCCAGTTCACCGTCCAGCGCATCGATGCTGAACGCCTGCATCCGCCGCTCTCGCTCCTGGTGCCGCAGCGCCAGATTCCGCGCCGTCTTGTACAGATAAGCTTTGAATGCGCCTTCCCCGATTTTCGGTTTCTTCGCCATGATCCTGGCGAAGGCCTCGATCATCAGGTCCTCTGCATCGTTCATATCATGTAGATATCCGTACAGATAAAACGTAAGCCTGTCCCCATACCGGATCATCAGCTCATCATATGACGCCGTATCGCCCTCGAGATACTGACGGTACAGCACATCATCGTTTTTCTCTATCCCTTGTGCCCCTTGCTGCGTCAAAGTCATTTCGAACTCCTTACAGTTACCGATATTATAACTGATTGCGCGTCGTCATTCAAGCAACATTCCTTATTTCATAACTACAGTTCCAGTTCGTACATGATCATGGCCAGAGCCGCCATACCGGCGGTTTCGGTGCGGAGAATGGTCTTTCCGAGGGATACGGATACACCGCCGGCTCCGATGATGGCAGCAGCTTCTTCTTCTGAGAAGCCACCCTCCGGACCGATGAAAACGGCGATATTACGCAGCTTTCTGTCAGCATCCTCTTCCCCGCGCAATGCGTCTTTGATCGTTGTACCCTTTTCATTCTCATAGGGGAGCAGAACCATATCAAATTCTTCAAACTGATCCGGCATGCCGGTGATTGGTGTCGTCACTTCCGGAATGATACCCCGGCGGCACTGCTTGACGGCCTCGGCGGATACTTTGTTCCAGCGGTCAACCTTCTTACCGAAATTGCCGCGGTCCACGACCACCGTGCGGTCCATGAAGACCGGAACGATACGGTATACGCCCAGTTCGACGCACTTCTGGATGATGGTCTCCATCTTCCCCTGCTTCGGGATACCCTGGAACAAAGTCACTTTCACGTCAGGCTCTGCTGCAAAAGCATTCTTATCGAGGATGGCCAGCTCGACCTCCCCATTCTCCAGGGATTCGATGCGGGCGCGGTATTCCCATTCCACGCCGTCTGAGATATCCACCTCATCGCCTTCCTTGAGACGCAAAACCTTCATCAAGTGATGAATGTCATCTGCATTATGAATGGTGATCAGGTTGTTCCCGATATCTTCAGGATTGACGAAAAATCTGCTCATTTGTTACGCCACAGAAATCAATTGCGTTAATACATTAAAGTACAATCTATATGAAGCAACATTCGTGCCACTTTCGATGTATGAGAATAAAAACAAGAAACAAAATCCGAAACGCTGATATACCAATGGTGGTCATCGCAGCGCAACCCTGTCGATTTCCATTTTCAGGAACTTTTTTGTTGTTTTTTTGACAATAGAACCGATTTTAGTTCGGTTTTTCACCCCATTGAGTTAAAAGCGGTTCGAATTTAGTGAACCAGATTGTGTTCGTTAATTAACTAACGATATCAAAAAACGGCGCACTTCCCGCTTTGCGCAAGGAAATGTGCCGTTCGCAGCGCTTGCCACGCCTTATTGCTTCTTCGCAGCAATGGCGCACCACTCCCCGTCTTCCAGTATCTCCAGAACATCAAACCCCGCTTCTTCAATCGCCTCTGCAACCTGATCGCGCTTCTCGAGCAGGATCCCCGACGAGATGAAGACACCGTCTGCATCCAGATGCCGATAGGCGTCCGGCGCGAGTTTCATGACCAGATGATGCATGAGATTCGCCACGATAATGTCCGCCTTGTAATTGACATCGTTCAGCAGATCCGCCTCAAACACCTTGACATTGGAAGCGACTCCGTTCTGCTGCACGTTCTCCCGGGCGATCTGAACCGCTTCCGAATCGATTTCGGTTCCCAGCACATATCTGCACCCGAGCAGGGCTGCCGCGATCGACAGAATACCCGAACCGCAGCCTACGTCAATTACGCTGACAGCCGCATCCTTGCCACCTGCTGCGTATTTCTCCAACAGTTTCATGCAAAGGCCGGTCGTCTCATGGGTCCCTGTCCCGAAGGCGGCTCCCGGGTCGATTTCCAGCACCAGCTCCCCTGCTTTTGCATCGTATTCCTCCCAGGTCGGTTTGACTACGATGCGGTCGGTGACCTTCGCCGGCTTGAAGTACTCCTTCCAGTTGTCCTTCCAGTCCTCGTCGTCCACGACCTCGGTCTCCACATAGAGGCGCCCGAAATCCGCGTCCGCGCCAAAGGTGTGGTACTGTTCCTCCGCTTTGAGTTTCATGATATCGACTTTAATATTCTGGACGGTCTGCCGGTTTTCTTCGGTCTCGTCCAGCCATGCGGTCAGAGTCGGCTCCCGATCGGGATGCTTCTTGACATCCTCGTCGACGTAGTCCCAGTCGTAGGCGTTCTTCTTCTCCATGATGGTTTCGAAGTCCGCCGGGTCGTCGACCGAGATGCTGTCAATGCCGTAACCCATAAGCAAAGGCAGGACAGCTTCGATGCCCTGCCTGGTTGCGTGTATTGTCAGTTGAATGTATCTCACGAGAAAAACTCCTTAATCGAATCCATAAATCCGGATTTCTTCTGGTAACACTCGCCGGTGACGGTCTTGCCCATATCCTGAATGGCCTTCTTCTGGGCCTTGCTCAGCTTGGTCGGTACCTCCAGGTAGACCTTCACATAGAGATCGCCCTTGCGGTTGGAGCGCAGGCTCTTGATGCCTTTGCCCTTGAGCCGGAATACGGTGCCCGGCTGGGTGCCCGCAGGGACTTTGTACTTGATCTTCTCTTCCAGAGTCGGCACGATGATCTCGTCACCCAGCGCCGCCTGCTCGAAGGAGATCGGTATGTCGAGCCAAAGGTCCGTGCCCCTCCTCTCGAAGAGCTTGTGATCCTTGACGCGCAGTACGATGTAGAGGTCGCCGTCCGGACCGCCGTTGATGCCCGGCTCGCCCTGTCCCCGGATCGGGATGACGGAGTCATTGTCCACGCCCGCCGGAATGTTGACGGAGATATTGACCGTATCCTTGACTCTGCCGGTGCCGCCGCAGTCTGCGCATGGCGATTCGTTGATCTGTCCGCTGCCGCCGCAGTCAGGACACGGCGAAACGCTCATGAAGGAACCGAGCGGTGTCTGCTGCTGGGTCCGGATCTCGCCGGTGCCGCCGCAGCGCGGACAGGCCTTCTTCGAGGTCCCCGGGCTGGCGCCCGTGCCGCCGCAAGTCTTGCACTTGACGTACTTGGTCAGCTTGATCTTTTTGGTCGCGCCAAAAGCCGCATCCTCGAAGCTGATGGTCATCTGCTTCTGGATGTCGCTGCCTTTGCGGGCCGCGCTTCTGGAACGCTGCGAACCGCCGAAGCCGCCGAAGCCGCCAAAACCGCCTCCGCCGAAGCCGCCGCCTCCGAATGCACCTCCGAACATGTTGAAGATGTCCTCGAAGCCGCCGAAGCCTTCGAATCCCTGGAACGCGTTCGGGTCTACGCCCGCGTGTCCGTAGCGGTCATACTTGGACTTCTGCTCCGGATCGGACAGAACCGCGTACGCCTCGTTGATCTCTTTGAACTTTTCCTCGGCCTCTTTGTCTCCAGGGTTTTTGTCCGGATGGTACTTCATCGCCAGCTTACGAAAAGCCTTCTTGATCTCGTCATCCGTGGCGCCTTTCTGGAGACCCAGAACCTCATAGTAATCCCTTTTATCTGCCATTTTTATTTACGCTTACAGGAGGCCGGTCGGAAACCGGGCCCCCTGCGTCCTTTGCCAGTAGTATTTGTGCCGGAATTTACTCCGTCTTCTCATCGTCATCGACGACTTCGAAATCAGCATCGACTACGTTGTCGTCTGCCGGACCGGCCTGCGGGCCAGCGCCCATGTCAGGGCCTGCTCCCATGCCGCCCATGCCGCTCATGTCAGGGCCAGGACCTGCCTGTCCGCCGGCTGCCTGCTGAGCCTGCTGGTACATCTTGGCTGAGATGGTGTGGAACTTCTCAGTCAGGGCTTCTGTCTTTGCTTTGATGTCTTCGATATTGCCTGCGTTCAGAGCGCTCTGGAGCGCGTCCTTCGCGGCGTTGATGTCGTTCTTCTCGTCTTCGGAGAGCGCCTGATCCAGTTCCTTGACGTTCTTCTCTGTCTCATAGATCAGAGTTTCCGCCTGGTTCTTGACTTCGACCTCTTCCTTCTTCTTCTTGTCTTCCGCAGCGTACTGTTCTGCTTCCTTGACCTTCGCGTTGATCTCATCTTCGCTCAGCTTCGTGGAAGAAGTGATCGTGATGTTCTGGGACTTGCCGGTACCCAGATCCTTCGCGCTGACGTTTACGATACCGTTGGCGTCGATGTCGAAGGTAACCTCGATCTGCGGTACTCCACGTGGGGCTGGCGGAATGCCTGTG
>JAILDT010000149.1 GCA_024689085.1 Clostridia bacterium | reverse complement strand
ATGCTGATACTCGCATACGACATAGGAACCACCGGCGTCAAGACATGTCTCTTTAACGTCAGTGATGAAATCAAAATGGTGGGACACGCGTCCCACGGATACGGACTCTACACCTTTCCGAACGGCGGCGCAGAACAGCACACCGACGAATGGTGGGAAGCCATGTGCAAAAGCACCCGCGAGATGTTGGAGACCACTGGCATTGATCCGGCGGAGATCAAAGGCATCTCTTTCTGCTCCCAGATGCAGGGGCTGGTGCTTGTGGACAAAGACGGCGAACCAGTGCGGCATCCGATGAGTTACATGGATCAGCGGGCTTCCAAACAGATGGAAGAAGGCATCAGCAAGGGCTTCAAGATCGCGGGCATGAACGCTGTGAAGCTTTTGAAATCCCTGCGCGCGACGGGCGCTGTATCCGGCAGCGTCAAGGACCCCATGTGGAAGTACCTGTGGGTGAAAGACGAAGAGCCTGATGTTTTTGCGCGGGGGTATAAATGGTTGGATGTGAAGGAGTATCTCATCTGCCGATGCACCGGGCGGATGATTATGACTGAAGACAGCGCGTTTTCGACCTTCCTTATGAAGACGAGAAACGGGAAGCGCTGCTGGGACGAAGAACTGTGCCGGATGTTCGGCGTGAATACGGAGCATCTTGCGGAGATCATCAAGACAACAGATCTGGTCGGCAGACTCCGCGCCCAGCAGGCGGACGAGCTGGGACTTGCGGAAGGCACACCGGTCTACGGCGGCGGCGGAGACGCGTCCCTCATCGGCATCGGCGCGGGCTGTGTCAGAACAGGCGAAACACATATTTACTGCGGCACATCAGGTTGGGTTTCGACCATCACGGAGAAACAGGTGGTTGACACGGACAGCATGATTGCGGCTGCGGTAGGCGCCCAGCCGGGGCACTACAATTACTTCGCCGAGATGGAGACGGCCGGCAAGAGTCTGGAGTGGGTGAAAGATCACCTGGCTCTCGACGAGATCGGCATCTACATGGAGAAGAAGGATATCACCGGCAACATGGAGCACGTTTACACGAGCCTCTACGACTACATGTCCGAGGTGGTCGCGCAGAGTGAACCGGGCGCAGGCGGTGTACTCTTCGCGCCGTGGCTGCACGGTAACCGCTGTCCGTTCGAAGATCCGCATTCGCGGGGCATGTTCTTCAATCTGTCACTGGATACGGGCAAAACGCAGATGATCCGCGCAGTCGTCGAAGGTGTCTGCTATCATCTCCGGTGGATGCTGGAGTGTCAGGAGAAAAAAGTGAAGACCTCGGATCCGGTCCGCTTCTGCGGAGGCGGCGCCCTCTCGCCGGTCACGTCACAGATTCTGGCGGATATCCTGGGCAGGGCAGTGGAAGTGCCGGACGAGCCGCAGAACGTGGGTTCTGTGGGAGCCGCTCTCGTTGCGGCAGTCGGCGCGGGAGCCCTCAGCAGCATCGAGGAGATTTCCGGACTCATCAAACCGGCGGCGACCTATCTGCCGGGCAGTTGCGGCAGTGATGGCAGGGCGGTTTATGAGCGGAACTATCAGGTATTCAAAAAACTGCACGACAGCAATAAGAAACTGTTCGCGCAGCTGAATGGATAAAAGAGGTAACACATAGACGGGAGACCTTACGGGGTCTCCTTTTTGGTTTCGGAAAACGGTTCGTGAATAGGCAACAGACACTTGAATTTGACCGGCATGCGTGGTACACTTGTTTGGGTTAGTTAGCATTAACTAACCGCTGAAAGGAACGACTATGGATCTGAATCTCAAAGACATCAAAAAATCATACGGCGAGGGTGAGGGCAGACAAGAGGTACTCCGGGGCATCAGTTTCGAACTGAAGGCAGGGGACATCTGCGTGCTTCTGGGACCGTCGGGCTCCGGCAAGTCCACACTGCTCAACATCATCGGCGGCATCGACACGGCGGACAGCGGCAGCGTCACCATTGGCGACCATACGATCGAACGGATGACGGACAAGGATCTGTCCGAGTACAGGCGGGACCACCTGGGTTTCGTCTTTCAGTCTTACAACCTCATTCCGAATTTGACGGTCAAGGAGAACATCGAGGTCGGGGCGTACTTGAGCGACGATCCGCTACCTTTGGAGGAGCTCATCAGGACGCTGGGCTTGTGGGAGCACAAGGACAAGACGCCGAACCAGATCTCCGGCGGTCAGCAGCAGCGGACGGCCATCGGCAGGGCCATTGTCAAAAATCCGGACATCCTGCTTTGTGATGAGCCGACGGGCGCGCTGGATTACAACACTTCAAAGGAGATTCTCCATCTCATCGAAACGGTTAACCACAAGTACGGCAGCACCGTCGTTCTCGTCACCCACAACGACGCCCTCAAGCAGATGGCGGACCGGGTCATCGTGCTCCACGATGGACAGGTCAGAGAGAATTACAAAAATGAAACAAAGATACATGCAGCAGAGTTGGAGTGGTAGAGGCAAAAAAAATCCACTGATGAAACGAATCCCCAGAGAACTGCGAAAGGATCTGGGGAAGTTTATTGTGCTGTTTCTTTTTCTTGCCCTAATGATCGGCTTCGTGTCCGGGCACATGGTGGCCGACGGGAGCATGTTCAAAGCTTACAATGACAGCTTCGACAAGTACAACATCGAAAACGGTCACTTCATCACATCCCTGAAGCTCACGGACAGAGCCATCGAGAACATCGAAGACGAAGACGTGCAGCTCTGCGAGATGTTTTTCAAAGACAAAAGCATGGCAGGCGATAAGACGATTCGCCTGTACAAGATCCGTGAGGAGATGAATCTTGCCGACGTGATGGAAGGCCGCCTTCCGGAGAAGGAAGGGGAAATCGTTATCGACAGACTGTTTGCCGAGAACAATGAGATCGAAGTCGGCGACACCATGACCATCGACAAAAAGAAACTGAAAGTCGTCGGTATGGTTGCCCTGTCCGATTACAGCGCCCTCTTTAAGAACAATTCCGACATGATGTTCGACGCCACGAATTTCTGTGTGTCTCTCGTGACACCGGAGCAGTTCAAAGACTTCAGTAATGCAGGTCTGAAGTACTGCTACGCCTGGCGAAACAACAACCAGGAGCTGACCGAAAACGAACAGCAGACGAAAGCGGAGGACCTAATGGGCGTGGTCTACGAGAACGCCCTGGATGGAGCGGACATCTCCTATGGCGCCGTCATCTGGAACAGCCTCATGGGGAACTTCCCGGGGGTCGATTACGAAGCGCTGGATGTGACGTCGGGCGAGAAGCCTCTGCAGGATTATGTCTCGCGCCAGGATAATCAGGCAATTCAGTTCACCGGCGACGACATGGGCAGAGACAAGCTCATGTTCCAGTGGTTCCTGTATATCATCGTCGTTGTTCTTGCCTTTGCATTTGCCATCACCACCCGGAATACCATCGAGCAGGAGGCAAAGACCATCGGAACGCTTCGCGCGTCCGGCTACACCAGAAGGGAACTGCTCTATCACTATATCACGCTGCCGGTCATCGTGACGCTGGCGGCGGCCCTCGTGGGAAACATTCTCGGGTACACCGCATTCAAGGCGCCGATGGCGGCGATGTACTATCATTCTTATTCGCTTCCGACATATACGACAGTCTGGAGCGCAGAGGCCTTTTTCAAAACAACGCTGATTCCGTGTCTCTTGGTCATCGCAGTCGAGGTGATTCTTGTCGGCAGGTCACTGTCTCTTTCGCCGCTGCAGTTTCTCAGGAGAGATCTGAAGCGGCATAAGCAGAGCAGGGCAGTCAAGTTGCCGGATATCAGTTTCAAAAAGCGCTTTCTGCTGCGTGTTCTCCTGCAGAACAAATCGACCTACGTACTGCTGTTCGCAGGCATTTTCTTCGCCAGCTTCATCTTCCTGTTCGGATCGCTCTTTGCGCCGCTTTTGCATAATTTCAAAGCCAACGTACAGGATTCAAAGATCTGTGAGTACCAGTACATCCTGAAGGATCAGGTAGAGACAGATCATGCCGGGGCGGAGAAGTATGCCGTCTACACGCTGGAAAATGAGAACGGCGAGGCCATCACTGTGTACGGAATCCAGGAGGATTCTGCTTACATAGACATGATGGGCATCAAAGACGAGACGGGAAACAACGCTATCTTTTCGGATGGCTATCTGGAAAAGTACGGTCTTGAGGAAGGGGACGAGGTCGTTCTCAAAGAGGAGTTCAACAGCGACCGGTACGCGTTCAAAGTCAAAGGAGAATATCAATACCCGGCGGCGCTCTGCATTTTCATGAGCATCGACCGGTTCAACGAGATCTTCGATCTTGAGGATGATTATTTCAGCGGATACTTCAGCAATGAGGAATTGGATGATATCGATGAAACGGACATCGCCGCCGTCATCACAGAAAAAGATCTGACGGTCATGGCGAATCAGCTGGAGGATTCCATGGGATTGGTCTTCTATATGTTCCTCGTTTTCGCTGTCGTGATTTTCCTGCTCATGATCTATCTGCTGGCGCGGCTCATCACGGAGCGCAACACCTACGCCATCTCCATGCTGAAAATCCTCGGCTACACGGACCGCGAGGCAGGACATCTGTATAACAGCACAACTCTTGTGATGACGGTCGTTTCGTTTATCCTGTCCGGTGTGCTGGGCATCGCCGGCATCAAAGTCATTTACTATGCCATGATGAAAGCCTTCACCGGGTGGCTCACCTTCTACGTGGCACCATGGGGCGTACCGTTCCTCATCGTGACCGGCATCGCGTGCTACTTCCTGGTCAATTTCATCATCATGCGTCGAATCCGAAAGATTCCGATGGCCGACGCGCTGAAAGACGTGGAATAAATATTGCCCTCAATGTGTATATAGTGCTATTATTATTCATGTATTAAAGCGTTAAAAATATCCATTAATATACATGAAAGAAGGTGCTTATCATGAAAGTAGGAATCGTAGGTTACGGCAATCTGGGACGAGGCGTTGAGGCGGCTGTACAGCTGGCCGGCGACATGGAACTGGCGGCGGTATTCACGAGAAGAGATCCGGCAAGCGTGGAAATCGCAACGGACGCGCCCGTACTGCCGATGGAGAAGCTGGACGAAATGGCGCCGGATATCGATGTCATGATCCTCTGCGGGGGAAGCGCAACTGACCTTCCGGAGATGACGCCGCAGATCGCGGCAAAGTGCAATGTTGTCGACAGTTTCGACACGCACGCAAACATACCGCAGCATCTGGCAGCGGTAGACGCATCTGCAAAGGCAGCCGGGAACGTCGGAATCATTTCCGTTGGCTGGGATCCGGGTCTGTTTTCAGTAGCCAGACTATACGCAAACGCAGCACTTCCTTCAGGCAGCGACTACACGTTTTGGGGAAGAGGCGTAAGTCAGGGCCACTCCGATGCAATCAGAAGAATCGATGGGGTCGCTGATGCGCGCCAGTACACAGTGCCTGTTAAGAAGGCGGTCGACAGTGTCAGAAACGGAGAGAATCCTGAGCTGACCACACGCGACAAGCACACGAGAGAGTGCTTCGTGGTAGCGAAAGACGGCGCTGACAAGGCAGCAATCGAGGAGGCCATCGTGACAATGCCTAACTACTTTGCGGACTATGATACGACGGTTACGTTCATCACTCAGGAAGAGATGGACAGAGACCACACTGGTCTGCCGCATGGAGGAAGTGTTCTCAGAAGCGGCGTAACGGGTCTTGATGGAGAGTATCTCGATACCATCGAGTTCACTCTCAATCTGGAATCCAATCCGTTCTTCACGGGCAGCGTTCTTACAGCGGTCGCCAGAGCGACAGTCAGAATGGCGGCTGAAGGAGTGACCGGAGGCAGAACGATCTTCGACATTCCGCCGTGTTATCTGGCAGAGACTCCGCGCGATGAACTGATAGCTCACATGCTGTAAAAAAGTGCTGAAAAATGCCTGAAATAGGCAAAGACAGCAAAATAGTACCAGAATCCCTATTGACGAAGCAAATTAAGCACATTAAAATATAATTGTTCAAAGGAACAGTTAACACCCAAATCAAAGATTTATTCGGAAAAGAGGGATATTCATGAGAAACTTTTTTAGAGCGATCTACAGAGATCTGGCAGAATGCGCAGAGATGATCGATCTCGTAGTTTCAAAAGGCAATTTATAAACAAATATAGAAATATATTTTTTTCGGCAGCGCAGGTCGCTGCCGTTTTTTGTTGTTGAAGGGCTGTGTGCTGTGATAAAATCAAGTCAGAAATTATTACCCATTTATGGAGGCGTTAAGATTATGAAAAAGATATTGAAAATAACTCTTGGACTGATCATGTCAACGATGCTCCTGATTGCGTTTACCGCCTGCGGCGGGAGCGGCGAAGCTCAGCCGACACCTGCAGAAGAGGCGGCTTCAGCTCTTGATGTTACGCTGTCAGCACTGAAGAGCGCGGACATGAATGCAATCAAGGAAATCAGCGGCGATGAAGATGTCTTCGGAGAAGCTGCGGAAACCTTTGGGTCAGAGGAACAGACAGAGGCTGTGCTTAAGGCAATGTTCGGACATTTCGATTACACTATCGGAACTCCGGAGCAGGTCGATGATACCAATGTAAACGTTCCGGTAACTGTTTCCAACGCGAACATGGATAAAGCTGTAGACACATGGTTCTCGGATCTGATGGCGTACGCAATGCAAAATCCTGATATCGCAAATGATGAGGCAGC
>JAILDT010000046.1 GCA_024689085.1 Clostridia bacterium | reverse complement strand
GGCGTTTTCTTCGCCGGAACGATAGAAGTCATGCAATGCGCGGAGCCTGTCAACGGCTGTCATCTCGATGCAGCGGGAACCAAGCGCGGTCAGATGCTGAGAAAGCTCAGCGCCGGTTCTGGCGAAATACGCACGGGCGTCCTCGATGTTCTTCTTTGCGACAGTGACGGTAATATACTTTTCCTGGGTGATGCCATTGGCGTCCATCGCCTTGTCGATGAGCATCTGGTTATACTCCCTGCGGTAGTCGTCAAGGCCGTCGCATTTGAGCGGCATGAGAACGGACTCCTCGAAATCCGCCTTCTTCATGCGGTGGTTATTGATGGTGATCTTTGTGGTAGCGCCGCTGTCAAGGGAATTGAGCAGTTCCGAATAGGTCAGGAACATGCTCTCCTTGTCCTCGCGGCTTGCCACCAGATAATTGATGTCGGCAAACTTCCAGCTCTTCACGAACTTGCTGCCGACCTGAAAGATCCCGTCAGGCCAGATCCTTTTGATAGGGATTACGTCCTGGACCTTCTTCGGGACCTTGTACTTTTCCTTATCCGTACTCTGGATAGTTTTGATGGATTTAATCATGTTTCCTCAAAGCCTCCTTTTCATGATTTGCGATTGTTTCCTTCAGAGCCTCGTAGTAGATGTTTTCAGACTCGAAGCGAAGCTCTCTGGGCTCCAGCATCTCGGAGCGAAGCCATGCCCAGAGGAACTGCTCGGCGGTCATCCCGTGATATGTGATGAAGCCCAGCGCCGCGAAAGGCGCGGCACCGAGAACACACATCCAGGAGACCGTTTCTGTTCCTACATACGGCTTCAGAAGGAAGTAAAGCAGCACGGCGACGCCCATAGCTGCTATAGAAAAAAAGAACTGCCTGAGTGACAGTCCGAAAAACATGGATTCCGTATAGTTGCGGATCTCGCGGTTTATCTTTACTTCCATAATCATCTCTCCATTTCTCTGCGGCGCTCCGCGTCAGCCGCCACAGACAGTTCCTGCGTATCCGCGCGGAACCGCAGCACCCTGCTGCAGAGCAGATCCTGAGGGCTGACTTCGTTATCGTTGATCTCTTTGACCATCTTTGCCAGCTCCATAGGAGTCATCTGCCCGTTGTCCGGCATGATCAGAACTTCATGAATGGAACTCGGCAGGACGAAATAATCCTTGCCGACGATCTCTCCGATCTTTTCCTTCATGCCCGGATAGAAGAGCGCCGACGCGCCGAGGCGTCCGTCTTCGGTCGTCAGGACCAGCAGAGTATCTTCCGGCGCGTCTCCGCCCGTCAGATAGTTCTCCGGTTCCATGCCGGTCATAGAGCCGAACAGCATATCCTGTATGGCGCAGAGCTTCGGATGACTATGTGACACAGAGCGCTCCATCGCGTCCTCAAGGATAGCTTCGGGGTTGGCGTCCGCAAGACCGGAAGCAAGCTTCGCAGGGACATTGGCGATCCCGCCGTCCGCGATCTCTTCAGGCAGTTCCATATAGGCGACAAGGGCCAGTCCGCAGCCGACAGGTTGGTATACGCTGTTCTGCAGCGTTTCAGGGTTTCTTTTGATATCCATCAGCCTTACGCGGAGACTATCCCGGATATCCTCATAGCTTTGTATTCTGTAGGTATTCATAGTCATTCCTTTCTTCCATTAAAGACCCATCATTTCTCTGACGATACGGTCCGCCATCTTAACTGATCCGACCAGGATCAGCATGTTGAATATGAGCTCGCCGATATAGCTCCATACCATTGACGCCGCCGTAGCGGTCGTATCGACGACAGGCGGGCTGGATGCGAAAACAGAGAAGATGATGCACGCCAGTACGATGATCGCGCCTTCCAGACAGACGCCCGCATAGCTCTTGAGAAAGCTCTTGCCGACATTCTGCGTAGGCTCTCCGGCAAACGTGGAGAGCGGCACCGGCGCGATGGCGGTATACATATAGAGTTTGAAAAACCTGCCGTAAACGCTGAGGATCATGATGAAACTCAGCACCCATACGAACAGACCGCCGATCAGCGTTATCGCCCAGAGCGGAATACTCTCAAAGAATCCGCAGTCCTCAATCGCCGTGACGATCTCAGCCGGGAGCATGGTGGTCGTTGCCGTACCGAACCCCGCTGAGTTCATGATGGTGCTGATGATGCCCTGTATGACGCTCAGGAAAGCCATCATCAATTCGAGGCCGTAAGTGATCACGCCTTTAGCGATAGCAAAGCGGATAAACAGTTTTACCGCGTGTTCGGGCTTCTTCACCTCAGCGAAGCTGCCGCAGGTGCGCATTACACCTATAACGAAAAAGAGCACCAGCAGTGCGTATCCGATAGCCTGCAGTGCTCCGTGAATACTTGTGATTACGGACCAGATAGAGCCGCCTTTGAAGTTTTCGGGTGACTGG
>JAILDT010000038.1 GCA_024689085.1 Clostridia bacterium | reverse complement strand
GAGTTCATCAACTTCGTGCAGGATTGCCTGGAAGCCGAACGCCGCGGCACACAGACCTACATCATGCCGGAAAAGGAATTTCTCCCGCCTGAAGATACCAAATTCCTGTGAAGACCAAAAGAAAAAGGTGTTGACTCAAACGGCAGCAGGCTGAATGAGGCAGCACCTTTTTCTTGATTACGTCAAATGTTTAAGAGTACCCAGGCTGATGTTACAGCCTGGGTACTGATCTGATAGTTATACAGTTATTCAGGCAAGCAGATCCTGCAGCGTGCCATCCGGGCCGATGGCGCCGCTCTGGCGGCCAAGGTCTGTCAGTTCGGCCTCAAGAGCATCGGAGAAATCGACGCCGGTGATCTTACGCTCTTCAATGAGACGGGCTTCGATCTCGCCGGGCATGAAGATCTCCTTCACGCCGGTGGCGGGACGGCTGTTCTTGATCAGGCTTGCGTAAAGTGAAGCGTGTTCTTTGAAGCGCTCAACATCGATGAAGTGCGCGATATCCAGCAGAATCACTGCGAAGCCGGTCTCTTCCGGCTTCCAGTTGTCGACGAACGGGATTTCAGGACTGGTGAGAGCATCGGACAGAACGCCGCCGAACATATCTACGAATACGGCAAGGCCATAGCCCTTGTGTCCGCCCATCGGACGGACGCAGTAGGCAACATTCGGATCTGTAGTCGGATTGCCGTCATAGTCGTTGGCCCAATCTGGCGGCATCTGCTTGTTCTCGCGGCGATAGGCCTGAACTTTGCCGATGGCGACACCGCTGGTGGAAACGTCGATGACAATGGGACGGTCGGGATTCGTCGTGGGGCAGCCAAGGATGATGGGGTTCGTGCCGATGAGACGGTCAGCGCCGCCGAACGGTGACTGGCAGGGATACGTGTTGCTCACAACGATGCCGATCACGTTGTCATCCGCCATGCGGTGGCCATAATAACCGCCGCATCCGATGTTGGCGCTGTTGCGGGCTACGCCGGCAGCAACGCCATACTTGCGGGCGCGCTCGAGCACCGCGTCATACACGCGGTTCACGGCTACGATGCCGGAGCCGCCGCCGCAGTCAAAGGTGAGGGAGGCGTCTGCGTCGTTCACACAGCGGAAGTCGGGCTGCGCCACCAGTGCACCTTCCATATACTGCCGCAGATAAATGCAGAGACGGGAAAGGCCGTGGGAATAGGTGCCGGTGAAATCAGAGTGAGTGACAACAGCGGCCAGCGATACAGCGTCGTCCTCAGAGACACCCTGTGCCATGACGAGCTTTTTGATCAGGGTCTTTTCCTGATCGAAAGAAAGATGAATCATAAATAGTTCCTCCAGTATTATCAAGTTATTGTCAGTTTATCACATGATTTGTTAATTATCAACAGAATATTGCAAACAATAAAGCGATTACTCTGTGCAGCCTGCAACAGAAAAAGCGCCTTCGAAAAGGCGCTCTCCTTTGCACTGTTTTCTGCTTATCCTTTTTTCTTCACCGGCACCCAGATCGCGCTATGGTAGTCGGGATCGGTTTTTTCTCCGTTTACACAATCATACCACTCCACGCTGGCATTGCCGAAAAGCTCATACTCCGGATTGCCGGGGAGCCATTCCTGAAAGATACGCGTGTTTACGCTCTGAAGTGCATCCGGGATCGGGCCAATGCAGTTAAATACTGCCCAGTCGCTCCTGGGAAATTCATAGACGACCATCCCTTCCGGTACATCGCCGCCCGTATATTTGCCGGCAATGAGATACCGAAACTTTCCGCCGCCGATGTCATCGATACAGACGCCATATTCCCCAATGCAGTTATCTACCAGAGCCTGCTCATAGGGATTCGTCGGAGCATTTCCGGCATACACGTTGTATGCATACTTTTCGCAGATCTCATCCCAGTACTTTGGAATCTCAGCGTATGCGGTTTCATTGTCAAACTCTTTCTGAAAGCCGATGACCTTAAACGGGAACATCGGTGTAATTTTATAGTCCATCTGATTACCTCCCTGAATGGATAGTTTGATTGTCAAGGGAAGAAATGTGTTGATTGCCGCTCCACCGCGCACCTGTGATGGCGTTGCACCATGGAACCGAGAGAAAGCCTTCGTAAAGCTTTCCGGCGTTTCATACCCGTACCGAAATGCAATTTCGATCACTTTATCATCCGTCTCCTTCAGATCCAATGCCGCTTGGTACAGCCTTCGGTTCCTGATATATTCTCCGATACCGTATCCGGTCATCAGAGAAAATCCCTTCTGAAGAAAGAACGGAGAAAGATACACCCGATCCGCCACATCCTGCGCACTGATGTTATCAGTCAGGTACTCTTCCATATAATCGATCGCTGTACGAATGCTGGTAAGCCACTCCATCGGCTGGTCCTCCGTCCCTTGATGGGTTCATTGTATCTCTCAAAATGGAAATCGTCCTGTCATTTCCTGCTCAGATCTGTCCTACAGCTATCCCTTTCGGATCGGGTGCCGGATCACAGTTTTCAGTTTTTCCGGCGCCGTTTTTCTTGCGTCGCTCAGGTAGATCTCATGGTGTATTCTCTGACTTGTTATGTCCAGCACATATCCCTGGGACTCCATGTATTCATGCATCCGGGCAACCGTAGCGGGTTCATTGTCATAGGAACCTACATGCAGACATTGAACGCACAGCCCCTCATCATAGGTCAGGAACTCTGCCTTCGAGAAGTCTGTCTTCTTTTTTCGAGCGGCTTCTTCCACCGCCCAGTCGAAGTCCGCCTTCGTCACAAAATCCGGCAGGCGGATGACGGAGATCCAGCGGAAGGCTTCCTTGTGCGCATAGTCGATCCCCGCGACGCCGTCCTGCCACCAGAAACCTTCCAGCGGAGGAACGACGTAATCGAAATAGCCCTCGATTCGGTGGTCGCCCAGCTTGCTCATCTTGATCGTAAAGGCAATGCCGTATAGAAGCCCAATGGCCTGCTTGTACGCGCCGTCTTCTTCGTTGGGATCCCCTTGGCCACGAACGGCGATGTAGTTCATGCTTGGCACGGTTACGATGGACGGCGTGTTTTTCGGAAGATAGAACTCTTTGTATTCTTTCTTGAAATCAAAAGCCATTCCCAATCTCGCTTTCATAGTCATCATCAATTATAACGACCTGCTCACCAGCTTGCACAAATCCGTTTATGATTT
>JAILDT010000160.1 GCA_024689085.1 Clostridia bacterium | reverse complement strand
CTGCTGGCGTCCTGCCCGAAATCCAACCGTGCAAACGAAGCACTGAACGCAGCGCTGGCAGATATTCACTCACGCAAAATCGACGATGTTCCTGCACACCTGATGGACTCCCATTACGGCGGTGCAAAGGACCTCGGCAGGGGCATCGGTTACAAATACCCACACGCCTACGGCGGGTACATCACACAGCAGTATCTGCCGGATGACCTCTACAAAGAAGGAGTAAAGTACTACGAACCATCCACCAATGGCAGCGAAGGAGCCTTCAAAAAGTATCTAGATGAACTCAGAGAAATCGACAGGAAGAACGGCAAGAACAGATAACGCACCAGCAGATAATGAACAAGCAGGAGCGCAGATGATTTTCAGAGCAGGAGACAAAACAATTACATTAGCCGAAACCGCAGGTTTCTGTTTTGGTGTTAAAAGAGCCATCGACATCGCTTTGGAATCGGCGCCTGCCGCAAGCCTTGGACCTCTCATTCACAACGATGAAGCAGTCGCGCATCTCGCAGAGAAAGGCATTCGTGTAATTGACAGCCTCGACGATGTGGCAGAACCTGGCGGAACCGACGCATCAGGCGGTAGG
Organism: Clostridia bacterium; assembly: GCA_024689085.1. GTDB lineage: Bacteria > Bacillota > Clostridia > Peptostreptococcales > Anaerovoracaceae > Lentihominibacter. Next base: position 25,846 of record JAILDT010000160.1, on the reverse strand, counting down.
GGAAGACTTCCTGTCATCATCCGCTCCCATGGAGAGGGCAAAGCTACTTACGAAGAAGCAAAGGTGAAGGGCATCGAGTTGATTGACGCCACATGTCCTTTTGTTGAGAAGATACATAAGATCGTCAGAGAAACAGACCGTCAGGTTGTGATCGCAGGAGATCCGAACCACGCCGAGGTAAAGGGCATCGCAGGCTGGTGTGCAGAAGAGAGACCGGCTATCGTCTGCCGCTCCGCGGAAGAGGCCGTGTCGCCTTTGCAAGAAGGGGGTAAAGTTCTGCTCGTGGCGCAGACGACAATCAAGGAAGAGACCTTCGAGGAAGTGGCGCGAGCCCTGGACGAGGCAGGCTGTGATGTGGAGAAACGCAACACGATCTGCAGTGCCACCTCAAGGCGTCAGGAGGAGTGCGACAGACTCGCACGTGAGAATGAACTCATGATCGTCATCGGCGGAAAGGGCAGTTCCAATACGCGCAAGCTTTTCGAGATTGCCTCAAAACACTGTAAGAGCACGTATTTTGTTGAAAATTTAGAGGATTTACCGTTGCACGAGGTTGTGAAATGTAATAAAATAGGCGTGGTGGCTGGTGCGTCAACACCAGACTACACAATTAAGGAGGTTATTGCCAATATGAGTGATGTGACACTTGAAAACAAAGACATGACTATGGAGGAACTGCTTCAGTCAGAAGAGTTCAACAAGACACTGAAGCTGCCAAGAAACGGTGAAATCGTAGATGGCAAAGTACACCAGGTCAACAATGAAGAAGTTATCGTAAATCTTGGAGTCAAAAAAGACGGAATCCTGCAGAAATCAGAAGCCAGCCTTGAGGAAGGGCAGACCCTGGCCGATGCTTACAAAGTAGGTGATGAGATCAAGGCTAAGGTAATCAAGACTGATGATGGAGACGGCGGGATCCTGCTGTCAACTAAGAAACTCGAGTACATTGCCAACTGGGAAGAAGTTGTCAAAGCGTATGAAGATAAATCCGTTATTGAGGTCAAGGTCACCAGAGCTGTCAGGGGCGGCGTAATTGCTGAGTACAAAGAATTCTCAGGATTCATTCCACTTTCACAGCTTTCCGATCACTTCGTTGTTGACGCAGAGGAGTTCGTAGGCCAGACAATGAATGTCAGAGTCTTCAGAATCGACCCTGCCAAGACGAAGGCTGTATTCTCACACAAGATGTATCTTGTGGATGAGAGAAAGAAACTGATCCAGGAAATCTGGGAGAAACTCCATGTAGACGACGTTGTCGAAGGCACCGTTATGAGATTCACCAACTACGGCGCATTCGTAGACATCGGCGGAATCGACGGACTGCTTCACATCTCAGAGATTTCATGGGGCAAGCTGAAGCACCCGCAGGAAGTTCTCTCCATCGGCGAGAAGATCAACGTCAAGATTCTCTCCATGAACGAAGAAAAAGAAAAGATCTCCCTCGGCCTCAAGCAGAATACGCCTGAGCCATGGAGCGTCATCGACGAGAAGTACGAAGTCGGACAGGTCATCGAAGGTAAAGTTGTACAGATCAAAGAGTACGGTGCATTCGTTGAACTGGAGCCTGGACTCGACGGACTCGTACACATCTCCGAAGTTGCGCACAAGAGAGTTGAAAATATCAACAACGAACTTCAGGTTGGACAGGTTGTCAACGTCAAAATCCTTGAGATCGACAAAGACAGAAAGCGCATCTCCCTGAGCATCAGAGAGACCATCGATCCTCCGACACCGGAAGAGATCGCTGCAGAGAAAGCAGCAGCCGAAGCTGCAAAAGCAGCAGCCGAAGCTGAGGCTCCTGTTGAGGAAGCACCGGCTGAAGAGCCTGCAGTAGAGGAAGCTCCGGTTGAAGAGCCAGCTGCTGAGGAAGCACCGGCTGAAGAAGTTCCAGCTGAAGAGCCTGCAGTCGAGGAAGCACCAGCAGAAGCACCAGCTGAAGAAGCGTAAGCTGAGCAATCAAAACACACAAAAATAGAGCCGCTTGAACAAAAGCGGCTCTTTTGTTGTTTTAATCCTTGTTTTTAATCTTCTTTTGCCACACTCTCATAAAACGAATCGTTGAAACCCTTGATATTAAATTAGGCGTTTATGATGAATTGCTTCAATTGGTATGTTTCTCATAAAGGGAATCGCTGGAACCCTTGACACTACGTTGGACTTTTATGCTGATCCATCTCCTGAAAGCTATAACTCATAAAAGGAACTGCTGGAACCCTTGATATTACGTTGGACATTTATGCTTATCCATCTCCTGGAAGCTGTAACTCATAAAAGGAATCGCTGAAACCCTTGATACTACGTTAGGCGTTTATGCTTAATCAAAATGGCAACCTGCCCTAATAGCGATTCGTCTTAAAAACTTGTTGTCAGAAGGCACGGCTGTCAGTATTTGAAACAGGATTTCTTTTAATATGACCTCATCTCGTGTATCTCGTTCAAAAGTGAAGAAGACATCTCTGCCAATCAGCAGTCCAATATCGTTGTATGACATAAGGCGGAGGGTAAGATCTTCATTGTATTTCTTTAAGTCCAAACGGCCTACATGTTCTATGATGATCAGTCGGCCACTTGGAAGCATGATGATGAAATCCGGATGATAAGCAATACCATTTATAATCAGTTCTGCTTCATAACGATATGGAATATGAAGTTTTTCAAGCAGATTTCCAAGTGTTTGTTCGGATTTTGAACGCATATAGATACGTCCGGTTGTAGGATATTTTAATTCTTCTATATGTTTGGTGCTTTTGCTATGGCGATCCGAATTCCAGATGAATTGATTGGGTGTCATAGTGATGCGTTCTATGTCAAGTCCGCCAAGTTCATATTTGCTGAAAAGAGGATCGAATTTGGAAAGAAGTGAAGAGAATTCAATATTGGAGTAATCATTGGATAAGCCAGCAAGAAACTCGCCGATAAACTGAATGAGCATTGTTATATACTGACGTCTGGCAAGAGCGTAAACGAGATCCATATTTTTGGATATTCCACGAACACATCCTTTGTTTCGATGGTAGAAAGTAATCCATTTTCGGTTCTTAAAAATATATAGCGTGCCTTCCGGCAAACTGTTCAATTCGCACTGCAACAACTCCAGTTCTTTTTCCAGCTGCAGTTGTATTCTTTTGATCTCTGCGCGCGCCAGCATGGGCGTAAATATTGGTTTCGTGGCGGACATGGTAACCTCTTAATCTCACAATCTTGATACACCTATAATTAACAATAATGTAAATATATCCCAATTATAGCACGACAAGAATAAACTGCAACTTCTTTTTCAGAAAGCTGCAGTGTTGTTCCGCTTCGCACAACTGAATGATTCGCCAGTAGAGAGGTCCGCCCATGTGTGAAAAGGCTTTATTTCGACGCGTCAATCAGCTCCCGCGCCGATGCCAGGGTGGTTTCGGTGATGTTCTCGCCGCCGAGGAGGCGGGCGATCTCGCGGACTTTTTCGTCCGGCCCGAGAGGATCAATAGATGTGTAAGTCATTACGTCATCCGAATGCTTCCAGATGCGGTAGTTGCTCGTGCCGTAAGCTGCGATCTGCGGCAGGTGGGTAATGCAGATGATCTGGTGGCGCTGGGCGATCTCGCGCAGTTTGCGCCCGACGACCGATGCTGCGATGCCGCTGATGCCGCTGTCGATCTCGTCGAAGATCATGGTCGGAATATGATCGTAATCGCCGATGATTTTTTTGAAGGCCAGCATGATGCGGGACATCTCGCCGCCCGACGCGATTTTGCTCAGCGGCTTGAGCGGTTGACCCCGGTTCGTGGTGATGAGGAACTCGACGATGTCAGTACCGTCTGCGGAGAACTGGGCGTTCCCGGCGGAGTCTACGGCTTTCCTGAAATCGATTGCAAAAGCAGCCTCTCCGAAGTTGAGCTGGCTGAGCTGTTCTGTAATGAGGGATTCCAGTTCCGTTGCGGCGGCACGCCGCAGAGCAGTGAGCTTCTCTGATGCCGCTGCCAATGCAGCCGCGGACGCAGCGATTTGCGTCTCCAGCGCAGCGATCTCTTCTTCTGCATTGTCGATGGAAGTCAATTGCGAACGCAGCTCGTCGGCGTAAGAGAGCAGCTCCGGAATGGAGCGCCCGTGCTTTTCCTTGAGGCGCTTGATGGTTTCATACCGATCAATGGCCGAATCCAGCGCTGCCGGATCGTAGACCGTTCCGTCACGCAGTTCCCGCAGGGTCGTAGCCGCGTCTTCGTATTCATAATAGAGACTCTCCAGACGCTGACTCAGTTCCGCAAGATCCTTCGTGTATTCGGACGTTTCGCTGACCATATCGGAGACCTGTTTCATGGCGGACAGAATTGAGAAGTCGCTTTCCGAAGCGGTCTGATAGGCGCCCGCCAGACAGCTGAAAATCTTTTCGCTGTTCTGCAGCAGGGATATTTCATCTTCCAGCGCCGCGTCTTCGCCCTCCACCAGAAGCGCGTCTGTAATCTCTTTTAATTCAAAGTCCATAAAGTCCCGCTGCCGTTTGCCTTCGGCCTGCGCGCGTTTCAGCTTCGACAGTTGATCGACAAGGCCGGTGTACGCAGCATATAAATCGGAGACTGTTGCTTTTGCAGGGGAAATGGTGTCTTTGCGGTAGAGATCCACGAGGCGGATGTGATTGTCAGGGTCGAGCAGCGACTGGTGGTCGTACTGACCGTGGATGTCGGCCAGACCGCGGCAGAACTGGTTCAACGTGCCCAGCGTAACGATCTCGTCGTTGATGCGGCAAAGGCTCCGCCCTGCGGCGGAAACTTCGCGGGTGATGACGTACTCCTCGCCATCCTGCGTCGCGATCAGCTGAATTACGGCTTTGTCCGCGCCCGTACGCACAAAAGCAGTGTCTGCCCGGCTGCCGAGAGCCAGACTCACTGCTTCTATCACGACGGATTTGCCGGCGCCGGTTTCGCCGGTAATGATATTCAGGCCATCATTAAAATCGATATCGACATTTTCAATGATGGCGAAATTTCTGATGCTGATATGTCTGATCATTGCTTTTTATTTCTCCAGAAGCCCCCGCAGCACCTGCACGACTTCGTCCGAATTGTCCGGGTCGTCGGTGACGAGGAGAAGGGTGTTGTCGCCTGCGACGGTGCCGATCACATGCGGCAGTTCCATGGAGTCGAGGGCCTCGCCGGCAGCGTTGGCGCATCCCGACAGGCACTTGAGCAGCACGATGTTTCCGGACTTGGTGATGTTCCGGACGGTGCTGCGGTAGATGTCGATGAGCCGCGCAGGAATCGGGCCGTCCGAACTCGGTGAAACGGCGTATTTGTATCTGCCGTCTGAGGTGAGTGTCTTGACCAGCTGCAGTTCCTTGATGTCGCGGGACACCGTGGCCTGTGTCACTTCAAAACCGTGCTCGCGCAGCATGGCGGCGAGCTTCTCCTGGGTCTCGATGTCGTAGTTTTCGATGAGCTCGAGGATTTTATTCTGTCTGGATATGCGCATCGCGGTCCTCCTGTGAAAAAATATTTACTCTTAAAGTAGCATAATTATACCACACCTGTCGCCAATGCAAAGGCAAAAAGCCTCAATTAATTGCACGGTTTTTGTTCGGAAACGGTAGACAAACATTTGTTCGTCATGGTATAATTCAGGTGCAGAATACTGCAAAAGCAACAGGCGAGGTGGCAAATGATTATTCTTGGAATCGATCCGGGGTACGCCATTTTAGGGTGGGGCGTCATCGAGAAGACGGGCAACCACTTCAGGGCCATCGATTACGGCGCGGTGACCACGGATAAAGATATGGAGATGCCGGACCGGCTGGAAGCACTTTACAATGGACTCAGGGAGATCATTGAGGAGTACCGGCCGGAGGAGGCGAGTATTGAGAAACTGTTTTTCAATACCAATACGACCACAGCCATCAACGTCGGACAGGCGCGGGGCGTGGCCATTCTGGCATGCGTCAAAGGCGGCCTGAAAGTCGGCGAGTATACGCCGCTTGAGATCAAGCAGGCGCTGGTCGGCTACGGCAGAGCGGATAAGCAGCAAGTCCAGTTCATGGTGAAGACCATGCTGAACCTGCCGGAAGTCCCGAAGCCGGACGATACAGCGGACGCACTGGCGGCGGCGATCTGCCACGGTCACAGCGCGGACAACAGACTAGCAGGAGTATATAAATGATTGGATTTCTCAGAGGAATCCTCGCCGAAAAGGGCGACGGATACATAGTAATAGATGTGAACGGCGTGGGCTATCAGGTCTTCGTGCCGGCCAACAGCACGGCGTACCTCAATGCGGAAGGCGAGGAGGTGCTCGTCCACACGTCCATGATCGTGCGGGAAGAGGAAATGAGCCTCTACGGATTCTCAGGCAAAGGTGAACTGGACGCGTTCCGGAAACTCATCGGCATCAGCGGCGTCGGACCGAAAGCCGCGCTGTCGATTTTGTCCGCCTTCACGCTGGATCAGCTGAAGCAGGCCATTGTCTTCGAGGATGCGAAAGCCCTGCAGCGGGCCAACGGCATCGGCAAGAAGAGTGCCGAGCGCATTGTGCTGGAACTGAAGGACAAGTTCACGGCAGCGGCGCCGGATGGATCCTACCTTGATGCGGGTACGGCGGACGTCATTGCGGAACAGGGCGGCAGAGGAGAGGCCATCAGCGCACTGGTGGCGTTAGGCTACTCGCGGGGCGAAGCGGCCAGCGCACTGGCGGGCATATCAGAAAACGATCTTACTACAGAGGAATACATTAAGCGCGCGCTTAAGAATCTGTTCTAGGGAGATACACAATGGATTACGAGGAGAGAATTACATCAGCGCAGCTGGGCAGGGGCGAGGAACGAAGCGAGTTCGGCATCCGGCCTAAGACTCTGGCAGAGTACATCGGACAGAGCGCGGCGACAGACAATCTCAAAGTCTTTATCGAGGCGGCTAAGATGAGAGGCGAGCCTCTCGATCACGTGCTCTTCTATGGGCCTCCGGGACTAGGTAAAACCACCCTGGCGGGCATCGTGGCCAATGAGATGGGCGTCGATATCCGGATCACCTCCGGACCGGCCATCGAGAGAGCCGGCGATCTGGCGGCGATTCTGACCAATCTGAACGAGAACGATGTGCTGTTCATCGATGAGATCCACCGGCTGAACCGGAGCGTGGAGGAAGTGCTTTACTCCGCCATGGAGGACTACGCCCTGGATATCATCATCGGCAAAGGTCCATCCGCCCGGTCGATCAGGCTCGACATTGCCCGGTTCACATTGATCGGCGCCACGACGAGAGCCGGCAGCCTGAGTGCACCGCTGCGAGACCGGTTCGGCGTCAGTTGCAAGTTTGAACTGTACACGCCGGACGAACTGGCAGCGATCATCCGCAGAACAGCGGGACTCCTTGACGTATCCGTGGATGAACAGTCCGTCTATGAGATGGCGAGACGCTCCCGCGGCACGCCGCGTGTGGCAAACCGGATCCTGAAGAGAGTCAGGGACTTCTCGCAGGTCAAAGGTACCGGATCCATCGACATCGACATTACGAAGAAGGCGCTGGAAGCCATGGGCATCGACTTCATGGGACTGGAGAATCTGGACAGAGAGATTTTGCGCAATATCATCGATCGGTTTGACGGCGGTCCGGTAGGAATCGACACCATTGCGGCCTCCATCGGCGAAGAGCGCGTGACCATCGAGGATGTGTACGAACCGTACCTGATTCAGATCGGGTTCCTGAACCGCACCAAGAAAGGGCGTGTGGTTTCACGGGCGGCGTACAGGCATCTGGGCATCGAATATGATGAGGATGACGGTAAGTTGTCCGGTGATGATGACATACAGCTGGAACTTGATGTATAATTGATGCGTAACCGGCACAGGGTCGGCGTCAAAAAAAGAATTTTGTCTGCGTTTAGACGAAAGGATCGACATGAGAATAGAAGCATTCGATTATGAATTACCGAAGAGTTTAATAGCACAGAAGCCTGCGGAGAAGAGAGATTCCTCCAGGCTTCTTGTTGTACATAGAGATAAAAACGAGGACGGCAGCTGGGCCGACGTGCGGATCGAGCACAAACACTTCCGCGACATCCTCGAATACCTGCAGGAAGGCGATTGCCTCATCCTTAACGACAGCAAAGTCATTCCGGCGCGGCTCTTCGGCCGCAAGGCGGTAAAAGAGTCAGGCGGCAAAGCTGCCGCGAAAGAGGGCGGTGCCCACGTGGAGTTTTTGCTCATCAAGCGGGCAGGAAACGGCGATACCTGGGAGGTCATGGTGCGGCCGGGCAGAAGGCTCAAGCCGGGCGACGATGTGATCTTCAGCGGCCCGGGGAGCGATCTGCCGGAGGGGCCGTTGCTCAAAGCCCACATTCTGGACTTCGGAGCGGACGGAACGCGCATCGTGCAGTTCGAATACGAAGGAATCTTTATGGAACGGCTGGAGGAAATCGGCAGCATGCCGCTTCCGCCGTACATCGAACGGCCGTCGGATGGCGCCGACAAGAGCCGCTACCAGACGGTTTACTGTCGGGAGGAAGGATCTGTGGCAGCGCCGACAGCGGGATTGCACTTCACCGATGAACTGCTGGAGGCGGCGAAAGCAAAAGGCGTCGAACTGGCTTACGTGACGCTGCATGTAGGCATCGGAACCTTCCGGCCGGTCAAGGTGGAGAATATCGAGGATCACCACATGCACTTCGAAGAATACACGGTACCGGAGGAAGCGGCGGAGACCATCAATCGGGCCAAGCGGGAGGGCAGGCGTGTGATCAGCGTCGGCACCACCTCCACGCGGACGGTGGAGAGCGCCGCGTACTTCGATGAAGCGGCAGGCTGCTGGCAGGTGCGCGGAGGGTCCGGAAGCACGGGTATCTTCATCTATCCGGGCTACGAATGGAAGATCATCGATTCACTCATTACGAACTTCCACCTGCCGAAGTCGACCTTGCTCATGCTGATCTCGGCGCTCTACGACCGGGAGAAGATCCTGGAAGTTTATGAGGAGGCCGTGCGGGAAGAGTACCGGTTTTTCTCCTACGGCGACGCCATGTTCATTGAATAAAAGAAATACAAAAGCAACAGGAACTATGAAAACATTTCTCTGGAAAACATTCGTCAAAGATTACGAAAACTATAAGGACCCGGAGGTCCGGTCCGCATATACGAAACTGACGGGCGTGCTGGGCGTCATCGTGAACAGCGTGCTTTGCATTGCGAAGATCGTGCTGGGACTTGTGATCAATTCCATCGCCGTGGTGGCGGACGGATTCCACGATTTCGCGGATTCCCTGGCGGCGGTCATTACGCTGATCGCATCGTACATGTCTAGAAAACCGGCGGATAAAGAGCACCCGTACGGGCATGCCAGAATCGAGTATCTGGCCAGCCTGCTCGTATCGGCAATCATCTTCGTCGTCGGGTATGAACTGATGAAAACTTCCATCGGGAAGATCATTCATCCGGAGCCGACGACATTCAGCTGGCTCATGGTCGGGTTTATGGTTTTTGCCATATTGCTCAAAGGCTCCCAGGCGCTGTTCACCATCGCGACTGGCAAGCACATCAAGTCGCTGCCGGTCATCGCGGCGGGGACGGACAACCGGAATGATGTCATCACAGGTATCGTCATCGTGATCGGGATGCTTTTGCATCATTTCGCGGGGCTGGATCTGGACGGAATTATGGGCTGTATCGTGTCCCTGTTCATCATCTACACGGGCATCCACATCATCCGGGAGACAGTCAATCCGCTGCTGGGTTCGCCGCCGGATAAGGAGACAGTCGAGGAGATGCGCGAGATCATCATGGAACAACCGGAAGTGCTGGGTGCCCACGATATCATCGTCTACAACTACGGACCGGGCAGAGCCTACGCGTCATTCCACGCACAGGTGGATTCCCGCAGTGATCTGATGGCGGTGCACACGGTCATCGATCATATCGAACGGCAGCTGAAGGAGAGAATGAACATCGATGCCGCGGGGCACGTGGATCCAATCGTGGTCGATGATCCTGAAAGGGATAGGGTTATAGAGGTGTTGGATAAAGCAATTCCGGGAATCGACGGCGTGGACAGTTATCATGATGTACGCGTCATCCCGAGAAAGGATCACCAGCACGTCATCTTTGACGTCGTGTTGCGTCCGGAAGCTCTTACGAGAAAAGATGAAATCGCCGACCGTCTCACTGAGATCCTTGAGGCAGAGGATGAGAAGTATCAGGTCATCATCAATTTCGATCAGGCCTTTGTATAGCAATACTGTTTAGATAGGAGAAACTATGACAGCGGTAACCTTTGATTTACTGAAAACAGACAGCAGAACCAAGGCGCGGCGGGGCATCGTGCACACGCCGCACGGCGATATCCAGACGCCGGTCTTCATGCCGGTCGGCACGGCGGCCACAGTGAAAGCCATGCGGCCGGAAGAGGTAGAGGAACTGGGTGCGGAAATCATTCTGAACAACACCTATCATCTCTATCTGCGGCCGGGCCACGAGATTGTGCGGGAAGCCGGCGGTTCTCACAAGTTCATGAACTGGAACAAGCCGATCCTGACGGACAGCGGCGGATTTCAGGTGTTCAGCCTGGCAAAAACGCGGAAGATCAGTGAAGAGGGTGTGAAGTTCCAGTCTCACATCGACGGTTCCCGGCACATGATCTCACCGGAGAAGTCCATGGAGATCCAGCACGCGCTGGGGTCGGACATCATGATGGCCTTTGACGAGTGCGCACCGTGGCCGGCGGAGCGGAAATATGTAGAGGATTCTCTGGAATTGACGACGCGATGGCTGGCACGCTGCAAGGCGGCCCATGACGAATACGCTGCGTCTCTGGGCGGAGAGAGTCAGGTGCTGGGCGAGGGCTGCAACCAGTCCCTGTTCGGCATCATGCAGGGCGGCACCTATAAAGATCTGCGCCACCGCAGCGCGGAGCAGGTCGTCGCCATGGATTTGCCGGGCTACGGCATCGGCGGGCTTTCCGTGGGCGAACCGAAGGACTTGATGTATGAAGTCATGGACGACTGCGTGGAGCTTTTGCCGAAGAACAAGCCGCGGTACCTGATGGGCGTGGGCAGCCCGGACTGTCTCTTTGAAGGGGTGGAGCGGGGCGTCGACATGTTTGACTGCGTGCTGCCGACCAGGATCGCACGCCACGGCATGGCCATGACATCCCAGGGTCGCGTGAATATTAAGAACAAGAAGTATGAGCGTGACTTTAAGCCGCTGGATCCGAACTGCGACTGCTACACTTGCCGGAATTACAGCAGGGCATACCTGCGGCATCTGTTTAAGAGTGATGAGATTCTTTCCGCTATGCTCATGACGAACCACAATCTGCACTTCCTTGTGAAGACCATGGAGAACATCCGCAAGGCTATTGAGGAAGACAGATTCTTAGAATACAAAAAGGAGTTTTTCGATGCCTACGGAGAATTCTAGAGACCTGCAGCAGGACCTTGGCCTCTGCCGCGACTACGAACAGTGCGGTGGCTGCGTCTACCAGGGCGTGCCTTATGAAGAGCAACTGAACATCAAGGAAGACGAGGTTCGCGGGCTGCTGGATGCAAAATCCATACACTACGGTGAATTCCTGCCGATTCAGGCGGCACCGTCGAGGTACGCCTACCGAAATAAGATGGAATACACCTTTGGTGACGAGGTCAAGAACGGACCAACGACTTTAGGAATGCACCCGCGCGGCCGTTTCATGTCCATCATCACTGTGGACCAGTGCCAGCTGGTGCACGAGGACTTCAACACCATCCTGCGTGCCACCCTCTACTTTGTGGAGCGCAAAGGCTACAGCCACTACCACAAAAAACGTCACACGGGGCTCATGCGCCATCTCATCGTACGCAGAGGCGTGCGGACGGGCGAGCTGCTGGTGAACATCGTGACCGCGTCAGATGGGGCAGAGGTTTTTGATGAAGCGGGATACGCTGACATGATTATGAACCTGCCGCTGGAAAACCAGGTGGTGGGGGTTTTGCGTACGATCAACGACCGCCTGGCGGATGCCGTATACTGCGATGAGCTGCGGATCCTAACGGGGCGCGATTATTACAACGAAGAAATCATGGGACTGAAGTTCCGTGTGAGCGCATTCTCCTTCTTCCAGACAAACGTGGAAGCCGTGGAGAATCTGTATACGTATGCGGTGTCCCTGATCGATGATTTTGCAGGAAAGGATGCGTTCGATCTGTACTGCGGCACAGGCACGATCACTCAGGTGCTCGCGAGGAAAGCCCGCACGGCTCTGGGCGTGGAAATCGTAGAGGAGGCCGTGGAAGTCGCGCGGCAGACAGCACAGTTGAACGGCCTGGACAACTGCAAGTTCATCGCCGGTGACTGCTTCAAGGTGCTGGATTCCATCAGCGATAAACCGGACGTCATCGTCGTCGATCCGCCGCGGGTGGGCATCAAGAACGACGCCTTGGACAAGATCATCGGCTATGGCGTGGACCAGATCGTCTACATCAGCTGCAACCCGAAGTCATTGGCAGAGAATCTTTATTACTTCCAGTACTACGGATACAAGGTGGAGTCAGTCAAACCGTTCGACAATTTCCCGGGCACGAAACATATAGAATGCGTTTGTCTTCTTTCGAAGGCATAATGGTTTCACGATGGATATCACAAAATACGATCAAAAATACGTTCGCATAAAGGACATATACGGAGAGACCATAACGGGTCTAGCGCGTTATGGAAATCGCGATTTCTTAGAGTGTGAGTGGGGCGGAGACGAAGACGGCCTTTTCATTGAGGACTTCCTGATTTATAATTCGCAGATTGCCTCCATCGAGGAGATCAAACCACACGGTACTGCTGAGCTGTGGACGGAACGGTTGGTTCTGCGCAGATACTGTCCGGAGGACGCCGAACAACTGTATCAGTATCTGGGGACAGACCCTGCTATGGCGCAATACTCAGGATGGAATCCTTACGCGACATTGGAAACGGCGCAGGAAACGGTGCGGCAGTTCATCGCCGGTTGTGATGATGAACATTCCTATTCATGGGTGATGGACTCTGACGGCGTTAAAGTTGGAACCATCGGAGCCTACGATTATCAGGATGACCATATTGAAGTCGGCCTGAGTATTGTAAAGAACTGGCGGGGGCGCGGGCTCGCGACGGAGGCGTTGAGAAAAGTGCTGGAGTATTTGACAGAGAACGAAGGCATTCCATGCGTGACCGTCTGGTGCGCTTCTGAGAATTTCGGCTCGCGCAGGGTGCTTGAGAAGGCGGGGATGCGACTTGTTCGTACTGAGAAAGATGGTCTTACAGTCGGTGACAGGGTGTATGATAAGCTGACCTATGAATACAAGAAGACTTAAAGGCAACATAATGAAGATACGATATTCGAATCATAATAAAATATTCAACATTCATATAGAGCAGATTCCATATCTGTCCGTTGCCATGCTGGATGAGCTGGGTGTTCCAAATCTGTACTCCACCAGATTCAGGGCTTACGATGATCAGCGAAAGGTCGGAGAAGAAGGGCTTCGTGTCGTTGTGATGAAGGATGAGGATATCACAGAGGCATCTCCGGTAGTGTTCAAAAACAGGGACGCTCTGGCAAGGCAGCTGGGATCGTCCATTGAACAGGAATCCATCACGGATCAAATGCATACGAACCATGTATACGTGGTGACAGAGGAAGATCTTGGACCAATCCTGCGGACCGATAAACCGCCGCACAGGAGAAACATCGATGGATTGATTACTGCTATTCCTGACGTACTTCTGACGGCATTCGGCGGTGACTGTCCGCCGATCTATATCGCGGATCCTGTACGCAGGGCCGTTGGCCTCGTGCATGCAGGCTGGAAGGGAACCTTAGGAAAGATTCCTGCAAAAGCAATCGAAAGCATGGTATCTCATTTTGGGAGCGATCCACAGGATCTATATACGGCGATCGGCCCGGGCATCTGCGCAGACTGTTACGAGATGGGCGATGAGATATACGAAGAGTTTCTGAAAGAGTGGGGAAAAGCGGACGCGGACCGGATCCTCCGGAGATATCCGGACGGCAAATACCATCTGGATCTGAGAGAAGCGAATCGGCTGACCCTTTTGGAAATGGGTGTGAAGGAGAACCATATCTCGATATCCAATGTCTGCACCATGTGCAATGCGGATGTTTTTTACTCCTACCGGGCGCACCGGATGGAGAATGAACAGGCGGCGATGATCGTCAACCGGTTCGATAAAGGATTTCCGCCAAAGCAAAAGCTGAAACTGCCGGGCCAGATCTTTTAGTGTGGTATAATTGCAGCAGGAGGTAAGAAACAAGAAAAAGAAACTAATCATTTTAATTGCGTTAGTATTTGCTTTTGCATTCACGCTGTCTGCGTGCGGCGACGCAGGAACCGAAGAAGCAGCGGCACCTGAGAAGGTTACGGCGACGGCGACAATGAACGCGGGCGAGGTTCCGGTAGAAGTCACGATCGATACCAGCCAGGGTTATTCGGTCATCTTCGCGGACGATGGTTTCTCGCTGTTCGAAGGGGAGTACGACGATTCGACCTATCCGCTCGTGACGGCGACGATTCTCACCCAGGAAGTCTATGACAAGTACCTCGAAGACAACAAGGACAATGATACGCTCCAGGAAGTCGACGGTTTCACCAAATACACTTCCGGCATCGGCGAACTGGCTTGCCTGTGGAAAATTGGAGACGTGGTTCCTTTCCTGATGACATTTGAAAAGAGCGTCGACGGTGACAGAGCTGACGAGATCATTGGATGCATGGAAATGAATGCGATCCAGTAAATATGAAAGTAAACGTTACACAGTACACAATTTACATCGGTCTGAACGATCCCGATACCGGTGATCAGAAGTATGATACGGAACGATGCGTTTCGATTCTGAAAAGCGTCTGCCGCAGTTATCGGATTCCGTTTTCTTTTCACACGCTCAACGGCGGCTATGTCTATGAGAATGGCTTGTTCACAGAGGAGAACACTCTGGCGCTGACGCTGCTGGACGCGGAGGAATCAGTCGTTCAGGAGATCGCGAAGGATCTGTGCGCGTTCTTCCAGCAGGAAAGCGTTCTGATCACAAAAGCACCGAGCGAGCTGATCGTCGTGAAAGAGAGTTTGACCTGACAATCAGGTAAAAGCAACAGCCAGTTGCGTGTCATAGAAGGATACCCGTATTAGAATAGATGTAGAAAGAATAATGCAATACGGGAGGTATCAGTAATGAGCACAAAAGACGTTATCTATGAACTCAGGACCAAGAAGGGGCTGTCCCAGGACGAGCTGGCCGAGAAGGTTTTCGTGACGAGACAGGCGGTGTCCCGCTGGGAGACCGGTGAGACCGTTCCGAATACAGAGACCCTGAAACTGCTGTCGAAACTTTTTGACGTCTCCATCAATACGCTGCTCGGATCGCCGCGGCAGCTGCGGTGTCAGTGCTGCGGGATGCCTTTGGAAGATTCCATCATCAGCCGGGAGAAGGACGGCACACTCAATGAGGACTACTGCCAGTGGTGCTACGCGGACGGGACCTACACCTACAGCGATATGGACGATCTGATTGAGACCTGTCTGCCGCATATGGTGAATGAGAACTTCACCGAGGAACAGGCCCGCGCCTATATGAAGCAGATGCTGCCGGAGCTGGATTACTGGAAGCGTTATGAGGAACTCAGCGACGACGGACAGTTCGACGCCTTTAAGGTGCAGCTGATCGACGAGATCAACGCCCTCGGCATCGAGGGCATGCCGAAGGTCGAAAAACTGAACGCGCTGGTCGGACAGTTTGTGAATCTTCCGTACCGTCTTCCGAGCGGGGCGGAGGTGAAATTCCTGGATGACAGGACGACCTATCTGGGGAATCAGCTGGAATCAGAGTTCGGCGGTGACCGTTGCTTCGGCGTTCTGGCCAACATGGATTTCATCATGGTCGTTACCTATGAAAAAGACGGTGTGAATCCGGAACTGGTACTGTATAAGAAGAGATAACAAAAACATATCAAACAAGAAAGCAAAATCAAAAAGGCGTGTTCCTTATCGAACACGCTTTTTTATTTTTTGAAAAACCCCGGGGAACTTTCTGCTTTTTCGTATCTATATAGGTATAAAAGGGGAAATCGGAAGCAGTTATTTTTTATTTGGTGGGAGAAAGTGTTATGAAAGTGATGAAAAGAGCAAGGATTACAGCAATGATCGTGGCCGTGACAATGGTTTTTGCCATGGCGCCATTGCTGCCGATGAACGCGCAGATGGCTTTTGCAGAGGATGATACGAATGCGGTCGTCGCTGAAACTGGTGAGTCTAAAACCGTGAATGACAATGTGTCCGTCCAGAATGAACCTACTGCCGTAACAGCAAGAACTCAAAGCGACTCCGGAAAGGCATCTGTAACAGTCAATGGTAATGTCACACTCAAGAATGGGGAAGGCAATGCTACGGCTGTTGTTGCTGATAGTCATAATGGCAATGCCTCTGCGACAGTAAACGGAGATGTGAATGCACAAGGTGAATACTACACGTACGGTGCTGTTGCAAACGCCGACTATGAAGCAACAGGATCTGCGGACGTTACGGTCGGGGGAACGGTCACCGTCAAGGCCGAGTATGATGCATACGGTGTTGGAGCATATAACGGAACCGTTACAGTCGATAAAGATGTTTCTGCGGAAGGATATTATGCGACTGGTGTAGAGGCTGAGGGATATGGATCAGACCACATCGCATCAGCGACCATCAAAGGAACTGTGTCTGCTACCGGTGAGAGAGCAACGGGCGTACTGATGCAGAGTATCATTGGCATTGCCGATGAGGGTGTTTCCGTTACAATCGGAAAAGGTGTTACTGCAACCTCTACAAGGACGGGGGATTCAAATTATTTTGCCAATGATGCTTACGGCGTCATTATTCAGAATGAAGGTGGAAACATCCAGGCGGACATCACCGGTGACGTAACTGTCAAAGCTCCGACGGGGAACGCAGTGGGGATGGATATTGCCGGAGGAGTGATGAATGAATGGCTTTCGGATATAGAAGGGACAAACACGATCCAGATCCATGGAAGTGTGATTTCTGATGGTGTTGGAATCCGTGCGGATGTGCAGGATCCAGTGAAGACGGATATCCTGATCGAGGATGTATTGGATGCGAAAGACGTCGGCGTTCTGCTGGGGGATATGAGGTATAACGAACTGATGATTGACAGTGTTTCAGATATCCCTGCGAAACAGTCTTCAACTGGCGGCAATCTGAATCTGACTGTATGGAAAGTAAACCTCAATGCGAATGGAAATGTTGCGGAGATGGGACCTGATTTCTTCGTGCAGCCAATGGGCATGCGCGCGGCAGAGGCAGGAGATCTCGGACGCAGTGCGGCAAGGGATTTCGAGAAGAACAACATCATGTACATTGTCAGGATCGAACAGCCGGCCAAGGGAGGCAAACTCAGTGCCACAGACGCGAACGGAAATGCCCTCGCGAAGAGCTTCGGCTATGACGTTGCCAAGGAAGGCAACAAGGTTCTGCTGAAGATCGAAAAGCAGAAAGGGTTTGAATTGGTTGCGGCCTACAATGGTAAAGACAGAGTGCCTCTCCTGAAAGATGCCGATGGCAATTACTACCTCGTCGTACCAAAGGGCGGCGGCATCTACCTCAGCGCGGTCTTCAAGGAAGTTCCGGTTCAGCAGAAAGAGCGCACCTCATCCAACGGCAACACCGTCGCAGCACCGGCAGGCGGATTCAAAGCAGGCCTCGTACTCAATGGAGAAGAGGCTGAAAAGGGCGGCACAGAAGACCTCTTCTGGAAGAACATGCAGCTCATGGCCAAGGCAGACCCAACCTGCACGATGACGTGCCTCGGCAGCAAAGATGCCGAAGCGCAGAAAGAGAATTTCGAAAAGCTTTATGAAGAAGGGTATGATCTCATCCTCTGCACAAACGATATGGCAGATCTGGTGAAGGAAGAAGCAGAGAATCATCCGGATCAGCACTTCGTCATGATCGGCGGAAAGGATCCTCAGCTTGATGATGTTGCCAATGTAATCTTCACTGATGGTGGCAAAGTGATGAAAAAAACTCCGAACGACCGTCAGGTCGACCTCGCACTGACAGAGATGTGCGACATGGAGAAGGCGGGACTCTTTGAAGGCGGTCAGTATAAGTACGATACAGAAGACTAAGCAGTATCTGACAGATATATAAACGTCCTCCATATAGAAAGGCGTGTTCCTATTCGAACACGCCTTTTTCTTTTAATTCTTCGTAATCCAAGCCCAATGTCTCGATGATCTCCCGCGTGTGATACCCCGGCGGATAGCCTGCATGCCGGTACTCGCACGGTGTCTCGCTGAGTTTGACGGCAGTCGCCATCTGCCTGACGCTCACATCTTCCTGCAAAGGCATCCCGACCTCGACGATCATTTCTCTCGCCCGAATCTGTTCATCCTGCAGCAGCGCTTCGTCAAGATCCAGTACAGGCTGCACGCAGGCGTCCGCGCCGTCGAAGATCGCAGTCCATTCATCCCGCGTCTTCGTATGGAAGAGTTCACGAATCTGCGCTTTGACTGCGGTAGCGTTCTCCGGACGCACCGAGCCTGCAATCAGATCTTCTCTTCCCAGTCTACGGCAGAAGTTCTCCCAGAATTTCGGTTCCAGACTGCCGACGCTCATATAACCGCCGTCGCTGGTCTCGTAGTAATCATACATGCAGCCGCCGTTCAGCAGTTCACCTTCCCGGTCAGGTTGCCTTCCTGAGACGAGGAAGTCGGCGCCGTCCAGACTGTTGAACGGAACGCATCCATCCATCATGGAAATGTCAACGAACTGTCCCTGACCGGTCTGTTCCCGGTGGTACACGGCAGCCAGAATCCCAATCACCGCATTCATGGATCCAGCGGCGATATCCGCGATCTGGAAATTCATCAGGGAAGGACCGTCTGATGCGCGGCCGGCGTGAGAAATGATACCGCTGCGAGCCATGTAATTGATGTCGTGCCCGGCAGCATCGCGCATAGGGCCGGTCTGCCCGTATCCTGTGAGCGAGCAGTAGATCAGGCGCGGGTTCAGCGCCCGCAGCGCATCAAAACCCAGCTCGAGCTTTTGCATGACGCCGGGCCGGAATTGTTCAAGTATGATGTCATAGTCCAGGATGAGGCGGCGGACGATAGCTTTTGCTTCCGCCGTCTTCAGATTCAGAAACATGGTTTTTTTGTTTCGCCCGAGCCACGCGCTGCAGGCGGACGTATTGGTGCCTTCGACGCAGGCGCCGTAATGCTGCACCAGATCGTATTTGCTGGGGGAACTGATCGTTAAAACCTCCGCGCCCATGTCGGCCAGCATCAGCGACGCGTAAGGTCCCGGCAGCAGCGTGGAGAAGTCGAGTATTTTCAATCCGTCAAGTGAACCCATGGAGTCTATCCCTTCAGAAGTTTGATACGTTTTGTGAAGAACTTCTCATTCTGCTTCCACAGTGAAATGAGCTGTTTTTTGTGTACACAGAGCTTTTCTGTACAGCCTTCGCAGCTGAGGAAGGCGTTGGTGTTCTCAGAAAACCGCTCCGGATGGAAGAAAAAGATGATCTCCCAGACGATCAGAAGTACCACGGCCAGCGCCAGCAGGCTCCACGTATAGAGACCCGGAACGAAGAACAGCGGCGTAAACATCATGGCGAAGTCCCAGTTGTAGATTCTGCACGTCACGCAGCACCGGTTCTTGAAGAACCAGGTCTGGAACGGACAGAAGAACAGAATGCAGATCATGTCGCCCACAGAAAACAGGGAGCACAGAAGCAGCATGAAGTCGTCGTTCAGCAAGCCGATCATATGCAGCGCCCCGAAGATGCCGTTGAACAGGATCCAGATGAACACGACGAGAATGGTAGCGTGGTTGTCTGCTACGACGATCTCCGTGTTGCCGGTTTTCCGGAAGTTGCGGGCGAACTGTTTCTGGCAGCCCGGGCTCCGGATACCGGAAGGGAAGAAACGGGCGATCATTTCGGACACAAAAAGAATCCACAGGATACCCATAATGAAAGGATGTTCCTCAAAATGGTACATGATGGATTCGCTACCGTTGAGGAGGCCGCCGATCCAGATAATCAAAAGAGCGACGCACAGGGCTGAGCGCCATGTAAGACTGATATAGTGTGCAATCATGACAACAGATATTCGTTTGAATCGCTTGCCCATTTTACACTGCCTCCAACTGCATCAATTTTAATACACGGATGCAAAATCTTCAAGACTCGGCGAGACAACTTGTATGATATACTTATGGCATGGATATCAGATTTCCAAGTGACAGCAAACTGAATCGGGACACCTGGCTCAGGCTGCTTGGCGTCAGCGAAGCGCACCTGAAGAGAGCCGAGACGGACGATAAGATGCACGCGGCCCTTGAGCGTCTGCAGGAGCAGATGGAGGAAGCGGAAGGCCTGCTGTTTGAAGCGGCGCGGCCTGCTTTCGCATACGCTGTTCTGGCAGCCGAAGACCTGCCGGTGCAGGGCGTCTCTCTGGCGAAGCATCTGGAAGGCTGCGACCGCCTGGTGCTGTCGGCCGTCACCCTGGGCCATGACGTGGACGAGCTCATTTCCGTCACCCAAAGTGAGAAGATCGCCCTCAGCGTGGTCATCGACTGCGGTGCGTCGGTCATGGCGGAACTGGCTGCCAATCTGGCGGAAGAGCAGATCTGCGATGAACTGGCGGCAGACGCAACTGGCGCATCTTCGGACGCCACACCGCTGTACATGACCGAGCGCTTCAGCCCGGGATACGGCGATTCCCCGCTGGAGATGCAGGCCCAGGTGCTGGACGTTCTCGACGCGGAGCAGCAGCTCGGCATCACTCTAAGCAAAGGCTTCATGATGAGCCCGTCCAAATCCATTACGGGCATCATGGGACTGGCCGATCATCCGGTCACAGGACGGCTGGCCACCTGCGCGGAGTGCGTCCTCAGGGACAAGTGCCCGCTTATAAAAGAAGGGAAGCGCTGCGGGGTAAGCCAGGGCTGACAGGCGGGGTTGGTACCCCTTGACAGTTGATGGTATAATGATTCGGCTGAAGAAATAAACAGCCTGGATTTGATACTGTAAGAATAAACATTTGCGGAGGTAGAGATGAGCAAATTTGGAGAATTTCTCAAGCGCAAAGATATTGAAATATCTCTCAAACGATACGGAATCGACGCTCTCGGTGCCATGGCCCAGGGCCTGTTCTGTTCGCTTCTCGTGGGAACGATTCTGAACACGATCGGCACCCAGTTCAACATCGGATTTCTGACAAAGGCAGTAGCGACGGTCGGCGAGACTTCCTACACGGTCGGAGGCATCGCAATGGCAATGTGCGGACCGGCAATGGCCGTGGCCATCGGCTACGCACTCAAATGTCCGCCTCTTGTGCTGTTCTCCATGATATCCGTAGGGTTCGCGGCGAACACGCTCGGCGGGGCAGGCGGCCCTCTGTCCGTTCTGTTCATCGCCATCATTGCCGCCGAGATCGGAAAGATGGTTTCCAAGGAGACGAAGATCGACATCCTCGTTACCCCGATTGTCACCATCGGTGTAGGTGTGTTCCTGTCCTGGCTCATTGCGCCGCCAATCGGCGCGGCAGCCATGTATATCGGAAACCTCATCATGTGGGCGACGGAACTGCAGCCGTTCCTCATGGGCATCATTGTCGCCGTTGTGGTCGGCATGTGTCTCACGCTGCCAATTTCCTCGGCGGCCATCTGCGCGGCATTCGGTCTGACCGGGCTGGCAGGAGGCGCTGCTGTGGCAGGCTGCTGCGCCCAGATGATCGGTTTCGCGGCCATCTCCTTCAGAGAGAACAGATGGGGCGGCCTCATCTCACAGGGCATCGGAACATCCATGCTCCAGATGGGCAACATCGTTCGCAATCCACGCGTGTGGATCGCGCCGACACTGGCAGCGGCTGTCACCGGACCAATTGCCACCTGCCTCTTCAAGATGGAAATGAACGGCGCGCCGATTTCATCCGGTATGGGTACCTGCGGTCTCGTCGGTCAGATTGGCGTCTACACCGGCTGGGTAGCGGAAATCGAAGCGGGAACCAGAGAAGCCATCACGGCGTTCGACTGGACCGGACTCATCCTGATTTCCTTCGTCCTGCCGGCAGTTCTCGCACTGATCTTCCACGCCGGCGTTCGCAAGCTCGGCTGGGTCAAGGACGGCGACCTGAAGCTGTAAGGACATATCAAACATCTACTATTCCGGGGTTCGCACTGGCTGACCAGCGCGAGCCCTGTTGTTTTAAAACCATAGTCGCGGTAAGATCCGCTGTTTTATAATGGAGTCCACTTTTTCTGATGTATCAACGTCATACTCATAGGTTTCCAGAAAGTTTTCTTCGGTTACAACATGCTTAAATTTTAAAACGGAATTGCGCTCCGATGCGTTGAATCTGTACTTGAACTGACTCATCAATCCTGCGTGCTCCCAAAGAAACAGACTACCATCTGCAAAAACACTCTTGATATCATTAAACATTGTTACAGTACCGCGAGGAGGGTAGTAAGTTTTCCATATAGAACCTGTTGCATTCATTGATTGTAGTCCGGCAGGCACATTCCAGTGAATACTGTTTCCTTTCAGAGAATAGAGCTGTCTACTGTACTCAGATCCACGGTTGGACAATTCACCCTTTATAAAACCCTCGTCAATCAAATCATGATACAATTCATCCACCAGATCTTTAACATATACGACTTGCATTTCCTCATAATGCAACGGCACTGCAAAGGTTTCACAGCGGTTTATGATGTCCCTTTCTGATTTCGACCTGACATATAGACCGCTTTTAGTTCTTAGAGCCTTTGTCTTATCTATACTCTTTTGTCTGAAATCACTAGTGAACCAGTTGTATTGATTGCGCGTGAGAACGATCCTTGCGATATTCATATTTCCACGTTCACATGAGCATATGAAATGCTGCAGTCTGGCAATCAGTTTGGTCCTTCGCGCATTGTCCGATACTTTGTTTGACCCAGATAATTTCAGTATTTCCATCAAGTCGCCCAGGTATCGCCTCCGCAGCAGAGAATAGATATGGTCAGAATGCTTGGAAATGTACTTGTGTCTTCCGTCCTGTTCCGTAATGAAGTAAACATTGTCTCCACGTTTGGCTAGAAACAGCTTACCCTCAGGCATACCATTTAGAGTTTTTTGGATTCTGTTAATGGAGCGGTCAGTTGACGTAGGGTGAAGCAAAGCGTTTTCAATTGAAGTGCAGAAAGCTTCAGCAGTAATTGGCGATAGGATAGGCATAAGAAGGTCTCCAATGATTAGAAATAATGGAAATAAATAACATTACTGATATTATATTACATGCACATACGGATGATGTCAATCATTTTAACAGATAGAACATTTGGAAAAGCAGAATGTATGAATTATGGTTATTGAATTAGCTTTCTGATTTACAGTTTTTGCTTTTGAAAAGAGGAATAGCGCCTTTGCAAAGGGTGCAGATGTGAACAATGGCCTAGCAATGATACCATAATTAACAGCCAAATTAATCCGGACTTCTGTATTGTGAAGAAAATGTTAATAGCGACCGTGTAAAGGCTTTGTAATATATACATTTCGCTTCCAAAGCAGACAGGGGTGATCAGTCAGGGTGGATGTGCAGAAATGTTAAGCAAATATGCTTGACAGGCATGGCAGGACAGGCTATACTACTCGAGTGTCAAGCAATATGACTTGTCACGCGAGGATTCAGATATGAAGTTCGATGATGTTACGAGACAAAGTCTGCTCTATGATTTCTACGGCGAGCTGCTGACAGATCGCCAGAAAGAGGTCATGGAACTGTATAACGAGGAGAACCTGAGCCTGGCGGAGATCGCGGAGGAATTCGGAATCAGCCGGCAGGGCGTGCACGATGCGCTCCACAAAGCGCAGAAGGCACTCGAAGAGTATGAACGCAAGCTCGGTCTGGTCGAGCGGTTCAGCGCCACGCGGGCAGCCATCGACAGCATCAGCGCGGAGATCGACGGTGCCATCAGCATGGCAGCGGCCGACAGATCAGTCAGCGGAGCAGGCGGTAGCGGAGTCGCAGGCTGTCTCCGGCACATCCGCAGCGAAATCGAACAGCTGGAAATCTAAGGAGAAGTAAATTGGCATTTGAGGGATTATCGGATAAACTGCAGGGCGTCTTCAAGGGGCTCAAAGGCAAAGGCAGCCTGACAGAAGCGGATATCAACGCGGCCATGAGGGAAGTCAAGCTGGCGCTCCTCGAGGCGGACGTCAACTTCAAGGTCGTCAAGGAATTCGTGGCCGACGTCAAGGAGAAAGCCCTTGGCGAGGAGGTCATGAGGAGCCTGACACCGGCCCAGCAGGTTGTCAAAATCGTAAATGACGAACTGGTCGAGCTGATGGGCGGAGCCAGCAGCAAACTGACTTACTCCCCGAAAGGATTTACCGTCTACATGATGGTAGGCCTGCAGGGTACTGGTAAGACGACCACCTGCGGCAAGCTGGCCAAGTGGCTCGTGAAGAACGGCAAGAAACCGATGCTTTGCGCGTGCGACATCTACAGGCCGGCCGCAATCGACCAGTTGGAGGTCGTGGGCCAGAGCGTGGATGTGCCGGTCTTCACCATGCGGGACACCAAAGACCCGGCCAAGATTGCAAAAGCAGCAATCAAGGAGGCGGAGCTCAAGGGATACAACGTTCTGATCATCGACACGGCCGGACGTCTGCAGATCGATGAGGAGCTCATGGAAGAGCTGAAGGTTCTGAAGAAGGAAGTCAGGCCACATGAGATTCTGCTCGTGGTCGACGCACTGACCGGTCAGGATGCGGTCAATGCGGCGGAGGGCTTCAATGATGCTTTGGGCATCGACGGCGTCATCATGACCAAGATGGACGGTGACTCCAGAGGCGGCGCGGCGCTTTCCACCAAGAAGGTCACAGGCAGACCGATCAAGTTCGTTGGTATGGGCGAGAAAATGGATGAGCTCGACGAGTTTCATCCGGAGAGAATGGCCAGCCGGATCCTGGGCATGGGCGATATGATGTCTCTCATCGAAAAAGCTCAGGAAGACTTCGACGAAGCCGAGGCGGCCAGACTCGAGGAGAAAATCAAGAAGAACAAGTTCACTCTCGAGGACTTCCTCGATCAGATGGGCCAGATCAGGAACATGGGCGGCATTGCCAAGATGCTGGACATGCTGCCGGGCGTATCGGGCAACAAGAACGTCAACATCGAACAGAGCGAACAGGACTTCAAGAGCTTCGAAGCCATCATTCAGTCCATGACGAGGGCAGAGCGGGAGGACCCGAACCTCCTCAACGCCAGTCGGAGAAAGAGGATCGCGGCAGGCTCGGGCCAGTCGGTTCAGAAAATCAATCAGCTCGTCAAGCGGTATGAAGAGTCGCGGAAGATGATGAAGCAGATGATGAACCCGAAGCAGGCGGCCAAGATGAGCAAGATGTTCGGTGGATTCAGAGGATTCTAACCGGATAACCGGTGAATATAAATCAACATCGTTAAACCATTCAAAAAATACAAAACATAATTCAGGAGGAGAAAAGTAATGGTAAAAATCAGATTGAAGAGAATGGGCGCGCACAAGAAGCCTTTCTACAGAGTAGTCGTAGCGGATGCGAGAGCGTCAAGAGACGGCAGATTCATCGAGGAGCTGGGATACTATGCACCTCTGAAGGATCCTGTTGAGATCAAGATCAACGAGGAAGCAGCCAAGAAGTGGCTGGAAACAGGTGCGCAGCCTACAGAAACAGTCAAGAAGCTGTTCAAGCAGGCGGGTATACTTTAAGAAAGCGGTGATCCAATGAAAGAATTAGTTAGTGCAATTGCAAAGTCGCTAGTTGAACACCCGGAGGCTGTTGAAGTATCCGAGACCGAGACTAATGGCACTACTGTTATTCAGCTTCGCGTCGCTTCC
>JAILDT010000159.1 GCA_024689085.1 Clostridia bacterium | reverse complement strand
GATTCGAATAACGTCAGAAGACGAAGATCCAATATCTCTTCTTTTGTCCCAACAGCAACTGGTCTAAATTCCACCTCGTAATCTGCATATACAGATTCCCTGTTTGCATTGCTGGCCACCGCATCGTATCGGACACGGTATTCAGCGTCACCGCTTCCCCGCACATGATATACGATGTCAGGGATAGTCTCGTAATCAACTAAATTGTAGTCGTCAAACACTCCGGCAAGATCCAGGAGCATATAAATCATGTATCCCACACTCAAAATAAAGGCAACAGCGCTGGCAAAAAAGAAGCCAATCAGGAACGTGCCTACCAGAGTAAAGACCACAGTACCGAGCACATTTGCAATACAGAGGTACGACAAAACGTAAACTCCGGCTGCCCAGAGACTGCCTCCAACAACACCTTGCAGGATCATGGCAGTACCCGAAACAACCATGATCGCTATATCTGCGACCGCAAGGATCATCCTGCGGTTAGAGGCCGCATCGCGGGCTGCCTGGTTCTCGCTGTCCTTCAGCTCCTTCCCGGAATTGGCCTTTTCAATCGCTTCACTGGTTTCCACTGTTTTCTTCGAGTAGATAGACAGATCGACCCCATCCCAGATCCAGATCTTTCCGTTTTCACACCCCAGGTCCTTCAGTTTCTGCGTTGCTTCCGCCGTCAGCTGTGCCCGTTCAGCCCCATAATTCTCCGGCTGCTTGAGCCCCCTTGCAAGGGATTCCAGGCCGCAGAGTTTCAAGGCTGCCTTCTGCCCGTCAGTCATGCTCGCAACGAAAGGATAAAGGATCTCCGGATGAAGGGGGATGTCCGGGTCTGCGGCGAGCTCCATGAAATACTCCGCAAGAGTCTTTCTCTCCGTATAGACGACCGTAGAATTTGCCACCGCTTCTTTGCCGTCATAGAGCAGGGCCGTATTGGTCACAACTGTTTGGTTTGCCTCCCGGAAGACGAAACTGTCAAACAGCTCATACGTCAGTATCGCGTTGGTGTATTCCACGATCTTGCAGTCCGGGTTGGCCTCGAGAATGTCGTACACCGTAAAATTCTCACTAATCTCCATTGTTTCGGCGAAGCCGAACGTATTTCCGTACTGGTCATACAGCGGCTTGGCTTCATTATAGACCTCCGCAAGTTCCTTGATCTTCTCGATCATCACAAGTGCGATATCCTGGTGCCATCCATTAAGTTGATTTCGGGTAGCGGAATCCCCGTTCACATAACTATCGTAGGCTTCGTTCGTATTCGCCTTCGTTGCCCAGTTTGACCCGTCGGCATTGTAGGAGGCGGTCGCCGTTGCCAGAAGTGAAGCGATCTCTCCGAAGATCATCGAGCTTCCCCGCTGGATATATTTTTCGAAGAACGTCACATCCGCCTTGTTGAGCAGGTAATTGCCCAGCAGGTTGTTGCCCTCCGGGGCGGCGTCCTTGTCAACGCAAAAATTGTTCAGGGAATCCAGTGACGCAAGCGCGAGCGGGCTTCCTGCATGGACGTTGGTCCGGTACTCGTTCACCATGTGCATGACCTGATCCGCTGTGTCGGAATATTCGCTTATATGTTCATCCAGATACTCCTCGTAGGAGACCAACTCCGTATAATGCGAGTTCTTCATGTCAAGCAGCGACAGGTCCGTGATCGCATCCCCCGGATCATCGGTGGTCTTGTAGCCCAGATGGGCGACAAGTACAGAATTGGTCTCTTCCATCAGGTTCTCGGGGCAGAACGTAAAGCCCTCCGCCTCGCAGGATTTCCGGGCCGCTTCTTCTGTCCGGCCGTAAAACATCTTGACCTCTTTTATGTAGGTCTGATCCAGAGTCTGGTTCTCTTCGATCGTATCCGCCAGTACCCGGACGGCATTGCAGGAAAAGAGCATGACGATGACCAGAACCGCCGCAGTAAATCGCCTGAATATATTTCCTTTTCTCATGATTATTTTCCTTTCTGCCTTCTATTCAGCACCGTGACAACACCGGCAATGATTGCCATAACGATGACAGCGAGTCCGGCCAGTACGATGTAATAACCATCGGAAAACGCGGAAGCCTGAAGCTGGTTGTTCCTCTGTTCCCCGTCGCTCATGAACAGGGTGCCTTTGTCTGCCACGAAGAACGTTTGCTGCGTTTCTGAGATCTTATACTTGTTGTGATCCTCATTGGTCAGATACGTATCGCCGCTGTCGCTGCTGACCACATGCACTTCTGACTCCTTAATCAAACCCTGGTCATAGAGGTATGCGCCCTTTTCCAGGACAAGATTGTCAAAAGAATCCTCCCCGTCGTTATCCCTGATGATGATTTTACCGCCAAGTTCAACGCCTGAACCGTCTTCCACATAAATGGCGCCGCCCTTCTTCGCAGCTGCGTTGCCGGTCAGCGTACAATTCTCAAGATGAAGCATCTCTTCTCTCTGCATGATGGCGCCGCCCTCGTCATTGGCCCGGTTGCCTTTAAACGTGCAGTTAATAAGCCGGGTAAGCCCGGTAGTATTTTTGCAGATGGCGCCGCCCTCATCATCCGCCTCATTGCTCTCAAAGAGAACATTTCTGCAGAAGAGCAGGCCCTTGTCCTGATAGATGCCGCCGGCATCATCACTTTTTGCCCGGCAGTTCCGGATGCTGCTGTCGAAGACAGCGATCACGCCGTCATCCTGATGAATAGCGCCGCCCTCTTCGTCACTGGCCGTGCAGCCGGAGATCGTGGATTTATTGATCAGCAGGATCCCGTCATTGCTCTCCTCAAATTTACTCAGCAGCCTGGCAGGATCCGTCACTGTCCAGTCCAGCATCCACCCGTTTAACTGTTGATTCGATACGGTGACAGTTACGTCCATATAGATCGCGCCGCCCTCTTCATTTGCGGAACAACCCCTGATCGTACACCCGGTCAGCATGACCTTTGACTTATCGAGGATCGCCATAGCGCCTCCCCGGTTCTCCGAGAACGTAGCCCCGTTCGACCAGCAGTTGGCGATCAGAGTCCCGTTCAGCTGCACATTTCCGTCTTTGACCTTGATGGCGCCGCCGAGATCGGTCGTGCCGCCGTTGTAAAGTGCGCCGCCGTCCATCTTCAGGGTTCCGTACACATGGATGAGGCCCGCTCCGTTCGTGCT
>JAILDT010000158.1 GCA_024689085.1 Clostridia bacterium | reverse complement strand
CTGGCAGGCGCGTCGGATCTCTACGACGTGGATCACGTCAGGGACGGCATGAATCACTACTTCGACAAGAAAGGCAAAAACAATCCGAAGAACGTGGCTGCCTTTGACGCGGGCGCGAAAGCGGCCCAGGCGCAGCTGTAGGCTATTGCCTTTGCAACGGGAGGATATAAGACTATGGATAATATGACACTTCCTCTTGAGGGAGTCAAAGTGGTAGAGATGAGCACCGTTGTGGCGGGACCGACGACGGCGCGTATGCTCTGTTCCTACGGAGCGGACGTCATCAAGATCGAAGGTCTGGACGGAGACGTCATGCGTACCGGCGGCGTCCATGAGTACACTCCTTATGATGACGACCTGAATCCTCTGTTCACCATTCACAACAGCGGTAAGAAATTCATTTCACTGAACTACAAGACGGAAGAAGGCAAAAAGATTTTGCTCGACCTGATCAATGACGCGGATATCTTCGTCACCAACGTACGTGAAAAATCCCTCGTCCGCAATGGACTGGATTATGAGACACTGAAGCAGACGAACCCATCACTGATCTACGCCCACTTCAAGGGCTACGGAGACAAGGGGCCGTCCGCCAATGATCCGGGCTTTGACATCAGCGCGTTCTGGATGCGTTCCGGCCCGCTGGGCGATTGGCAGACGAAGGGGTCCTTCCCGTTCCTGCCCACCTACGCATTCGGCGACATGGCCACCAGCAGCGCGTTCCTTTCCGGAATCCTGATGGCCCTCTACGGCCGTGAGAAGACGGGCAAAGGCACCAAGGTCAATATTTCGCTGTTTGCGAACGGCATCTGGTGCAACGCCATCGGCGTCGTCCAGACCCAGTTCGACCACAAGCACATGAATCCGGATCCGCTCCGTCCGACAGACCCGTTCAACCAGACCTATCTCTGCAAGGACGGCCGCTGGATCGGCGTTTACTGTAACGAGTACGAGATGGACAGGGAGAAATGGTACGGCCTCTTCGGCATTCCGGAGTACGCCACCGACCCTGACTACGCCAGCATCGCTGTCATGCAGGAGAAGGATACGATCAAGCATATCATCGAGGTCTGCAACGAGATCTTCCTGACGAAGACGGCCCAGGAATGGCGGGATTACCTGAGTTCGAACAACTGCGCCTGTGAGATTTTGCGCGAGCAGCACGAAGTCAGCAAGGATCCGCAGGCCATTGAGAACGGATACATGGTGCCGGTCGAGTTCCCGGATGCAAACCACACCACCGTCATGATGCCGTCGCCGCCGATCTCCTTCAGCGACTACGGCAGGAAGGAATACCAGCCGACCGGCCCGCTGGGTGAGAATACAGATGAAATTCTGACTTCGATGGGGTATACGCAGGAGCAGATCGCAGCGCTGAAAGAATCCGGCGCAGTGAAATAGGAGGAAAACCATGAAACATAAATTCATCGCAAAAAGATACTGGAAGGACCAGAGTACTGCCATGGGGCAGTCGGATGTCATGGCGAAGTCCTTTGACGATGTCATCGATCTCTCTCTGGGCGACCCGGATCTGACCACAGACTTCCGTATCATCGACGCCGCCTTCGCCGATGCCAAGGCGGGCCACACGAAGTACACGGACTTCCGCGGCGACCCGGAACTTAGACAGGCCATCATTGATTTCTATAAAGAAGAATACGATATGGACATTGTCGACGAAGAAATCTTCGTTGCAGCATCCGGATGTCTGGCCATGTACCTCGTGCTTGAAGCCATCATTGATGACGGTGACGAGGTCATCATGCAGGCGCCGTTCTTCACCCCGTATCCGCAGCAGGTGGAACTGGCCCGCGGCATTCCGATCGAGCTTCCGACCTATGAGGAAGAGGACTTCCAGATCAATGTGGAGCGGCTGGAGAGTCTGATCACGGAGCGCACCAAGGCGCTGGTCATCAACTCGCCGAGCAATCCGACGGGCAACTGTCTGACCGTGGAGACCATGGAGAAGATCGCGGAAATCGCGGAGAAGTACGATCTGATCGTCATCTCCGACGACATCTACACCGCCTTCAGCTACCAGAATCCATTCGTGCCATTCGCGTCCCTGCCGGGGATGAAGGAGAGAACAATCATCATCAACTCCTTCTCGAAGAACTTCACCATGACAGGCTGGAGAGTCGGCAACATCGTCGCGCCGGATTACATCATCAAGATCGTCCAGCAGATCAACGAAAACGTTGTGTTCACAGCACCGTCCATCTCCCAGAGAGCGGCCATCTTCGCCCTGCACCACAGAGATGAAGTGCAGCCGCCGATGATTGAAGAGTACAGAAAGAGAATGTTCTATGCAGCGGAGAGGATCAATCAGATTCCGAAGATGAGCGTGATTTATCCACCGAAAGGAAGCTTCTATCTGTTCATCAACATCAAGGAGATGGGCATGAGCAGCGTGGAGGCCGCGGATTTTATCCTGCAGAAGGCCCACGTGCTGATGCTCCCGGGCAATGCTTTTGGCGAGTGCGGCGAAGGCTATGTGCGTATCGCATGTACCGTCAATGTAGACACGCTGAAGGAAGCCTTCGACAGAATTGAGAAGGTTATGAAATAAGGCTTCAGAAATTGAGCGAATAAAAACGAAGTCCCGCGTCAGCGGGACTTTTTGATGGCGTCATATAATTCCTGCGGCATGCTGCGGGCGCTGCGCACCACCGAGCCGCCGTGAGCCTTGATAAAGGAGAGGGGATATTTATCCTTGGGGTACTTCTCGATGAGCCGGATCCGCATGGAACGTTCGTAGCCTTTGCTCTCCTTGAACATGCCGTGGTAGTTCAGGTCGGAGGCCACGACTTCACACCGGTAGAGGAGGGCGGAATTCGGCGCCGAACTGTAGATGTAGACTTCATCACCCGGTTTGATGTCGTTGTGCTGATGCCACTCGATTTCGCCCCGGCCGACACGGAAGCCGGCGTCCACGTCGTAGATTTTCGGGTTGGATGGGATCATCCAGGCGCCGGTGCTCTTGACTTTCGTACCTTTGCCTTCCGAAGCGAGGTTGTAGCTTTTGCGTATGCGGGCGAGGACCTGATCATCTGTCAGCGTGTCGTCCAGAAGCACACTGATCCAGTGAGTCTTGTTCATGTGATAGGCCGGACAGATGCCCGGGGTTTTGACCAGTCCCGGTATTTCATCTGGGTCCGCCTTGAGGTTGATACACTCGACGGTCTCATCCTCGTCGTGCGGGTTGGCACTTTCGACATCCGCCAGCTTCCCGAACTCCACGGTGAGCAACGCGGCAAACCACTTGCCGTTCTCATTGCACTTGAAGGTGCCGTTCCCCGGATACTTGTCCCACGGAAACTCCGCGCGCACATGGTATTCGCTGTCGATGCGGGCTTCCATGCGGTTGGACTGGTCGAAGATGAAATGGACAGGGACGAAACACGCCTGATTGATCTTTTCGAGAAATGTCAGGTACATCTCCCGGACGTGTCCGCTGAATCCGCCAATCTGATTTTCCAAATGCAAAGGCAGGTATTCATCGCCTGTCTCCAGATCGATGACCCTGCCTTTGATTTCACCGTTTTCGGTTACACAAAACACTGCGCGAAACTGTCCGTCGGGCAGATCCTCGCTGTATTCAAATGTGCCCTTGTTGTTCCGGAATCCGAAGGCCTGCAGCCTGCGGAAATCCGGTCTGCTTCTTTTGAAAAACTCTGATTCCAGCATCTGAATTATGCTTCAGTCTTTGCGTCCTTCCATGCGTCGTAAGCGTCCAGGTCTTTTTTCGTGAGCGCGATGCAGGCCGCAACGACCGCTGCGTCATCGAGCAGACCAACGCCGATGTACTTGTCCGGAATGATGTCCTTCGGATTGATCAGATACAGGAGCGCAGCTACGATGAAGATGAGTGACTTCTTCGGCGCTTCCGTGTAATCCTTCTGGATGTAATCCTTCAGCAGGGCGATCATGCGCGGGACCTCAGCGAGATATATGCCCGCCTTCGGTACTGTTTCGAGTTTCGCTTCGACCTGCTCCAGGAGCTGGTCCATCTTGCCGCCGTCTTCGAGGAATGAAGCAGCTTTTTCCTTGCCGCCTTCCAGGATTCCTTCGGCCTGGTTCTTGAGATCTTCAGTATTCATAGTTTATTACCTCCTGAGTGGATTATACCATATTGCTATTTATATGTGATATACTGAAGTCGGAAGATTGATGCAGACACAGAGCATAGATACGAAAAGGAGGGCATTGATGAAGAAGACAATAATTGCTTCC
>JAILDT010000157.1 GCA_024689085.1 Clostridia bacterium | reverse complement strand
CCCGGCAAGTGGACCAGAAGGTCATTGTTTTTGCCGATGCCCCAGTTTCTGTCTGTTGCAACAATAGCGTTCACGTCTGTCTCCTTATACCGCGATCGGAATGTTTTTGATCTGCGGGTTCTTCTTGTAATCAGTGATGGTAATGTCGTCTGTCGTGAAGTCATAGAAGTTCTTTACCTCAGGATTGAGGCTGAACTTTGGCGCCGGATACTGCGGGCGTTCGATCATCTCGCGGATGATGTCCACGTGCCTGTCGTAGATGTGGGCATCCGAGATGACATGCACCAGCTCGCCTGGAACCATATCGTTGACCTGTGCCAGCATGTAGATCAGCACCGCGTACTGCACCACGTTCCAGTTATTGGCCGCCAGGATGTCCTGTGACCGCTGATTGAGAATGCCGTTCAGGACGAATCTGCCGCTGCCGCCGTTGCCTTCCGCGCCGCCGCCCTCTTCGCGCGTGACGTTGAAGGTCATGCTGTAAGCGCACGGCTCCAGTCCCATCTCGCGCAGATCCGCGAAGTTGTACATGTTGGTCATGATGCGCCTGGAATACGGTGTGTTCTTCAGCTGCCAGAGCACGTTGTCCACCTGGTCCATCTCGCCCTGGGCAAAGTTGTACTTCTGCGCCATCTGGTAGCCGTAAGCCTTGCCGATCGTTCCCTCTTCGTTGGCCCATTCATCCCAGATTCCGCTTTTCAGGTCCGCGGTTCTGTTGGACTTTTTCTGCCAGATCCAGAGCATCTCATCCACAGCGCTTTTGATGTAGGTCGGACGCAGGGTCAGAGCCGGAAACTCTTCTCTGAGGTCGTAGCGGTTCACGACGCCGAACTGCTTAATGGTGTGGGCGGGCGTTCCGTCCTCCCATCTGGCGCGGACCGTCTGTCCCTCCGTGGAAAAGCCGTTGTCCAGAATGTCCCGGCACATATTTACGAATAAAACATCTGCTTTGCTCATATTAAATCCCCCAATCCCAGAAGCCGTGACCGAGAATGAAATATTTGATGACCATACCAAGGAGCGCCAGCGCGATGATAATGATGCAGGTCAGTTCGAACGTATTAAGGTTCCTGAGTCCCTTCTCTTCCTTCTCACCTGCCTCCTCACGGCGCCTGCGGTTCTCTTTGTCAAACTCACGCCCGGTCTGGTAGTAATCTGTGATCCAGTCCTTCGTCTTGTTTGTGGTTTCTCTTTTTTTCTTATATCTGTTTGCCATCGATAATCTCCGCTGCTCTGTTCATGACCCAGGCAAGACGCGCTTCCTCCCCGGCCAGGAACAGGTACCCTACCAATGCTTCAAATCCCGTTGCCCATTTATAGGTCAGCGGATCCGCATTTTTCGCCTTCGAATGGATTTTGTGATTGCGGGCCCGCTTCACCAGATGCTGCTCTTCTTCCGTCAGTTCCTCCAGCATGCCGCGCACGGCCGCCGCCTGTGCGTGGGCGTTCACATATTTTGTCGCTGACCGGTGCAGACTGTTCGCCGGAAGGGTTCTGCCTCCTTCGATCATAATCTCCCGGATAAACCCTTCGAACACCGCGTCGCCCATATAGGCCAACACATCTGTATTCAGCTGTCTGACTTCGTTCTTCTTCATCAGTTCTTAATAATCTGGACTCCCTGCGGCGTATCCTTCAGCGTGATTCCCTGCGCAGCAAGCTGATCTCTGATTTCATCCGCGCGGGCGTAGTTCTTGGCTTTTCTTGCTGCCTGGCGCTCGTCGATGAGTGCCTGGATCTCCGGATCGATCTCGACCTTTTCTTCCACGTCCTGCTGGAGCAGACCCAGTACGGATGCCAGCTCCATCAGCACGTCCATTGCTGCTTTTGCAAAAGCCTTCGTAGCGTTCGGTCCCGCCGCTGTATTGATCGCTGTGACGAGTTCGAAGACCGCGGAGATCGCGTCCGCTGTGTTGAGATCGTCATCCATGGCTTCGATGAATTTCTGCCTGTACTTGTCGAATCCTTCGACCGCTTCCGCCTCCGCCGCCGTCATATCGCCGTCAGCGCCGTTCGCCATCAGGTGCTTCAGGTTGGACTTGGCGTTGCGCATTCTCTTCAGTCCGTTCTGAGACTGCGCCAGAATCTCCGGATTGAAATCGATCGGTCCTCTGTACTGTCCGCTCAGAATCAGGAAACGCAAAACCTCTCCGTCG
>JAILDT010000097.1 GCA_024689085.1 Clostridia bacterium | reverse complement strand
GATATGGACGCTCTATGTCACAATTCCATTGACTTGATCCGCTATGCCCGTGGACTTGCCGTCCAGCATGTGAACATCATTGAACTGATGACAAATTACGCTCTTGGGAGATGGATTGTCGAAGAACAGCAGAACGGCGCGGACCGGGCACAGTATGGAGCCCGTGTGATCGACCGTCTGTCCGAGGCTTTGACAGAGGAATTCGGACGCGGGTATTCGAGGGAATCGCTGAAGAACTGTCGGCGATTCTACCTTGAGTATAAGGACAGAATAGGCCAAACGCTGTTTACCCTTTTTGCGATTGAAAAAAGCCAAACGCTGTTTACCCAATTCAAAGAGAATCCGCCCTTCACGCTGCCGTGGTCGCATTATCTGATCCTGATGCGAATCAAAAACCCAGATGAGCGAAAATTCTACGAGATTGAAGCGGCAAAGAGCCAATGGAACGTTCGTCAGCTTCAGCGCCAGTATTCCTCTTCCCTTTATGAGCGGCTTCTCCTGAGTTCCGATAAAAGCAAAGTGATCGAGTTGTCCACGCAGGGGCTTGTTGTGCAGAAGCCGGAGGACATCGTGAAGGACCCGATGGTGCTGGAGTTTTTGGGTTTCCCGGCGCAGGCTGTATATTCCGAAACAGAACTTGAAACGCGGTTACTCAATCACCTGCAGGAATTCATCATGGAGCTTGGCACAGGCTTCACATTCTCAGCACGCCAGAAGCGTTTTGTTTTCGATGAGGATACTTTCTATTGCGATCTGGTTATGTACAACCGTCTGCTTCGCTGCTTTGTGCTGTTCGATCTGAAGGTGAAGAAACTGACGCACAGAGACCTCGGGCAGATGCAGATGTACGTGAACTACTATGACCGCTATGAGAAAACCGAGGATGAGAATCCTACGGTCGGAATCCTGCTCTGCAGGGACAAAAACGATGCCATGGTGAAACTGACGCTTCCAAAGGATGCGAATATTTACGCGGCAAAGTATGAGCTGTACCTGCCGGACAAAAAACTGCTACAGAAGAAACTGGAACAGTGGCTGGCAGAGGAAGGGGAATAATGGGCGAGTCTACAGATCAGGAGAGTCGGTATATCTTAGACTTGGTTGGGGAAGAAACCAGCCTGGATGAGTGTGCATTATGCCATGCCGTCTCCTGCTTCTCCTGCGTCAAGGGCTACTGCACCGCTCTTGAAAAGGTCACTGTCGGCGGCTGTGTGTTCTACAAAGATGCTGCGCAGAACTGGAAAGAAATCCGCAGATGCTTCTATCGCCTGATCAGCCGGGAGCGTTTTGACCTGCTCAGAAAGTACGCCGACACCATTGCCGCGCTTGGCCTGATGGATGCGGAACTGGCGGACGCGGAGCTGCAAAGGAAACGGCTGGGAGATTATCAATCACAGCATCTTTCTTCTCTTCTCGAAATTCACTGGAAGGACACGCTGGTCGTTGTCTATCCGGTAGACGATGAGAATGCCGAACAGGATGAAGCAGAATCCGTAGAGCCACAGGAATCCGATCCGGATCCGGAATATGACAACAGCGTCGAACAGGCTGTGTTCCCGGAAGGGATAGCTGAGACGACGCTCGATGATGAAACCGCAGAAGACATCGATACACGGGATCGCGTTCTACAGGAGGAAGTAAAGGACAAGAATTTCCGCATGTATGAAATCATGCATGAAGTCAATGTACGCGCCGTCATGGACAATGGCAAGGATGAATTGCCGGAGGACTATTCCGAGGATGATGAAGACGAAATTGATGAGGATAACCCGGTAGACGATGACGGCAATCCGATCACCTACGACGAATACATCGAGCGGGAGCAGGAAAAAGAGCGGGAGCAAGAGATTGAGGAGGAAAAAGCTGACCAGCGTACCCAGGACGAGTACAATAACGCAGCCGATGGCAAGGAAGCCTATGTGTCCGTGCCTCTCAACTTTTTCTATAAACAGATCGGCGTTCCGGTGAAAATGCCAAAACGTCCCGATCCCGTTATCCTTTCATATCAGACGCTCGGTGCCGGTATGGTCTATAAAGCCGCCGAGGATTATATCAGGATTCTCCGTATGCTGTGGAGCGGGGACTATCAGGTGAAGGCCCAATA
>JAILDT010000126.1 GCA_024689085.1 Clostridia bacterium | reverse complement strand
GAGACCGCGGCCTGCCAGGAATTTGGTCTTCGTGCCGCCGCCGTCTATGCCAATGTAGTATCTGGTTTCAGGAGTATTCATTTTAAAGACTTCCTTTCTATCAGTTGGGTAGGGAAGAGGATGCGCCGGATGGACGTATCCTTATCCTTGATGATCTGTAACATGCGTTCAACGGCCGCCGTACCGATGTCCGCAGTCGGGACTTCAATGGTGGTGAGGGGCGGCACCATGTGCGAACTGAGATCGATGTTGTTGAAACCGATGACCCCGACGTCGCGCGGGCATCGAAAGCCGAGTTCGTAGAGGGTGCCCAGAACGACAGAAGCCAGGGAATCGCTGCCGGCGAAGATGGCGTCCGGCGGCTCCGGGAGTTCCATGAGTTCCTGGGTCTGCTTTTTGCAGAGATCCAGATCCCATCCGCAGTCTTTTACCAGTGACTCATCATAGTCGATACCGGCGCGCCGGAGCATCTCCCGGTAGGTCACCAATCGGATGGTGTTGGCCAGAGGCATCTTCGGAGAGCTTCCGCTGATGAGCGCAATGCGTTTGTAACCCCGTGTGAGCAGGGCGTCCATGACCTGCCAGTTGGCGGTCGTATGATCGAAACCTACGTTGTTAAAGTTGTACGCGGGTTCATCGTTATCGATGAAGATGATGTGCGGAATGTGGGCTTTGAGGGCGGTCATGGCCTTGGGAGAAACATGCTCCATGAGAAAAACGCCGTCCAGATCCGCACCGATGAATTCCTGAAGAATCTGCGGATTGTCCAGCTCCTGGAACGACTTGACGATGGCAATCGTGGCGTTCTTGCTTTTGCATGCATTTTCCATGGCGACGAGGATGTCGACGAAGAACGGATCCGAATACTTGTCAGTCGTATCCGAAAGCACACAGCCGAAGCGGTACTGATTCTGCTCGCGGACTGGAATCTCGTACTGAAGCCGCGCCACGGCGTCGTTGATTTTGCGGCGGGTCTCTTCGCGGACGCTGAATCCCGGGTCGCCTGAGAGCACCCGGGATACGGTGGCGGGCGATACGCCGGCCATTTTCGCAACTTGTCTGATATTAGCCATAACAGACCTCCTTGTTTAGTAAACAGTATACAATATAAATACAAATCGGTCAAGCCTTAGTTCTGCTGCGATTCCCCTTTATTTTCCTGTTATTCACTATTTTTTCAGTTTACAAGAGTAAAGAAAAGGACTATAATAGCAAAAAAGACGAAATAATCATCGCATTTGTTTAGTAAACAATAACTGGAAGATTTAAACAAAGCAAAAGGCTCAAACAGAACACAGAGGTGCAGTTATGAGAAAATTTGTTTTTATCGGCGCGGGATCGCTGGAGTTTACCAGAGATCTGGTACGAGACCTGATGACATTCGAGAACTTTGATGATTGCGAGATTGCGCTCGTGGACATCGATGAGAAGAGACTGTCATACGCAAAGAAAGGAATCGAGAAAGTAGTGAAGGCCGGCGGCCATCACGCGACCGTTACGGCAACTGCCGACAGGCGAGAGGCTCTTCCGGGAGCCGATGGCGTACTGATTACAGTTCTCCAGGGAGGTGTCGATGTCTGGAGATACGACATCGAGATCCCAAAGAAGTACGGCGTGGATATCTGCGTCGGTGACACGAGGGGACCATCGGGAATCTTCCGTTTCCTGAGAACAGCTCCGGTTCTGCTGGACATCATCAGGGACGTCGAGGAGCTCTGCCCGAACGCAATCGTTCTGAACTATACCAATCCTATGGCCATGCTGGTCAGCTATCTGCAGGCGCAGACTGACGTCAGTATCACCGGACTCTGCCACAGCGTGCAGGGAACAGCCGAGATGCTCGCAGGCTGGCTGAATCTCAAGCCTGAGGAACTTGACTACACCTGTGTAGGCATCAACCATCAGGCGTTCTATCTTGATCTTAAACACAACGGCGAAGACATGTATCCGGCTCTTAGAGAAGCCATAAAGAGACCGGAAGTCGCCGGGGAAGAACCTGTCAGAATCGAAATGTTCAAGTACCTCAGATATTTTCCTACAGAATCTTCGGGACATAACTCTGAGTATAATCCTTGGTTCCGCAAGAGACCGGACCTCATCGAGAAGTACTGCATGCATGGTACGGGATGGAATCCCGGCGAGTACGCGTACATCCTTAAAGAGTATATAAACAGGGAAGATACCTGGGAGGCGGAATACTCCGAGTGGCTTGAAAACGGCGAAGTTGATCTGGAGAGAGGCGAGGAGTACGCGTCTAACATCTTCAACGCAATCTACGGCGACGGCACTCCGTTCCCGTTCAACGCGAATCTCAGAAACAAAGGTTACGTAACTAACATAGATGAAGGAGCATGTGTGGAAGTTCCTGTAATGGCTGACAAGGACGGCATTCACGTAAAGGGAGTCTACACACTTCCGCCACACCTGTCGGCGCTCGTATCCCATTCAGCCAAGCTGGAGGAGATGGCGGTGCAGGCAGCCATTAC
This sequence comes from Clostridia bacterium, assembly GCA_024689085.1. Taxonomy (GTDB): domain Bacteria; phylum Bacillota; class Clostridia; order Peptostreptococcales; family Anaerovoracaceae; genus Lentihominibacter. The sequence goes on along the minus strand of JAILDT010000126.1, from coordinate 258 downwards.
AGGTGACCCTGACCTGGTATTCCAGGCAGTTCTTCAGGACCCGCTCACGGCGAGCGTGTGCAGCATGGAGGAAATCCATGACATGGTCCAGGAAATGCTTGAGAAAAATAAAGAGTATTTAAGTTATTTCAATTTCTAGTCGGTGGTTATTATCTGATTCTAAGGAGGAAAAAGAAATGAAGAAGAAGCTGATTCTAGTCGCTCTGACAGTTGTGCTGACTCTTGGCGTTGCCCTCGTGATCACAGGATGCGGAAGCA
>JAILDT010000116.1 GCA_024689085.1 Clostridia bacterium | reverse complement strand
GTGCTGTTCTGCGCCGCCGTTCGGAAAGGTGTAGAGTCCGTATCCGTGGGACGCGTGTCCCACCATTTTGATTTCATCACTGACGTTAAAGAGACATGTCTTGACGCCGGTGGTTCCTATGTCGTATGCGAGTATCAGCATATTGCGCTCCTTTTTTCGATTCTAATACTCCCCTTGATACCCCAGTCCGTTCAGGATGAACCGGACCATCTGCTCGCTGAGTTTTTTCTCACTGCCTGCGAGCTTCCTGCCGCAGTAGATGTTCAAGCGCTCTGTGTAATAGGTACAGCTGTAGGCGTTGTGGAGCATCATCATCAGATTATCGAAGAAGAATGCGCCCGCGCCCGCGTCCAGCTGCCCGTCGATGAGGCCTTCCCTCTGGGCTTGCCGTATCACGTCTTTGTAGGCTTTTGCAGACGGCCGTTCGATGATTTCGGCCAGTTGTTTCGCCTGCTGCGGGTCGTCGCTAGTCGTAATCTGATGGTACATCCGGAAGTACTCGGGATGCTCCCGACACGCCACCTGGGTCTGATTCACCAGGGCGCGGATCATCTCCGGAAGGCTTTTGCCCTCTCCGCCCGCGCGACTCAGCGCCTCATCCAGATAGTCGATGCTTTTGCTGATGCACGCCCCGAAGAGTTCCTCCTTGTCCTCGTAATACTTGTAGATGACGCCCACACTGACGCCCGCGTTCCTGGCGATGGTGCTGAGGCCGGCGCCTTTGTAGCCTTTCTCAGCGAACTCGCAGATGGCTTTATCGATGATCAGGGCCTGCTGGTCTTCAGTCAGTTTCTTCAGCATGTCCCTCATCCTTTCGTTTCGAATATTTTTCGACGTAGAAGATGTGCTCCAGGTCGGCGCTCGACTTATCCACCGGCTTCAGTCCCTTCTTCAAAGCCAGCATAGCGGCCTGACAGTTCTTCTCCAGCACGATGGCCGCCGCTTCCGCCTCGTCCTTATCCACAGCAATGATCAGCGCACCGTCGTTTCGCAAAAGCACCGAACCGCCTGCTTCCGCCGTCGCCTTGAGCGCCCTGCGGTCGCCCGGATCGATGCAGCGGACCATGCGCCCGCTGATCTGGGCCTGGTCATCCAGATAGGCTTTGAGGTCTTTGCCGCGCCGGCTCATCTCCATGATGAACGGTGTTCTGACATGTATCATGTAGCCTTTATCGATTTCACCTTCCAGAAGCGCACCCGACTCCGTCGGCATTTTGCAGCCGCATTTGATTTCGAAGATGCGTCCGCAAACCTTCTCCAGAGTATAAGCTGCCTGAAAGGCTTCTTCATAAGTGGCGCCAAAGCAGATGGCGCCGTGGCTCTTCATCAGGATCGCTTTGGAGTCCGCGTTCCGGCGGATGGCTCTGCGCACGTTGGCCGCCAGCGGCGGTGTCGAGGACAGGCCGTACTGGGCCGTCGGAATCGTCGGTCCCAGGATTTTACGCTCCTCAGCAGTTACGATTCGGTCGGCTCTGAGGTTGCCATTGGTCTCAGTCAGGGAAAAGTTCTCCCCGAGGAGGCTCAGGGCTGACGCGTTGGGCTGGTGGGTGTGCACGACGAAGTCCACCTCCGGCAGCAGTTTATAGGCGGATGCGTGGATTTCCTTTTCACTGGACGGTTTCACATCGCCCTCGTAGGAGAGATCTTTGATATTGACCGTCACCAAGTCCTGGGCTTCCAGCGTTTCGTAAGCCCTGCCGCTCGGTGTGATGAGGAACAGATCCTTCGATAGCCTGATGCTTACGTTGCCCCAGGTCCTGGCGATGAGTCCGCTCTCCACCAGTTCCCGGCAGGCCTTGAGCAGAATCTGCTCCGCCTGTTTCTTCTGATATATCATGTTACCCCTCCAGTCTGCCGCACTTCGCGAATACTCGATCGAACCGCGCGATGAGATCGTCGATCATCTCCTCATTGTACGCTGCGCTCGTGTATAGTCTCGAACCGGCGAGTGTCACAATGCCTTCCGCCATATAGGCGGCTCCCATATGCTCCATCTCCTTCTGGCGTCTGCCAGTCTCCTTGAGAACCTTCGGCAGCTGCCACGGTTTGCTCCAGTCGATGGCGTAGTGCATGGTGCCTACGGTGTCCACGTGGCAAATGGAACCCTGATTGAAGATGACGAATGGCAGATCGTACTTCTTTGCCGATGCCTGCAGGCCTGCCATGAGCCGGTCAGCCATACGACCCGCCTTCTCACAGGCACCCGTCTCCGCGATTTCTTTGATGGTATGGTAGCCCGCACAGCAGGAAATCGGCGTTGCCGCCATGGTGCCGCCGCAAAGGGCTTTCTTCACTTTCTTCCCGGAGGAGTCCAGTCCGGCACCCAGGTACTGCATGCAGTCCATGTGTCCGCCGATGCCGCCCGCTCCCGGGTAGCCGCCAGCGATGACCTTGCCGAAAATGGTCAGGTCCGGATCGACGCCAAAGTATTCCTGGGCACCGCCGGTGCCGATGCGGAATCCCGTCACGACCTCGTCGATGATGAACAGCGCGCCATAAGCATGAGCCAGTTCTTCGACGCCTCTGACGAATTCTTTGGAAATCGGCCAGGTGCCGCTCTCCGGCCCTACCGGTTCCAGATAAACCGCAGCCGTGCCGCCGTTCCGTTTATGCTTTTTCAGTTTCTTCTCCAGATCATCCAGATCGCCCGGGAAGAACTCGTCCGTATGACTGAAGATATAGCTTGGAATACCGCGCGACTGGATGCCTTTGGTTCCCGGAATCCGGATGCCGTAGGCTAGCTGATCAGACCATCCATGATAGGCGCCGCCCATCTTCAGGATGTTCTTGTTTTTCGTCTTCAGCCTGGCGACTCTGGCCGCGCACATGGCGGCTTCCGTGCCGGAGCCCAGCATACGGAACATCTCAACGGATGGAACCAGGTCGGCGATCAGCTTCGCCAGCTTGTATTCATACTCATGGAACAATCCCGTCGATGGCCCGCAGGTATTGAGCAGATCGATGACTTCCTTTCTGACGCTCTCCGGGTTGGAGCCTAAAACTGTCGGCCCGCCCGCCTGCAGCAGGTCGTAGTATTCATTGCCGTCGATATCCCAGAGCTTCGCGCCCTCAGCCTTTGTCATGACCATCGGGAACGGATAGTTGAACGCCAGGTTGTGCTGTACGCCGCCCGGGATGATCTGCCGCGCTTCTTCGATGCGCTCCTTCGAGCCCTGACACTTCTTCGCGAAGTACTCTTCCTCGTATTCCTTCAGCGCCTCCGGCGTCACGCCGTAGATCGGCCCGTCCTTGAGCTTATCCAGCTGCTCGCAGATCGCCTCCGCGTCCAGATACTCGTCAATTGCAAAACCATCATATGCCATGAATGTATCCTCCTTAACTGTCATGTGAATTCTGCGTTACTCTTTATGAATTCACGAACAAAAAACACTACAACTAAAAACTCGTGAATATATATTCACGAGTTCATTGTACGCCTGTTTTGTGTTTGTGTCAATCGGTTATAAACGTCCAAATCTGATCCAGCACCCGCTGCAGATTCTCGATATCCTTGCCCACATCTCCTGTTTCCAG
>JAILDT010000114.1 GCA_024689085.1 Clostridia bacterium | reverse complement strand
CCGGATGCAGAGATCGTAGGCAAGATCGTACAGAACGCAATGAACAAGGGCCTGATGCTGGAGGCAGCAGGAACATTCAACAACGTTATCAGAATCCTTTGCCCACTGGTCGCAACAGACGAACAGCTGGAAGCAGGACTGAAGATCTTCGAGGAAGCACTGGCAGAAGCTGCTAAATAAGGAGCAGAACTGTTGAAACAGCTATTTCATTAAATAATAGGAGATTAAATACATGCAAGAAAGACATGAACTACAAAAGTCCCTCAACATGAAGGACATTCTGGCCTTGGCGTTCGGTACCATGATTGGATGGGGCTGGATCATGCTGGCCGGTTCCTGGGTCGGCAACGGCGGTTCACTGGGTGCAATGATTGCATTCGGACTGGGCGGCCTGATGGCAATCTTCGTCGGCCTGACCTATGCAGAGCTGACACCGATGCTGCCGCTGTCAGGAGGCGAGCTTGTATTCTCATACAGAGCGATGGGATACAATGCATCCTGGTTTACCGGCTGGATGATTGCACTGGCGTATCTGGGTGTAGCTGCCTGGGAAGGCCCGGCGCTTTCCAACGCCATCAACTTCCTGTTCGCAGGCGTACTGCCTCAGGGAGCAACGCTATGGACCTTTGCGGGATCAGATGTAACGACGACATTCCTGATCATTGCAGCCATCGGCGCCGTGGTGATGACAGTTGTTAACTACAGAGGCGCGAAGGCGTCCGCTATTTTCCAGACCGTTGCAACCGTTGCGATGGCAATCGGCGGAATCTCATTCGCGATCTGCGGCACAGCAACTGGTTCCATTGAACACTTCATTCCGCTCTTCACGAACGGCAAAGGCTTTGTAGCTGTTATGCTGGCTGTACCTGCGATGTTCGTTGGATTCGACGTTATTCCGCAGGCTGCTGAGGAAATGAACATTCCTCTCGGCAAGATCGGAAGAGTTATGATCATCTCAATCTGCATGGCAGCCTTCTGGTACTGCCTGATGATCTTCGCAGTTGCAATTTCAACACCGGGAGATGTGCTTGCTGGATTCAACGATGACCCTGCGGCTGTTCCGGTAGCGAACTGCTTCGCATGGTGCATGAACAATCCAATCTTCGGTAAACTGATGATTATCGCAGCGATGTGCGGAATCCTGACCTCATGGAATGGATTCGTCGTTGGCGCATCCCGTGTTATCTTCGCAATGGCAAGAGCTAAGATGCTGCCTGAGATCTTTGCGAAGGTTCACCCGAAGTATGGTTCACCGACAGCAGCAGTACTGCTCGTTGGTATCATCACAATCATTTCACCGTGCGCAGGAAGATCCGCACTGGTATGGTTCGTTGACGCTGCGGCGTTCGGAACTGTTGTTGCGTACTTCATGGTATCCCTGTCATTCTTCATCCTGAGGAATAAGGAACCAGAGCTGACAAGACCATTCCGCACACCGGCTGGTCCTGTCATCGGCGCGCTGGCGATGCTGGTAGCCCTGTTCTTCTTCTGGCTGTATCTGCCTGGCCTGGGCAGCCCATCACCTCTGACTGGTCCTGAATGGATGTTTGTCGGCGGTTGGATCATTCTGGGCATCATCTTCTTCATTGCGAACAAATTCGGCAAGAACGGCAAGACACGCAGAGAAGAGACAGAATACCTCATGTTCGGTCACAAGTATCTGAGATCCTTTGCGAAGGATTACATTGCGCAGCATCACGAACTTGAAGAAGAACATGATTTCTAAATGACAATCTGAGATATTCACGCAATAAGAATAAAGAGACATCGCGTACAGCGCGGTGTCTCTTTCATTGCGTTTATCGTCGCATCAACTGTTTCAGATGTGCGGAATCCAAAGGCGGTGGTTATTATGCCAGGGCGATACCCATGGAGATTCCGCCGATGGCCATCAGGATACACATTAGAATCAGTATGATCAGAATAATGATTTTTGTTGATTTTTTCATTTCTTTTCTATCCTTTCAGAGCGAAAGTGGTCACAGCATGACCGGATGGCATAAGTATAACACAAGAAATCTGTGAATTCTATCTGAACATGTGTTAAACTGATAAAGTAATAGGAGAAAAAGGATGAAAGCAGTATTCCTCGATTGTATCGATATCAACAGGGGAGACATCTCCTGGAATCCCGTAGAAAACCTGTGTGAGCTGCAATATTTCCTCACTTCCACAGAGGAAGAGGCTGCGAGCAGGCTGCAGGGGAAGGACACCGTTTTTATTGATTCTTTCCCGATTGGAAGGAAGATCATGGAGGAACATCCGCAACTGAAATACATCGGTATTGCAGCAACTGGATTCAACCACGTCGATCTGGCAGCGGCAAAGGAGCTGGGTGTTGCGGTAACAAATATTCCGGCGTATTCTACAGATGCGGTGGCCCAGCACGCCATTGCGCTGCTTCTGCAGATTACGAACCGCCCGGGAACTTATGACGACGTGGAAACCACGCCCCTGACGCTGCTCAATGGTAAAACCCTAGGCATTGTAGGGTATGGAAACATTGGTCGCAGAGTCGGGGAAATCGCCCAGTCTCTTGGCATGGAGATTATTCCGTACAGCGTGGATCCTGAAAGAGCTGTCAAAGCGGACGTATTGTCTTTGAACTGTCCCCTGACGGAAGAAAACCGGCATATGGTGGACAGAGCGTTTATCAGCGGGATGAAGGACGGCGCGATTCTGATCAATACGGCCAGAGGGGCGCTGGTGGATGAACAGGCCCTTGAGGAAGCACTCAAAAGCGGCAAACTGAAAGCGGCTGGTCTTGACGTTCTGGAAAAGGAGCCGCCGGATGCGGACTGTCCGCTGCTGGAACTGGAAAACTGCGTCATCACCCCGCATGTTGCTTTTACACCGAAGGAAACGCGGGAGAAGATCATTGAACTGCTGGCTGAGAACCTCAGGTCTTTCCTGGAAGGCGGCAGTTTCAACAGGCTCGTCTGACAGAGTTGACAGAATGGAGAAAAAAGACAATGGCTGAGAAATATGTTATGGCCCTGGACCAGGGCACCACAAGCTCAAGATGCATCATATACGACCGGAAAGGGGAACAGATCAGCATCGCACAAAAGGAGTTCAGACAGCTATTCCCGCAAGCCGGATGGGTGGAACATGATCCGATGGAAATCTGGGAGACACAGCTTGCAGTTGCCCGCGATGCAATGGAAAAAGCGGGACTGGATGCTTCTGCGATAGATTCCATCGGTATTACGAATCAGAGAGAGACTACGATCGTCTGGGATAAAGAAACAGGGGAACCTGTCTACAATGCGATCGTATGGCAGTGCAGGAGGACTTCCGATTACTGTAAACAGCTGAAAAAACAGGCTCTGAATGTGATTTTCAAGTCAAAGACCGGATTGCTTATCGATCCGTATTTCAGCGGAACGAAAATCAGGTGGATCCTTGAAAATGTGGATGGAGCCAGGGGGAGAGCTGAAAGGGGAGAACTTCTCTTCGGAACCGTGGAAACGTGGCTTATCTGGAATCTGACGGGCGGTCGTGTACACGTGACAGACTACTCTAATGCTTCCAGAACCATGCTGTTCAATATCTATGAACTGTGCTGGGATGAGTTCATTCTCGACAAACTGAATATTCCGGAATGCATGCTTCCGGAGGTGAAACCTTCCAGTTGTATTTACGGTGAGACCGAAGAAAGTTTATTCGGCGGAAGAATCAAGATTGCCGGCGCGGCTGGCGATCAGCAGGCAGCCCTGTTCGGACAGACCTGCTTTAAGGTCGGAGAAGCCAAAAACACCTTCGGTACCGGCGGGTTCGTATTGATCAACACAGGCGGGAACCCTGTCAAATCCTCGCACGGACTGCTGACCACCATCGCATGGGGCATCGGAGACCGTGTGGAATACGCTCTGGAAGGGTCTGTATTCGTTTCCGGGGCGCTGATCCAGTGGCTTCGTGATAAAATGGAGATCATCAAAAGCGCGAAAGAAACGGAGGAGATTGCTTTTGGAGTGGAAGACACGGCAGGTGCCTATATCATACCGGCCTTTACCGGTCTTGGTGCGCCGTACTGGGATCCTTACGCCAGAGGAGCGATTGTCGGCCTTACAAGAGGAGTGACGAAGGACCATATCGTCCGGGCAGCTCTGGAATCCATGGCGTATCAGACCTATGATCTTCTGGAAGCGATGGCCGATGATCTGGGACAGGATCTGGATGCGCTGAAGGTCGACGGCGGTGCGTCAGCCAACAACTTCCTGCTGCAGTTCCAGGCGGACATTCTCGGCTGTGAAGTCTACCGTCCGGTATGCATTGAAACCACGTCTCTCGGCGCAGCATATCTGGCGGGTCTGGCAACAGGTTACTGGAAGTCTAAAGAGGACGTACTGGACAACTGGCAGATTGATAAAGTCTTTCATCCTGACATGATGAAAGAGCGGCGCGAACAGCTTCTGGAAGGCTGGCATGAGGCCGTCAGAAGAACTTTGACAGGGATTTAACGGATGTTTTTCGTATAAAGTTGCTTTTTTGCATTCTTTTCTCCTGCGACAGCGCATTATTGCTTGAAATCAAAGGGTTACACACCTATAATAGTCTTGTAAATCTGTGTGTTTTCAGGAGATTGAATTGGAAGAGAAAATCAAGGCAATATTAAGAGAACAGGTCGACCCCGTGCTGCAGGAGCATTTCGGTGGATCGAGCCTTTCCAAGTATGAAGACGGAGTAGCATACGTAAGGCTCACAGGAGCGTGCGCGCAGTGCCCGTCGGCGCAGGAGACTCTTGAAAGCGTAGTGAAGGATTTTGTGATGGGAGGATGTCCGGACGTAAAGGACGTGGTTCTCGATACTTCAGTCAGCGAGGATCTTCTTGACATGGCCAGAAAAATCTTGAGAGGAGAAATAAAAGACGATTAAACAGGCAGCCTTTTTGTGTTGCCTTTTAATATATCAGTTAACTTATTCTCCCGGCAATTCTGCCGGCGGAAGTAAAGCAATAAGAAGGAGTGATTTTATTATGTTAATGACAGGCGAACAGTACATTGAAAGCTTAAGAAAACTGAACACAAGAGTTTACATGTTCGGTGAAAAGGTTGAGAACTGGGTAGATCATCCAATTATCAGACCTTCCATCAACTGCGTAAAGGTTACTTATGACCTGGCTCAGGATCCTGAGTACAGAGACCTGATGACAGCTAAGTCAAATCTGACTGGCGAAACAGTAAACAGATTTGCGCACCTTCACCAGAGCACAGAAGACCTGAAGAACAAAGTTAAGATGCAGAGACTGTGCGGACAGAAGACTGGTTCATGCTTCCAGAGATGTGTAGGTATGGACGCATTCAACGCAATGTTCTCATCCACTTATGAAATCGATAAAAAGTATGGCACTCACTATCATGAAAACTTCACAAACTTCCTGAAGATGGTACAGGAAAAAGACCTGGTAGTTGACGGCGCTATGACAGACCCTAAGGGCGACAGAGGACTTGCTCCACACGCTCAGAGAGATAAGGACCTGTTCGTAAGAATCAAAGAGAGAAGAGAAGACGGAATCGTAGTATGCGGCGCTAAGTGCCACCAGACTGGTTCCATCAACTCACACTGGCACATCGTAATGCCTACACAGGCAATGAGAGAAGAGGATGCTGACTACGCTGTAGCATTCGCTTGCCCATCAGATGCTGAAGGCATGTACATGATCTACGGAAGACAGTCCTGCGACACAAGAAAGCTGGAAGAAGGAGCTGACATTGACCTCGGTAACGCTCAGTTCGGCGGACAGGAAGCTCTCGTAGTATTCGACGATGTATTCATTCCTAACGAGTATGTATTCCTCGCTGGCGAATATGAATTCGCAGGCATGGTTGTTGAAAGATTCGCAGGATATCACAGACAGTCATACGGCGGCTGCAAGGTTGGCGTTGGCGACGTTCTGATCGGTGCTGCTGCTCTGGCTGCTGAGTACAATGGCGCTCAGAAGGCTTCCCACATCAAGGACAAGCTCATCGAGATGACTCACCTGAATGAAACTCTGTACTGCTGCGGTATCGCTTGCTCAACAGAAGGATATCCTACAGAGGCAGGAAACTATCAGATCGACCTGCTGCTGGCAAACGTATGTAAGCAGAACATCACAAGATTCCCTTATGAGATCGTAAGACTGGCTGAAGATATTGCAGGCGGACTGATGGTAACTATGCCGGCTCAGAAAGACTTCGATTCCGATCTGCCGGTAGGAAGAAACGGCGAGACAATCGGTGAAATCTGCAACAAGTTCTATGCAGCTGCTCCATCATGCACTACAGAACAGCGTATGAGAGTTCTCAGACTGATCGAGAACCTGTGCCTCGGCGCTGCAGCAGTAGGATACAGAACAGAGTCCATGCACGGTGCAGGCTCACCTCAGGCTCAGAGAATCATGATCCAGAGACAGGGCAACATCGAAGGCAAGAAGGCTCTCGCAAAGGCAATCGCAGGCATTAAGGAATAATCCTGCAGCCTAAAAACATTAATAGACAGTGTATCGAAGAGGCCGCTTGGCAGTCCCGGGCGGCCTCAAATTTTAAGAAGGAAAGTTAATTATTTAACATGAAGTGCGGTGTGAAATTCTGCGGCGGATGCAATCCACATTATCAGAGAGGGGACGCATTCAGGAAAATACAATCGGATCTTCCGGAAATTGATTTTGAACATGCCGAAGAAGGGCCTGTCTACGATCATCTTCTTGTGATAGGCGGATGCACTGCATGCTGTCCGATTATCGACCAGTACACTGTCAGCGGTGATGTTATAAAAATGTGGTCAGAACATCACGTATCAAAGCTAGAACAACTACAGGAGGAAAAAGTTAAAGCGACTCTGGACAGAACTTTATAATTCAACGAAAATGCCTTCCGATGAAGCTGTACAGCTCATCAAGTCAAATGACAAAGTGGTTTTCCAGCATGACGTAGGCGAACCGGCTGAGCTGGTAAGAGCCATGGTCAGAAATGCGAAAAACTACAAGAACGTTGAGATTTCTCACATGTTCTCACTCGGTCCTGGGGACTACTGCAAGGAAGAGTACAAAGAAAACTTCCATCCAAACATGTGGTTCATTTCCGGACAGACAAGGAAGGCTTGCAACTACTGGGGAGACTACACTACATTCTTCTTCCATGAACTCCCGGAGCTCATGCGGCAGGGCAGAATCGTTGTGGATGTTGCACTCATTCAGGTATCCAAGCCGGACAAACTGGGCTATGTATCCACAGGTGTATCCGGTGACTACACCGTACAGGCAATCAGATCGGCGAAGACTGTTATCGCGCAGGTCAATGAGCATGTTCCGTTCACTTATGGCGATGTCGTATTCCCTCTGATGGAATATGCTGACGCAATCGTTGAATATGATGAATACCTGCCGACGATTCCGGCGTCCAAGATCGGCCCTGTCGAAGAAGAGATCGGTAAGCACTGTGCGAGTCTGATTGAAGACGGCGCGACATTGCAGCTGGGCATCGGATCCATCCCGGACGCCGTCTGCGCACAGCTGAAGAATAAAAAGCATTTAGGACTCCACTCTGAGATGCTGGGCGACGGTGCAATGGAACTCTACTATGAGGGCGTTATTGATAATACGATGAAGTCCTTTGACAAAGATGTTATGGTTGCCAACTTCGTTATGGGCACACAGGAGCTCTATGAGTTCTGTGATCACAACCATGCGGTCAAAGTCATGCCTGTTGACTATGTCAATGACCCTACGATCATCATGAACTGCTCGAAGATGATCGCCATCAACGGAGCCCTCGGCTGCGACCTCTATGGACAAGTTGCTTCCGATACTCTGGGCGGCGACGTACAGTTCTCCGGCGTAGGCGGACAGGTTGACTTCATCCGCGGTGCTGCAATGGCAAGAGACGGCATGGGCAAGGGCATCATCGCTATGCCATCCATGGCTGTCAAGAAGGATGGAACAAAGATTTCCAAGATCACGCCGCATCTGGCTGACAAGCAGGTTGTTACAGATTCCAGAAACGATACTGAATTCGTAGTAACGGAGTACGGTATCGCGGATCTGTGGGGCAAGAGCAACAAGGAAAGAGCGAAGGCTCTTATCGACATCGCTCATCCTGACTTCAGACCGGAGCTCAAGGAAGCAATGAAGGAGATCTTCCACCATAGCTACGATGAATAATCAATTAAACAATAATTATTTTACGGTAAACCAATTTCAAGGAGGTTATGCACTATGCAGGCTTTAAAATTAGTTCCAACAATTCATTATTTTGATACGTTCAAAGACTTCAATGATGAATTCAAGCTTGGAAAGGGCGACATCCTCGTCACGAACGAGTGGATGTATAAGCCATATGTAGAAGGTCTCGGTATTGACATGCCTGTTATTTTCCAGGAAAAGTACGGCATGGGTGAACCAACGGATGAGATGATGGACGCCATGAAGGCTGAGATGGACAAGTATGATTATGACAGAATCATCGCGTTTGGCGGCGGCACTATCGTCGACTGCTGCAAGGTTCTGGCATGCGAGATTCCTGACAAGGTTGCTGATCTGTACACGGACAAGTATCCTTGCAAGAAGATCAAGAAGCTCATCGCAGTTCCAACCACTTGCGGAACCGGTTCAGAAGTAACCAACGTTGCGGTTGCTTCCATCCCTTCACTGAACCTGAAGAAGGGTATCGCAACTCCTGACACTTTCGCTGATGAAGCAGTGCTCATTCCGGAATCACTTCAGGGACTGCCTGACAAGGTATTCGCGACTTCATCTGTTGACGCTCTGATCCACGCTGTTGAATCATTCCTGTCACCGAAGGCGTCTCCGTTCACAGAGATTCTTTCCAAGGAAGCGATTGCACTGATCATGGGCGGATACAAGAAAATCGTCGAGAGAGGCGGAAACACTAAGGAAAACAGAGCTGACCTGCTCAAGGACTTCTGCCTGGCAGCAACTTACGCAGGCATCGCGTTCGGTAACGCAGGCTGCGCAGCAGTACACGCACTGTCCTATGCTCACGGCGGCGCATTCCATATTCCTCACGGCGAAGCGAACTTCATCTGCTTCACGGAAGTGTTCAAGATGTACATGAGAAAGCAGCCGGTAGGCAAGATTCAGGAAGCGAACAAGATCTTCTGTGACGTTCTTGGCTGTGACGAAGCAGTTGTATACGATGAACTGGACGCATTCCTCGGCAAGATTCTCGAGAAGAAACCTCTCAGAGAGTACGGCATGACTGAGGATCAGGTTGCTCCATTCGCGAAGTCAACCATCGACAACCAGCAGAGACTGCTCGGCAACAACTACGTTGAGCTGTCAGAGGCGGAGATCGCAGAGATTTTCCAGAATCTGTACTAAGTACAAACATAATAAAATCATCATCACATAAGGCGGGGGGAACATCTTTTTCCCCCGTCTTTTTTTGTTTGAACACACCTGCGATTTATGATAATATGTTACGGAATCGGCAAGAGAATATGAATTAGGGGGATTATTAAATGCAGGATATTTTAGTGGAACAGAACATCATCATAACAGAACCGTGCAAGACACTTCGTACACTGGGTAGGAACGCATTAGCAGGGAAGTGGAAAGCCGCAATCATCGCCATGTGCGTATTTATGATTGTCCTTGAACTTCCGGTTGCGGTGTTTGACGCGCTGTTCGGAAGAAGCGTGGGAAGTTTCATGACGAACAACGGATACACTTATGGCATGGATGCCGACTTCTATGTGAACTTTTACAACAATATGCCGCAGACCAGCGCGCTGAGCGGTTTGTATGTGCTTCTCATTTCGGGTGCGATGTATCTTGGTCTGACACTGTATTTTCTTGCGACGTTCAGAAAGCATGACGTACAGTTGGCGGATATTTTCCTGGGCTTCGAAAAATTCGGTAAAGCCCTCGGACTGTTTCTCTTCCAGAGCCTGTTCATTTTCCTGTGGACGCTGCTTTTCATCGTTCCGGGAATCATCGCATCGATCAGATACAGCCAGGCGTTCTTCGTTCTGGCAGACGACCCGGATAAGGGTATCAGACAGTGCATGAATGAATCCAAAGCCATGATGAAGGGGAATAAAGGCAAGTATTTCCTGCTGAATCTTTCCTTCATCGGTTGGGCGATCCTCGCTTCTGTACCGGCTGGTATCGTACAGTCGATTGGTGGCGTTGTTTCCAGTAATTCATTTATCATTGCGCTCTTTTCCATCGTCGGTGTGCTGTTTACTGCGCCGATGATCGCCTATGTCTACTCCACATTGGCTGGGTTCTACGAAATACTTGCTGGGCACCTCATTAAAGAAACCATGCCCGTGCCAGTAACGGTAGAAGAAGCCCAGAAGCAATACGAAGAGATTCAGGCAAAAGCAGCAGAAGCCGCAGAAGAACCAGCAGCATTACCTGTTGAGGAACCGGCACCGGAAGCGCCTGCTGAGGAACCGGCACCGGAAGCGCCTGCTGAGGAACCAGCTCCGGAAGAACCGGAACCGCCAGCGACAACACTGGAAGAAGACAATCAATCCAAAACTGACGAAGAATAGATGGACTGCATTATGGATAAACCAACGGAAAACTACAAATTCTTTTCACATAAGGAATGTGAATTCTTCCCGTGCCACAAGACAGGAAACGAAGAGACGTTCAACTGTCTCTTCTGCTACTGTCCGCTGTACGCGCTGGGGAAAGAGTGCGGCGGAAACTTCCGCTTTACGGAAAACGGCATCAAAGACTGCAGCGACTGTCTTGTGCCGCACAGCACGGGTGCTTACGATCATGTGATGTCCAAGATGGGACTTCTCATGGAACTGGCCAAAGACAAAGGAAAGGAATAATGGCTGAAGAAATCAGACTTGACTGCGGAGTCAGTATTATCACAGAAAAGAACACCATGGTTAGATCCGCTGCCCTCGGCGTGTGGGTGGCGTCAGGTTCCGTTTATGAAGACGGTTTGACCCATGGTGTTTCTCATTTCATAGAACACATGATGTTCAAGGGGACGGAAAACCGTACCGCGCGGCAGATTGCCGAAGATATGGACAAAATTGGCGCGACTTTTAACGCTATGACGGGAAAGGAATCGACCTGCTACTACGTTAAGACCCTGACCTCGAACATCTATCAGGGTGCCGAGATTCTGCTCGATATGGTCCTGGGCTCAAAGTTCGCACAGGAGGAAATCGACAAAGAACGTCAGGTCATCCTGGAAGAAATCAAGATGGTGAAGGATACGCCGGACGATGAGATCTACGACACGATTTCGGAACTGGTGAACAAAGGCAACCCGCTGGAGCGTTCCGTCCTTGGAACTCCGGAGAGTCTTGCCGGCATCGATCATGACAGAATGGTCGAATATTACAGAAGACGCTACGCCAGAGACGGCATTGTTGTCGCCGTCGCCGGAAACTTCGATGAAAAGAAGATCGCAGATCTTTTTGAAGAGAAAATGGGTTCGCTCAACGAGCACCTTCCTGCATACGAGCGGGTGACCGGACCATACAGCAGATCCTTTGACGTAAAAGTCAAGGATATTGAACAGACGCACATCTGCCTGGCAGCGCCGAGTGTTTCCTACACGGACGATCTGTATTATGCTTTCGTGCTCATGAACAGCATCCTGGGCGGTTCCATGAGTTCCAGACTGTTCCAGAATATCCGGGAACAGAAGGGACTGGCCTACAATGTATGTTCCATGAACTCCTTCAGCAGTTTCAATGGCTTTTTCAACATCTACGCCGGCGTTGCGCATGAGAATACGGCAAAAACCATCCATGAGATCCGACACGAGGTGGAGAAGATGGCAGCCCATGGCGTAACGGAGGAAGAGCTGGCCATTGCCAAGGAACAGGCCAAGACGTCCTACATCTTCTCTCTGGAGAATACGGCGGCGCTCATGTTCTCGCTTGGGAGGAACAAACTGCTGATGGACAGACTCTTTTCCGTGGATGAATCACTGGAGAAGTTCAACGCCGTTACGACAGATGACATTTTGAAGGCAGCGGAGATGATCGGCAATCTGGATATCTACTGTGGAGCGGCTGTCACCGGCAAAGAACTGGATTTAGAGGAATTGATCAATGAAAGTAAGAATCAATAGTCTGTCAGGTATCTATCCGTCTTATGAAACGGAAGGTTCCGCGGGCATGGATATCCGTGCCTATCTGGATGAAACGGTTGTCATCGAACCGGGAAAAAGGGCGCTGATCCCGACGGGACTCTTCATGGAATTCGAATCAGGTTATGAAGTGCAGATCAGGGCTCGCAGCGGGCTGGCGGCAAAGCACGGCATTGGACTCGTCAACGGTGTCGGAACCATTGACAGTGATTACAGAGGCGAAATCAAAGTGGCGCTCATCAACATGGGCGAGGATGCTTTTGCAGTAAATAACGGAGACAGAATCGCGCAGATGGTCATTGCGCCGGTCGTGCACGCAGAAGTGGAACCGGTGGATGCGCTTTCGGATACAGAGAGAGGAGCCGGTGGATTCGGGTCCACAGGAGTATAGCATGATAACCAGAACAGACGTAGAAAAACGTGAATACACCATTCTCTCACCTTATGCGACCAAGGCGGCGGAGACGAGAGGGCGTCAGAGGCCGGAAGAAAAGTGCGCGATCAGGACCGACTTCCAGAGGGACCGGGACAGAATCATTCATTCCAAGGCTTTTCGCAGGCTCATGCACAAAACCCAGGTGTTTCTGGCGCCGGAAGGCGACCATTACAGGACGCGTCTGACCCACACCATTGAAGTGGCACAGATTGCGAGAACGATTGCGAGAGGTCTCTGCCTGAACGAGGATCTGACGGAAGCCATCGCCATGGGCCACGACCTGGGTCATACACCATTTGGTCACAGCGGAGAGGCGGTACTCAATACACTCTATAGCAAAGGCTTCCGGCACAATGAACAGAGCCTTCGTGTTGTCGACGTGCTCGAGTTCCACGGGAAGGAACGCGGGATGAATCTGACGGAGGAAGTGCGCGATGGAATCCTGAACCACACCGGACCCGTGATGCCGTTCACTCCGGAAGGACAGATCGTCAAGACCAGCGACCGAATCGCCTACATCAACCACGACATTGACGATGCTATCCGGATCGGCGTCATTACAGATGCGGATCTGCCTGCCGCCTGTGTCAGAATACTTGGAGACAGCCATCAGAAAAGGATCGATACGCTGGTCAAGGACATGATCGCCAACAGCGAAAATTCCCCGGTCATCTGTTTGAGCGATGAAAAACTGCAGGCGATGAATGAACTGAGAAGTTTCATGTTCGAAAACGTCTACCATAATATCAAGGTAAAAAGCGCGGAAGAGATGACACGCATCGAAACCGTGATCGGGACACTGTTCCGCTATTATAGCGATCATCCGGACCTGATTGTCAGAGAATATCCGGATCTTGCGGCGTCGGCAGATATGGAAGAACTGGTAAAGGACCAGGTTGCCGGGATGACAGACCGGTATGCCGAAAATACATACAAAGAGATTACATAATAAAAAAGGATTTGCTGCTTTTGCAACGTAACTAATACTGTAGAGTTTCATAAAACAGGGGTAGAAGTGGCAAACAATCGCAATTCATACAATTACAATAACGTCGAAGAGATTAAAAGCAGGTGCAACATCGTTGATGTCATCGGCAGGGTCGTTACCCTGAAGAAGGCGGGCAGTTCCTATAAGGGACTCTGTCCTTTTCACAACGAGAAGACACCTTCTTTTCATGTTGACGAAGGGAGACAGACGTATAAGTGTTTCGGCTGCGGAGAGGGCGGTGACGTCATCAGTTTCGTGCAGAAGTACTATAGTCTGGACTTCATGGAGGCGATGGAACTGCTCGCCAGAGAGTACGGCATCGAACTGAAGAAGAGCGGGCCGGGCAGGGGACAGAGCAAGGAATTCTTTGAAATCAACCGCCTTGCGGCCAGATTCTTCTACCGCGCGATGCGGGAACAGAAGAATCCCGGTTATACCTACATGCGCCGCAGAGGCATATCGGATGAGACACTGAACACCTTTGGCATCGGTTATGCCGACGAGGAATGGACCAGCCTGACGGATCATCTTGTGGAACAGGGCTACGATCCGAAGAAACTGGTGGAAGTAGGCCTTTCCTCAGAGAAGGACGGCAGATACTACGATTACTTCCGGGGAAGAGTGGTCTTCCCGATCATCAACACAGGAGGGAAAGTCATCGGCTTCGGTGCACGGATCATCGCGGACAGAGAACCGAAGTATCTGAATTCCAGAGAGTCGGCGGCCTTCCAGAAGAAAAACAATCTTTACGGTCTGAACGTCACGAAGGAGTACGTTAAAAAAGAGGGCAGGATCATCCTTGTGGAAGGGTATATGGATGTGATTTCCCTGTATCAGGCAGGGATCCGGAACGTATCGGCGTCGCTGGGCACAGCACTGACGGAGAATCAGGCCCGGCTGATCAAGCGATACACATCGGACGTGATACTGTCCTATGACGCGGACGCCGCCGGACAGAAAGCGGCCCTGAGAGGGCTGGACATCCTGTACGGCGAAGATATCCGTGCAAAGGTGCTGGTCGTAAACGATGGAAAGGATCCGGACGAGTTTATCAAAGCAAGAGGAAGAGACGCCTATCTGGCATTGGCGGATGAAGCCCTTCCGTTCGGAGACTATAAACTCAGGAAAGCCGAAGAACCTTATGACCTGAGCAACAGTCAGGACAAACTGAAATACATTCGCGACGCGCTGCGTATCCTGGGCGGCATGAAACCAGTGGAGGCAGATATGTATCTGGGCATGCTGTCTGAAAAGACAGGCATCTCGGAGCAGGCCATCCGGCAGGAATTCGAGAACGGGAAGGAAAAGCAGAACGGTACAGCCTTTGGATCAGTCATCGGAAGAGAGCAGCATCTCAGTGATGAGATAAGCGAAGCGGAGCTGGAGCTATTGAAACTCATGCTTCTGGACAGCGATTATGTGAAACTTCCTGAAGATATCAAAGAGGATGTGTTCCGTGACAGAGTGGGCAGTAGCATCTACCAGGCGATTCTGGCTGAGGACAAAGGGGAGCGGCCTCTGGATATGGACGGCATCATGGAACAAATCGATATCGACAGCGCGCAGGTGCTGAAGGACATCAGCGCAAGGATCATACCGGGAGATAAAGAGAACGACATTTATGAGGACTGCATCAGATTCATCAGACGGCAGAAACTGAGCCGGGAGGACGCGAAAATCACCGCTAAACTCCGGGATCCGAATCTGGATCATGAGGAAATGCAGCACCTGATGCAGCGGCAGATTGAGATACAGAAATCATTAAAAGGATAGGGTGAGAAAATGACGAAAGAGAGTAAGAAAGAAAACACGAACGAGAAGATCGAGAAGAAAACGGAACTGGAACGGTTCAGAGAGAGGATCATTGCGATCAAGGAAGGTTACACGGGACAGGAGGAATACCTGGAAGGTGTATCAGAGAGAGACAAGCTGCAGGCGATGGCAGACCTCAAACAGCTTGCTGAGGAAAACGGCGCCGGCAATCTCACCTTCTCGGAAGTCGGAGACCGTATCGACACTATTGGCTTTGACAAGGATCAGATCGACGATATCTATGAGTACTTGGGTAAAAACGGCATCGCGGTCGTCAGCATCAGAGAAGAGCCGGATCTGAACGAACTGGCCATGATCGACAGTGAAGAGGAAGACCCGGAGATCAAAGCGCAGCTGGAGAAGGATCCGAAGGCCAAGGAAATCGATCTGGAAGCCACCATCTCGAAGACGGTAGCCGTGGACGACCCTGTTAGAATGTATCTCAAGGAGATCGGTAAAGTACCGCTTCTTTCCGCAGAAGAAGAAGTTGAACTGGCCAAGAGAATGGAACAGGGCGACGAGTACGCCAAGCAGAAACTGTGCGAAGCCAATCTTCGTCTCGTCGTTTCCATCGCCAAGAAGTACGTGGGCAGAGGCATGCTCTTCCTGGACCTCATTCAGGAAGGTAATCTCGGTCTCATCAAGGCTGTCGACAAGTTCGACTATACCAAAGGATATAAATTCAGTACATATGCAACATGGTGGATCAGACAGGCCATTACCAGATCCATTGCCGATCAGGCGAGGACCATCAGAATTCCTGTACATATGGTCGAAACCATCAACAAACTGATCAGAGTTTCCCGTCAGCTCCTCCAGGAGAACGGACGTGAGCCGACCCCGGACGAGATTGCCGAGGAGATGGGCATCACTGTGGAGAAGGTCAGGGAGATCCTCAAGATCGCCCAGGAACCTGTCTCTCTGGAGACCCCGATCGGAGAAGAAGAAGACAGCCATCTCGGTGACTTCATTCCTGACGAAGATGCACCGGCACCTGCCGAGGCGGCAGCGTTCAGCATGCTCAAGGAACAGCTGGTGGAAGTGCTCAACACGTTGACTGAGAGGGAGCAGAAGGTGCTCAAACTCAGATTCGGACTCGAAGATGGCCGCGCCAGAACCCTCGAAGAAGTAGGGAAGGAATTCGATGTCACCCGTGAGAGAATCCGGCAGATTGAAGCCAAGGCGCTCCGTAAGCTGAGACATCCGACCAGAAGCAAGAAACTCAAGGATTATCTGGAGTAATATGAACGGACTCACCGACAGACTGCAGAGGATAGCTGACGAGATCAGTAGGGGCGAGACCATGGCCGATATCGGTACCGACCATGGTTTTTTGCCATTGTATCTCTGGGAAAACGGCATTTCGCCGAACGTCATTCTGTGTGATGTCAGTGAACCGTCTCTGGCCAAAGCAAAAGCAGTGGCCGGCGCATATCAGTTCGGTCATGAACTGGATTTCAGGGCAGGGGACGGACTGACCGTTCTTAAGACCGGAGAGGTGGATGATATCGTCATCGCCGGTATGGGCGGTCTGCTCATCCGGGACATTCTGGCCAGAGACCTGGAAAAGACCTGTTCTTTCTGCAAGTATATTCTGCAGCCAAGGAATAACGCGGGACATCTCAGATACTGGCTGGCAGCCCACCATTTTGAGATTACGAAAAATCAGCTCGTACGGGAAGGAAAGTTCCTCTGTGAGATAATCACGGCAAAACCGCCAAAAAACGCTGATATCGCCAATTTCAGCCTTTCAGAGACATTGCGTGAGGAAGGGGACGCTTGCTGGGAACTGCCGGCAGATCTTTTCGACACGCAGCCAGAACTGGCGGCGGAATACGCGGCGGTAAAATGCGGCATCGAGGAGAAGATCCTGGACGGCATGCAGCGCAGCGAAAACGTCAGCGACAGTGAACTGGATTCTGTAAAAAAACGCATCGCATATTTCAAAGGAGATGTTTTATGAAGTACAAAGAGTTTCTCGACTTGATGGAGAAAATCGCTCCGACCGAGGCGTACAGGGACATCGATAATTCCGGCCCGCAGATTTACAGCGGCAGTCAGGACATCGACAGGATCCTGGTGTGCCTTGAGATGAACATGAGTGTGCTCATGGAGGCTGCGGATGTAAACGCGGACCTGATTCTGACACATCATCCGCTGATCTACACGCCGCAGTCTGTCATTGATTACAATGATTTGCCGGGCAGGTACATTCACTGGTCGATCAATCTGGGTATGAGTGTGTATTCTTCTCATCTGGCTTTCGATTTCGCGCAGGAAGGGAACAATGCGTATCTGGCGAAACTGCTGGGACTCGTTGACGTGGAACCTGGTTCTGCAGAAAAAGAGTGGATCGGCACGCTGCCGGAACCGATGACCTTCGAACAGGCATGCAGACATGTAGAGCAGGCGCTGGATCTGCCGGAGAATTACATCCGATGCGTGGACGGCGGCAGGCCGGAAATCAGTAAGGTAGGCCTTTGCACGGGCGCTGGCGGCGGTTTCATAGAGGATGCCGTGAAATCGGGATGCGATTTGTACATTACCGGGGACCTGAAACTCCATGAGGCGCAGTATGCGAAAGCATCGCGGCTTTGTGTCATCGACGCAGGCCACTACGGCACAGAGAAGATTTTCTCGGAGAACATGGCAGAGCAGATCAACGCCAAGGCGAAGGAAAAAGGTCTTGACATTGATGTTATAATAGCGAAGGCAAATACGAATCCATATACTCTGTGATTCGCATTTCAATAGAAATTCATACAGATCCGGGTAAGACAGACAATCGCGCGCTGCAGTATGCGGTGTGAGGAAAGTCCGGGCTCCGCAGGGCGAGGATGCCGGATAACGTCCGGCGTAGGCAACTATAGGGAAAGTGCAACAGAAACATACCGCCGCCATGCGCGGTAAGGGTGAAATCGTGAGGTAAGAGCTCACGGGGGCGTATGGTAACATACGTCTCGTGTAAACCCCATCCGGAGCAAGACCAAATGGGCGTACGGCTGCGGCCGGGCAGTTGCCCGCTGCCGCCCGGAGGTAGGTCGCTGGAGCATACCGGTAACGGTATGTCGAGATAGATGATTGTCAGATACAGAACCCGGCTTACGTCTTGCCCGGGTCATTCGAATTTTCTTCAAAAAACATCTTGAATTTCTATTTTCATTATGTATAATAAAATAGTCGCGCGGATATGGCGGAACTGGCAGACGCGCACGGTTCAGGTCCGTGTCGGAGCAATTCGGTGGAGGTTCGAATCCTCTTATCCGCACCAAAAAGACGGCTGGAGATCCAGCCGTCTTTTGTTATTTGCATTTGCCGTTTGTAATCAGATGACGATTACTCGGACAGTTCCGATGTGCAATGCGGGCATCTTGTCGCCTTGATCGGAATCTCCTGCAGGCAGAACGGGCACTCCTTGGTCGTCGGTTCTGCTTCCTCTTCTTCCTTCTTGCCCAGAGCCGCTGCTTTGTTCATCGCCTTGATGATGCAGAACAGCACCAGCGCGACAATCAGGAAGTTGACGATGGCCATGATGAATGCGCCGTACTGGAGTTCAACGCCGTTGATCGTTGCAACCAGATGGTTGAAATCCACTTTGACGAAGGCGCCGATGATCGGTGAAATAATATTATCGACCAGTGCTGTTACGATAGCCGTAAATGCTGCGCCGATCACGATACCGATGGCCATATCCATGACATTGCCACGGAGGGCGAACTCTTTGAATTCACTGATAAAACTCTTCATTTTCAGTCTCCTTATATCATTAATGATTTATATATTATTATTCCGGAAGTCATTATAACACAAAAAAAACAGTTTGGAAGAGG
The DNA here is from genome assembly GCA_024689085.1 of Clostridia bacterium. Taxonomy (GTDB): domain Bacteria; phylum Bacillota; class Clostridia; order Peptostreptococcales; family Anaerovoracaceae; genus Lentihominibacter. Next base: position 22,400 of record JAILDT010000114.1, on the reverse strand, counting down.
CGACTTGTGATATAATACACTTAAATTGGAGTATTGAGGTACAAATTAAGGAGAAAGAAATGATTATCACGAAGAGAAGCGATTATGCATTGAGAGTATGCAGAGCGTTGAAAGACGGCAAGACCCACAGTGTTCGCGAGATCTGTGAGCAGGAAGACATTCCGAAAGCCTTTGCCTATAAAATTATCCGCGAGATGGAGCAGAATGACATCGTCAAGTCAGAGCGCGGCAAAGAGGGCGGATACTATCTGAACCGTTCGCTGGAAGAGCTGACAGTTTACGATATCGTCAGCATTACGGAAGAGGATCTTGCCATCGTCCACTGCATGAAAGAGGATTGCGGCAGGAACACCGACGATATCCCATGCAGAATGCATAATGAGCTTTCCCGCATCCAGCAGATTCTGGAACAGGAGCTGAAAGACAAGCCGATTTCGGCCATTATCGGATAAAGGAATGTGAAACGATCAGAGAGAGAGCCGTTTGACGGCTATCTGCATATCATCAGGAAGAGGAGCCTCGAATGCGACAGGCTCCTTTGTTATTGGATGGATCAAAGAGAGACCGGCGGCATGAAGAGCCTGACGTCCGATCAGTTCGGCGTCTTCTTCACCGTAGAGCGTGTCACCGGCGACAGGGTGTCCGATGTGTGACATGTGGACCCGGATCTGATGGGTTCTGCCAGTCTCGAGCAAAAGCTCTACGAGGGTATGGTCCTTCAGATGCCGAACAACTTTATAATGCGTTACGGAAGGGGCGCCGTCTGCAATGACGCCTCTTCTGATATCTTCGGGGTCCGGACGCCCGATCGGCAGATCGATGGTACCGGATTCTGACTCCATTTCGCCCTTGACGATGGCAATGTATTTTTTGTGGATGAGATCTTTTCGCATCTGGTCTGTGATGTGATTCTGACAATAGGCGTTCTTTGCTACGAGAAGAAGACCGGACGTATCTCTGTCCAGTCTGTTCACAAAACGGATCTTGAAGATGTCACCCGTCTGTTCCATGTAGTTGGAGAGGGCGTTTGCGATGGTGCCGGACGGATGCCCTTTGGTTGGGTGTACGACGATTCCCGGCTGCTTGTTGATGACCATCAGGTCCTCGTCTTCGTAGACGATATCGACAGGTATATCCTCCGGCGGGAAGTTGCTGTGCTCATCAGGCAGTGTGATGCTGATCACATCTCCTTCATTGACTTTATGCCAGCCTTCCGCATATACACCGTTCCTCATCGTGAGTTTTTCCCGCTTGATTCTGTTCCGCAGGCGCGCGGAAAAATCGAAGTACTCTCTGGTGATCTGCCGTACTTCTTTCCCGTCGTCTTCACTTGTGACAATGTGCCGAAATTGGGTCATTACAGGAACTTGTCTTTTACTTTGCTCCAGAAGTCGTAGTCGCTGAACCGGATGAGATTGACACATTTATCCGCGGTCCTGACCTCGATTTCCTTCAGATTCGAATAGGCGGTTTCAATGCCGTCGTTATGAATATATATGACTTTGTCCGATGCTTCCGGAACGATCCCGAGGGTGAGATCCGGAGGCAGCATAAGACTGGATGTGAAAGAGCGATATGCGGTAGTGTTCATCGGTGCAAGCGGCGTCACCTGCAGAGAATTGAGTCTCGGGTCGACGATGGAGCCTCCCAGAGAGTAGTTATACGCAGTACTGCCGGCTGATGTTGCGACGAGAATACCGTCGCCGCTGAATTTTTCGATCGGTTTGCCGCCGATGGAAAGATCCAGATGGATAGAATAGGATTTGCTGCCTGTGACAGCGAGTTCGTTCAGCCCGATGTGGACGTCTCTTTTGCCGTCGGTCGTGGTTGCGATGCCCATAACAGTGCCGAGCTTCTGGATGGTGTAGCTGCCCAGTTCATAATCCACGATAAAATTGTCGAATTCCTCCGGCCAGACTTCCTGGAAGAAACCAAGATGTCCGGTGTTGACGCCGACGATTGGTGTCTCCGGGAAATCACAGCGGTGCATAGTGCGCAGAAACGCGCCGTCGCCGCCGATACATATGAGCAGTTCCGCGTTTTCATCATAGCCTTCTGCGACTTGATAGCCCCGTGCTGCGAGTTTTTCTTTCAGTTGGCTCTCAACGCCTGTAGAGCGTTCCGTCTCATTTGTAAAAAGAGATATGATTCCGCTTTTCATCTATCTTACCATTCCTTCAAATTCATTCAAAAGTTCATTGAACTTATCCATTGCTTTTCTTATTGGTTCAGGGCTCGACATGTCCACGCCGGCGATCTTCAGCAGTTCAATCGGATAGTCGGACTCGCCGGTCCTGAGAAAATCGATGTAAGCATCCGCTGCAGGCTTGCCTTCACTGAGGATTTTGCTGCAGATGGCTGTCGCGGCTGAGTAGCCTGTAGCGTATTTATATACGTAGAAGGCCCTGTAGAAATGCGGAATGCGGGCCCATTCATACCGGATCGTGTCGTCCCGTTCGACGGCCGGTCCGTAATACTTGTCGTTCAGCGCCTGATACTGGTCGCACATCCAATCGCCGGTGAGTACCTGTCCCGCTTCAATCGCCTTGTGGGTGATGTCTTCAAATTCCGCAAACATCGTCTGACGGAAGAGGGTCGTGCGGAATTCCTCCAGATACATATTCAGCAGGTACTTCCGCATCTGTGGTTTTGTTTCCTTGTCCAGCAGATAGTTCATCAGCAGGGATTCGTTGACTGTAGAAGCCGTCTCCGCCGTGAAGATGGAGTGGCTGCCGTAGATATACGGCTGGGCGCCCCGGGTATACTTGGAGTGCATGGAGTGGCCCATTTCGTGGATCACAGTGAATACGTCTTTAAGGGTATCCGTATAGTTGAGCAGGATGTAAGGGTAGCTGTCGTAGCAGCCGAAGCTGTAAGCACCGCTTGTTTTCCCCTTGTTCTCATAGACGTCGATCCAGCCCTGACTGATGCCTTTGTTCATCTTGCTGATATAATCCCTGCCCAAAGGCTGCAGGGCCTCGCGCATGATATCCAGGCCTTCCTCGAAACGAATCTTCCGGTTTGGAATCCTGATGAGCGGGACGTACATGTCGTACATATACATTTTATCGAGACCCAGGAGTTTCTTCCGCAGCTGGACATAGCGATGCATGGCCGGCAGGTTCTCGTTGACCACGCTGACCAGATTGTCATAGACAGCGCCCGGAATGTTGTCACCGGAAAGGGCGGCTTCCCTGGAGGAACCGAACTTGCGGATCCGGGAGGTAACCACGTCTGTCTTGGTGTTGTAGTTGTATGCCGTCGAAATAGAATTGATCAGATTTTTGTAGGCGTCGTACATGGAATGATACGCTGACGCGCGCAGCGCGCGGTCTTTTGACTCCATGTGTTTGATATAGGTGCCGTGTGTGACAGGGTGTTTACTGCCTTTGCTGTCCACAGCGTCCGCAAAGCGGATATCCGCGTTGTTCAGCATGGTGAAGATATCGTTTGTCGCACTCGTGATTTCGCCCATCTGCGCCATGATGGATTCTTCCTTTTTGCTCATGATGTGCTTCTTCTGGCGAAGCGCATCCATAATGGCGAATTCGTAGGTTTTCAGTTTCGGATTCTCTGCAATAAAACCGAGGAGAGTACTTCTCCTGAGGGAGAGCAGTTCCGGGGTGAAGAAAGAAACCTTCGCGGAAACATAGGCGACGACGGCCATGGCCATATCGGTCATGCCCTGATACAGACTGTTGGAATTGTCCTCATCCCGCCGCATGTGAGCGTACACGTAGATTTTCTCCAGCTTCCGCATCAGCTTGTCGTTCGATGCAAAAGCATCATACAGCGTTTCTGCGCTGTCTCCCAGGTGTCCGGCGTACTTTTCAGCGTACTGATCGGCCTGTTTTCTGATCTTCATCAGGTCACGTTCGATGGTGCTTTCATCACGGATCATGGCCTCGATATTCCACTTGTACTTCGGATCGATTTTATCTCTGGTTTTCAGTCCCTTCGAACTCATTTTTCCCTCCATGGCTGTTTTACTTTAGTCATGTCATATTGTATAATACTTAAGTTGATTATTCAATAACGGAGAGGATACACAAATATGGATAACAGGCCGATTGGCTTCTTTGACTCGGGACTTGGCGGGCTGACCTGCATCCCTTATCTGATGCGAGAGCTTCCGGAGGAAAAAATCATATATTTCGGCGATACAGCCAGAACGCCTTATGGCTCCAAAGCAACGAGAACCATAAGGAATTTCAGCATGGAAATCACGGACTTTCTGGTGAAGTCGGATGTGAAGATGATCGTCATCGCCTGCAATACGGTCAGCGCTACCTGCGTGGATGATCTGCAGGAACGGTTCCCGGACATCCCGATCATCGGCATTATCGAACCGACAGCAAGATACGTGGCGACTTACAGAGGCGTCAAAGACAAAGTCGGTGTCATCGGGACCAAGGTCACTATCGCGTCCCACGCATATAAAAACAAGATTCAGAAGTACAATAACAGGATTCAGATTGCGGAAGCGCCGTGTCCTGCTTTCGTGCCGCTCATCGAAGAGGGAATCATCGACAATGAGATCATGGATCTGACCATCCGATACTACATGGATTCCTTTGTCAGAGAAAACAATCTCGATGCCGTCGTCCTAGGCTGCACCCATTATCCGCTCATTAAGAAGAATATCGAGCGGCTCTATCCGCAGCTGGATATCATCAATCCATCCGATATCGTTGCTGGAAGGATTCGTGAGGTACTGGACGACAGAGACGGATTCGCATCGGGTTCCGATTTCACCAATGTGTTCTACGCCAGCGACCTGAGCGAGAACTTCATCAACATGATCGACAACATCTTCAAAGACGAAGAAAAGAAGGTCAAGTTCCTGAACTTCGACCTGGAGAGGGAAATCAGCCGATGAACTACTACGAACTGATAGACTATCTTGATATAGAAAGCGGCTTGGAACTGGAGTATTTCGAAGAGATCGCAGATGTTATTGAAAGCGATGAGCATATCGACCATGAAGCGCTCATGCGGCTCTTCGAAGAAGTGGACCCGATCACGGCAGCATCGCTTCTGGAGGAATACTTTAATGAAATCATGGGAGGCCTGCCTTCCGACTACAGCGATATGTTCTCTCTGCTGGACCAGATCAGACTGGAACTGACGGGTACCATTCGAAATGTTGACGCAGAGGATCCGGATTCCATTCGGGAGTTTACGGACCGGTTCTACCGTTTCCGGAACTGGTACGTCTACGATACAGAGGTATCCGTACTTAACAAAGGTGATGGCCGTGAGTACGAACAGAGCGTGCGGGATGCCATCGCTACGGCCAGAGCCGGAAAACTGAGCGGGGAAGAATTCGCCTTTGATTTCGCTATGGCCCTTGATTATGATATTGATTACTACGCCATGTCATTCTCCGACCTGATCGACTCTGTCGAAGAGGAGTCTGAATGAAACACGATAGAACATACATAACCGGCGTCATATCCATGCTCAGCTGTGATGTGCTCTGGGGTGTTCTGCCGATCTACTGGCAGGCGCTGCGGCCCATCGACTCCTGGGTCATCATTTTTTACAGGATCTTTCTCGTGGGCTTGGTCTCCGGGATCGCGACGCTGAAAATATACGGAATCGGTTCTGTCAGAGAACACCTCACAGCAAGAATCGAAAGCAAAGGCATACTGCGCGGTCCGCTTCGCTTCCCGCTGGCGGGGCTGCTGATCACAGCCAACTGGAGCATTTACATCTGGGCGGTCAACGCGGACCACGTCATCCAGACCTGCGTCGGTTACTACATCGAGCCGCTGATGGTGTGCGTGATTGGGATCCTGCTGTTTCGTGAGAAACTCACAGGGTACAAGTTCATTGCGCTGCTCTTCGCACTGGCCGGACTGGTGGTGCTGCTGATCCACTTCCGGCAGATCCCGGGTATTGCGCTGGGACTGGCGCTGACCTTCGCGTTTTACGCGGCCCTGAAGAAACACTTCGATCTGCCGGCCATCATGTCGGTCTTTCTGGAGACACTCTTTCTGATGCCGCCGGCGCTGGCAGTGGTCATCTGGCTCGAATGCACAGGGCAGGGCGCGTTGGGCGTCGCAACACCGGGCAAATATCTGCTTTTGCTGTGCTGCGGCATTCTGACGGCGGCGCCGCTGTCATTCTTCGCGGACGCGGCAACGAAGATTCCGCTGATCATGGTAGGGTTGCTGGAATACTTGTCGCCGTCGATTTCTCTTGTGATCGGGATTTTCTTCATGAGAGAGCCATTTGATCTGGTGCAGTTTATTGCTTTTGCAATCGTATGGGTCGGATTGGCGTTCTTCACATACGGCGAATTCAAAAACGCGAGAGAGAACAGACTGGAATGAAAATACCGGAATTCGGAACAAACATAGAATTATTCAATACCTTCGGGGACGACTTCGACCGGTTTGCCTTTCCCTGCGATATTCGCAGGGTGACGGCCGGACACGGCGGCGAGTCCTTTCTCATCATGGGAAAGGAAAAAATCGCCCTGTATGATTGCGGCATGGCCTACTGCGGCGAGCAGACAGCGGAGAATATCGCAGCGGAAACGGACCATCTGGATTACATTATCCTGAGCCATTCCCATTACGACCATATGGGCGGACTGCCGTATATCAAAGATCGCTTTCCGGAAGCGGTTGTTCTGGGAAGTGAGAAGTGTCAGTCCATTCTCCGGAAAGACAGCGCGCTGCAGCTGATTCGGGCGCTTGGAGAGGAGGCCAGACAGCTTTATGTTCCGGACAGCGAGGAGCCGGTCCGCACCGACGGCATCCGGGTCGATGTCGTGCTGCGCGACGGAGACGTCCTGTCGCTGGGCGATATGACGATGACGGCTTATGAGACAAAAGGGCATACGGACTGTTCGCTTTCGTTTTATCTGGAACCGCCGGGGATTCTGTTCACCAGCGAGAGCACAGGCATTCTGGAAGGGAAGGACTATGTGCACACGCCGTCACTGAAAAGCTTTCCGGACTCTATCGCATCCAGTTACAAATGCGAAAGCCTGCATCCGGCATACATCTGCCTTCCGCACTTCGGCATGATTCCGCAATACTACAACGAGCGGTACTTTACGGAATTCCGAAAAGAATGCCAAAGCAAGACGGAATTCGTCCGGACCATGCTGGCAGAGGGCTTGACCTTTGAAGAAATGCTGGGCCGTTACGTCAAAAGGTACTGGACACCGGCCAAGGAGATGGAACAGCCTATTGAGGCTTTTGAAATAAACTCGGGACACATACTGAAGGCTCTGATCAGAGCAATGGAAGAAGGAGATAAGAAACATGTTTGATGCAGAAAAAGTCAAGAATGACATTATACAATGGATCAAAGACTGGTTCGAGGCCAACGGCCCCGGATGCAATGTAGTCGTAGGCGTATCCGGCGGTAAGGACAGCTCGGTCGTGGCGGCGCTCTGCACGGAAGCATTGGGCAGAGACCGCGTCGTCGGTGTCATGATGCCAAGAGGCTATCAGTTTGATATCGACGTAGCGAGAGCCCTGATCGATCATCTGGGTATTCGCGGCATCGAGGTGAACGTGGGCGAGGCTTGCGACGCTGTAGAGAAACAGGTTGAGGCTGCCTTTGGAGAAGTATCGGAACAGACGAAGACCAATATTCCGCCAAGAGTCAGAATGACCATGCTCTACGCTACATCACAGACGGTGAACGGACGTGTTGCGAACACCTGCAATCTGTCTGAGGATTATGTGGGCTACAACACGATTTTCGGTGACAACGCGGGAGATTTCAGTCCGTTGAGCATGTTGACCGTACAGGAAGTCAAGGCCGTCGGCAGAGCGCTTGGGCTGCCGTCCATGTTCGTGGATAAGGTGCCGATCGACGGTCTGCAGAGCAAAACGGACGAAGACAATCTGGGGTTTACCTATGCCGTACTCGATCGATATATCCGAGAGGGCGTCTGTGAAGATCCTGAGGCGAAGGAACGCATTGACCGGAAACACAGAATGAATCTGTTCAAGATGACTCCGATGGATAAATTCGAATATGAAGTCGAAGCGTGGAGGAAATTATGGCAGTAACGAAGGAAATGATCGACAGAATCAATGTCCTGGCAGCAAAGAAGAAGGCGGAGGGACTGACAGAGGAGGAGCAGGCCGAACAGAAGGAACTCTACAAGGCGTATCTGGCCTCCATCAGGGGCAGTATGAAGGCACAGCTGGACAATGTCCGGTTCGTGGAAGATCTTTCAGAAGAAGAACTGAAAGAAGAACTTGCAAATAGGACTAAATAGGTATACTATTAACTTGACTTAAAGAGTAAAGATTGAACCAAGGAGAGAAACAAACATGAGAAATGTCTATTTAGACTACTCTGCAACGACACCGGTCAAGGAAGAAGTGCTGAAGGAGATGATTCCGTATTTCACGGAGAAATTCGGGAATCCATCGAGTCTTTATGCACCCGGATTGGAGGCGAAAGACGGCCTGACAAAAGCGAGAGAGCAGGTCGCTGACCTGATCAATGCCGAAGAGAGAGAAATATTTTTCACATCCTGCGGTACAGAAGCGGACAACTGGGTGATCGAAGGCGTTGCTGACGCGCGTAAAAATAAAGGCAATCATATTATTACGACGAAAATTGAACATCACGCAATTCTGCACACATGCCAGTATCTTGAAAAACACGGCGTGGAAGTAACGTATCTCGATGTGGACGAAGAAGGATTCGTTTCGCCGGCTGATCTGGAAGCTGCAATCAAAGACAACACGATCCTCGTCAGCATCATGATGGTCAACAACGAAGTCGGTACGATCCAGCCAATCAAAGAACTGGCTGCTATCGCGAAGGCGCACGGTGTGCTCTTCCATACGGACGCCGTACAGGCTCTTGGCAACGTGCCGATCGATGTGAAAGATCTCGGCGTCGATTTCATATCCATGTCAGCGCACAAAATCTATGGGCCGAAGGGCATTGGCGCATTGTATAAGAAAGCTGGAATCAATATTCCAAGTTTTGTCCATGGCGGGGCGCAGGAGAAGAAGAAGAGAGCCGGCACAGAGAATACGGCCGGTATCGTCGGATTCGGCAAAGCTGCGGAACTGGCAAAACGTGATCTGTATGAGCATGCAGCGCATTCCGACAGACTCCGCAGAATGCTGTGGGAGAAGATCGAAAAGGAAATTCCTGATGTCACTCTCAATGGTCCGAAGGACTTCACAAAGAGACACCCGGGAAATCTGAATATCGCATTTTCCTTTATTGAGGGAGAATCGATCATTCTGCTGCTCGATGCCAATGGAATCTGTGCCAGCACAGGATCTGCCTGTTCATCAGGATCCCTTGGTACGTCTCATGTATTGAGCGCAATTGGTGTTCCTGTCACAAAGGCCAATGGCACATGCCGCTTCACGGTCGGTGACATGACCACGGAAGAAGATATTGATTATGTAGTAGAAAAGCTTAAGGAAATCGTTGCTAGGCTTAGAGAATTATCGCCTGTAAACGGCGCGGAAGGATGGTAAAAACATGGCTTTATATAATGACACAGTAATGGATCATTTCCTCAATCCACATAATGTTGGTGAAATTGAAAACCCGGATGGCAAGGGTATCTACGGCAGCCCGGTATGCGGTGACATGATGCAGGTCACGCTGAGCGTCGATGAAAACGAAGTGATCACCGATGCGAAGTTCAAGACTTTCGGGTGCGGCAGCGCAATTGCTTCCTCCAGCATGGCGACAGATATGATCATCGGCATGAAAGTGGAGGACGCTCTGAACGTCAGCAATGAGAAAATAGTAGAAGAACTGGGTGGTCTGCCGGCCATCAAAATCCACTGTTCTGTTCTGGCAGAGCATGCGATCAAAAATGCGATCTATGATTACGCGATGAAACATGGCAAGGAATACAAAGGCCTTGAGAACTACGACCCTGACGCAGAGCATCATGATGACTGTGAAGAGGGCGAATGCGAACTGTAATGTATAAGAACAGGCTTGGAAACACAGAAATATACGTGACTCCAATCGGGCTGGGTGTGCTGACAATCGGCAATACCCAGCTTGATTTGCCTTTACGCGAAGGTGCGGAGATTGTCAGGTACGCCTATGACAAAGGCATCAATCTCTTCGATACGGCCCAGTACTATGAGACGTATCCATATATCCGGGAAGCGTTCAAGGACATCGATCTGTCACCGGACAATCCGGACCGTCCGATCATCGCCAGTAAGAGTCTTGACCACTCCTATGAGGAGATGGAAGCGGCCATTCAGGAGTGTCTTGACGCCCTTGGGATCGAGCGCATTGATATCTTCAAGATGCACGAAGTGCGGCAGGAACCGGACTGGTCCAACAGGGCGGGTGCCTGGCAGTGCCTGATCGATTACAAGAAGAAAGGGATCGTCGGCGCCATCGGCGTGTCAACGCATCACGTAGACATTACAGAAATGATGGCGGATGTTCCGGAATGCGACATCGTATTTCCGCTGATCAACTATGCGGGACTCGGCATCCGGAAGGGCGATGGCCCGGGAACAGCGGCGGAGATGGAAGCCGCTATCCGGAAGTGTCTCGACGCCGGCAAGGGTGTTTTTGCAATGAAAGCCTTTGGCGGCGGTAATCTGACGGGTACGTATATGAAGTCCCTGAATTATGTTCATGATCTGGGATGCCATTCCATCATGGTCGGCATGGGTAAGAAGTCTGAAATCGACGATCTGGTCAGATACGCGGAGGGAGAGCTTCCGGAGGATTATCAGCCGGAGACCCGGTTCAAGAAGATCCACATTGATCAGGGAGATTGCGAAGGCTGCTATACCTGCGTGGAACGCTGTCCGAACAAAGCAATTTACATCAATGAGAAGGGTCTGGCAGATGTCAATTACGACGTGTGTCTGACCTGCGGCTACTGTGCGCCGGTCTGCCCGGTCAGGGCCATCATAATGTGGTGATTTATCCATTGTACGGAACATAAGAATATGCTACTATCAACAGAGGGAAAAGAATCATTTCTCTCTGTTTTTATGTATGTTAGAAGATAGATGTGAAAGGATGGATCGTTATGAGCAAAACAGGTTTTTCAGCAGCAGATATTCTTCTGCCTGCAAAGGGTAATTACGAGACGTGGGCTGTCGTAGCCTGCGACCAGTTCACCTCACAGCCGGAATACTGGGAAAGAGTCGAGAAGACAGTAGGGGACAACCCTTCCACATTCCGCATCATTCTGCCGGAAGCGCAGCTTTCCGACGGACATACGGAGGAACACATCGATAAAATCAACGCCACTATGAGGGAGTATCTTGACAGCGGCGTATTCAAACTGTACCCGGATGCCATGATCTATCTGGAAAGAGTGCAGAGCGACGGAAAAATCCGCAGAGGTCTTATCGGCAAGATCGATCTGGAAGAATACGATTACTCCAAAGGCAGCACGTCCCTCGTGAGAGCGACGGAGGGTACTGTTCTGGAGAGAATCCCGCCGAGACAAGCTGTCAGACGCGACGCGGCCATCGAACTGCCTCATGTGATGCTTCTGATTGATGATGTGGATAACACAGTCATAGGGCCTCTGAGCGCCTGTGAAGACGTCATCTACGATTTTGATCTGATGGAAGGCGGCGGACATGCTAAGGCTTGGCTTGTTCCGGATGACCTGAAAGCCGGAGCGTCCAAGGCACTGGAAGCGCTGGCTGACGAGCAGCCGCTTCTCTTCGCGGTAGGAGACGGCAACCATTCACTGGCTTCTGCAAAAGCACTCTACGAGGAAGAAAAAGCCAAATTCGGTCCGGGCAGCGAGAACACACTTCCATCGAGATACGCACTGGTAGAAATCGTCAATCTTTACGACGATGCGCTGGAGTTCGAGCCGATTCACCGCGTGCTCTTCGATGTGGATCCGGAGGCTTTGCTCAAGGCGTTCAAGGAGGAATACCCATCTACGATCGACGGTAAAGGCGAAGGACATGTGATTCGCTACGCCTATGAAGGAGCAGACGGTTTCATCACAGTGACGGAACCAAGCGCACAGCTGGAAGTCGGAACACTCCAGTCGTTCCTGGATCAGTACATCAAGGAGCACGGTATCGGTATCGATTATGTCCACGGCGATGAAATCACTGTTCAGCTGGGACAGAAGCCAGGCTGCATGGCATTTCTGCTTCCTGCTATGGATAAGGGCGATCTCTTCAAATCCGTCATCAATGACGGCGCTCTTCCGAGGAAAACATTCTCCATGGGTCATGCGGAAGATAAACGTTACTACATCGAGGCAAGAACAATCAAATAATTCCACAATTTGTAGTGCTTTTTTTGAAAATTTATGCGCAAAAGGCCAACCACTTGTGCTATAATCCCTATGTCCTATTGGTTTAAGTAGTTAAAGTGATAAATCCAGAAAAGAGGAAACATTATGGAACTCAAGACTCCACTGTATGAAAAACACCTTGAATACGGCGGAAAGATGGTCCCGTTCGGCGGATACATTCTTCCTGTACAGTACAAGGATTCAGGCGTCATCAAAGAACATATGGCGGTGAGAACGGCTGCCGGCATGTTCGACGTATCCCACATGGGAGAGATCCTGTGCGAAGGTCCTGACGCACTGGCGAACCTCAACATGATCCTGACCAATGACTTTACAAATATGGAAGACGAACAGGCCAGGTATTCACCGATGTGCAACGAGCATGGCGGCACGGTGGACGACCTGATCGTGTACAAGATGAATCAGGATAAGTACTTCATCGTCGTCAACGCGGCAAACAAGGACAAAGACTACAAGTGGTTCTGCGACCACCAGTTCGGCGATGTCAAGTATACAGACGTTTCATCCCAATACGCGCAGATCGCGGTCCAGGGACCGAAGGCAAAGGATATCATCGCGAAAATCTGCACCGAAGGCAGCATTCCTGACAAATACTATTACGTGAGATTCGGTGCTGAGATTGCCGGAATCCCATGCATTTGCTCCACAACGGGCTATACAGGGGAAGATGGTGTAGAAATCTACCTCCCAGCTGCAAAAGCAGGGGAAATGTGGGATGCCATCTATGCAGCAGGCAAGGACGACGGACTCATTCCGTGCGGTCTGGGAGCCAGAGATACCTTGAGAATGGAAGCCGGTATGCCGCTTTATGGTCACGAGATGAATGATGATATCTCGCCGAGAGAGGCGGGACTCATGTTCGCGATCAAACTCAAGAAACCGGTCGACTTCATCGGCAAGAAACCGATGGAAGAAGCGGGCAAACCTGCTGTTGTTCGTGTTGGTCTGAAGATTACAGGCAGAGGAATCGCTCGTGAACATCAGGATGTTTATGTAAACGGTGAAAAGGTGGGTTATACCACGTCGGGTACCAAGTGTCCATACTTCGACTATCCGATTGCAATGGCCAGAATTCCTAGAGAATACAAGGAAATCGGCACACCGGTACAGGTTGATGTCAGAGGACGCATGGTAGACGCGGAAGTCTGTGAACTGCCATTCTACAAAAGATAACCAATCATTTATTCATATTTATTTCAATAAAAGGAGATTAAAACCATGGAACTGAAAAATGATGCACTCTACATGAAAACACACGAATGGGTCGTTATTGACGGGGATACTGCGACAGTCGGTATTTCAGATTTCGCACAGTCTGAACTGGGAGATCTGGTATTCGTCAACCTGCCTGAACCGGGCGATGAAGTCACTGCCGGCGAAGTTTTCGCTGACGTGGAATCCGTGAAGGCTGTTTCCGATATCTATTCACCGGTTTCCGGAGTGATCGCTGAAATCAACGAAGAACTGCTTGACGCACCTGAGATGATTAACGAGAACGCAAACGACGCCTGGTTTATCAAAGTAGATGGTGTTACTGAACAGGCTGAAGAACTGCTTGCGCCGGAAGACTATGAAGCTTTCTGCGCTGAGGAGGAATAAATAAGAAAGGCGGCATTTATGGGCACTTTTGTTCCTAATACAAAGGAACAGCAGCAGGCGATGCTGCGCGAGATCGGCTATGAGAAGCTGGATGATCTCTTCGCACATATTCCTGACGCTGTAAAATTCCAGGGAGAGCTGGATCTCCCTGCAGGGATGTCCGAAATGGAAGTTTCGAAGACCATGAAGGAGATCGCTGCGAAAAACAATGTATTCAGATCCGTGTTCCGCGGCGCCGGTGCCTACAGGCACTATATTCCTGCTATTGTAGGCCACGTGACGTCCAATGAAACGCTCCAGACTGCATACACGCCGTATCAGGCTGAAATCAGCCAGGGAGTACTCCAGTCCATCTTCGAGTACCAGACTATGATCTGTGACTTGACGGGAATGGACGTTTCCAACGCATCGGTATACGACGGCGGAACCGCCGCCGGTGAGGCAGTTGCCGCGTGCAGGGGACGCAAAGCCAACAAAGCGCTGGTTTCAGCGACAATCCAGCCATCGGCCATGAAAGTCATCGAAACATATTGCTTCGGTAATGAGATGGAACTGGAAGTGATTCCTGAAAAAGACGGCGTGACTGATACGGAAGCGCTGCAGTCCATGATGACAGACGATACCTGCTGCGTACTGATCCAGCATCCGAACTACTACGGAAGTCTGGAACCGGCAGAGGAGATCGGCAAGATCGCCCACTCCGTGAAAAACTGCAGATACGTCATGTCGGTCAATCCAATGACACTGGGTATCCTGAGAACGCCGCGCGAATATGGTGCTGATTTTGCTATCGGTGAAGGGCAGCCTTTGGGTATGGCTCCAGCCTTCGGTGGGCCGTATCTCGGATTTATGGCGTCCCTCGATTCCATGAAGAGAAGCCTTCCGGGCAGAATCGTAGGACAGACCGTTGATCACAACGGCAAGACGGGTTATGTTCTGACGCTCCAGGCCAGAGAACAGCACATCAGACGTGAGAAAGCGTCCAGCAACATCTGCTCCAATCAGGCTCTGTGCGCACTGACGGTCGGCGTATACCTGTCGGCTATGGGCAGCGAGGGACTGAAAGACGTTGCAACCCAATGCTACTCAAAAGCGCACTACATGGCTGCGGAACTGAGCCGCGCAGGGTTCGAAATCGAGAATGACGAATTCTTCCATGAGTTTGTCACGAAGACGGATAAGGACGTTTGCGCTGTGATGCAGGCTCTGGAAGATGCCGGTATCCTCGGCGGTCTGCCGCTGGGCGACGGACGCATCCTCTGGTGCTGCACGGAGATGAATTCTAAAGCCGATATCGATGAAGCCGTTGCGATTGTAAAGGAGGTGTAGAGAATGCTGATATTTGAAAAATCGAGACCCGGAAGAGGGATCAGCGCACTTCCAAAATGCGACGTAGATGTTTATACACTGCCGCAGGATGATATGAGAGAATCGGATCTTCATCTGCCGGAGATGGCGGAAGTAGATCTATCCAGACACTACACGGAACTGGCCAAAAAGTCACACGGCGTGAACGACGGATTCTATCCGCTCGGTTCCTGCACCATGAAATACAACCCGAGAGTGAACGAGAGAACCGCTTCATTCGAAGGTTTTACACAGATTCATCCGCTGCAGCCGGAACACACCATGCAGGGATGTCTGCAGGTTCTCAAGGAAACCGAGGACGCCCTGGCAGAAATCACCGGCATGAGCAACTTCACGCTTCAGCCTGCAGCAGGCGCTCACGGCGAGTTCACCGGACTTCTGCTGATCAAGGCGTATCATCTGGCCAACGGTGAAACCCAGAGACGTAAGATCATCGTTCCTGATTCGGCCCACGGCACCAATCCTGCTTCTGCTGTCATGGCAGGCATGGAAGTCATCAATGTGGATTCCGACGAAAAAGGGCTGGTTGATGTTGAGAAACTTCGTGAAGTCTGTGCCGGTAATAACGAGATTGCTGGCCTCATGCTGACCAATCCGAATACAGCTGGTCTTTTCGATCCGAATATCAAGGAAATCACGGACATCATCCATGAGTGCGGCGGCCAGTGTTACTACGACGGCGCCAACCTGAACGCTGTCATGGGCTGGGCACGGCCGGGCGATATGGGCTTTGACTGCGTGCACCTGAACCTGCACAAGACCTTCTCCACACCGCACGGCGGCGGCGGCCCTGGTTCCGGACCTGTCGGATGCAAAGAACATCTGGCCAAGTTCCTGCCGGGCGTATTTGCCGTTGAGGAAAGCGGGGAATATGCTTTTGCAAAGGCACCGGAAAGCCTGGGTGAGATGAAGAATTTCTACGGGAATTTCCTCGTTGTCGTCAAGGCGCTGACCTACATCAAGATGCTCGGCAAAGAAGGTATTCCGGAAGCCAGTAAAAACGCGGTGCTCAACGCCAACTACATGATGAAGAAACTGTCCGCAGTATACGACATCGCCTTCCATCCTGAAGTTTGTATGCATGAGTTCGTCATGGACATCGGCAGACAAGCCAAGGAGACTGGCGTTACGGCGATGGATATCGCCAAAGGACTGTTGGACAACAATATTCATCCGCCTACAATGTACTTCCCATTGACGGTGCATGAGGCCCTCATGGCGGAACCGTGCGAGACGGAGTCCAAGGAAACCCTCGACGCAGCCATCGACGTATTCATCGCTCTGAACGATCTGGCTTACTCGGATCCTGAGAAACTGCATCAGGCTCCGGTCAAAACACCAGTCACCAGACTCGATGAAGTCGGCGCGGCGAGACATCCGGTCCTCAAGTATGAGTTTGAATAATCGGCGTGATTTGCAAGGGTCTGATGTTTTATCAGACCCTTTTCTATGAATATTGCAAAAGCAACACAAAAGAGTGAGGCAATTATGAGTGAGAAATATGATCTGATCGTAATCGGCGCAGGCCCCGGCGGATATGTGGCCGCCATCCGCGGCGCACAGAAGGGACTGAAGGTCGCCGTGGTGGAAGCGGACCGCGTTGGCGGAACCTGTCTGAACAGAGGGTGCATTCCGACAAAGGCCATGATCCACGCTTCATCCCTTTACCGGGAGATGCAGGAAGGGGATCGTTTTGGCGTAAGTGCCGAGAGGGTATCCTATGACTACGGGAAAATCTGCACCTACAAACAGGAAACCGTCGATACACTTGTCGGCGGTGTACAGCAGCTGCTCAAAGGCAATCAGGTGACCGTTATCAACGGCAGAGGCATGCTTTTGCCGCCTGCAGACGGCGGTAATGCAGTACGTGTCGGTGACGATGTTTATTACGCGGACAATGTGATACTGGCCGCAGGGTCAAAGCCGGCGACGCTGCCAGTGGAAGGAATCGATCTTCCGCACGTCGTCAACAGTGACGGACTCTTCGAACTGGATCACGCGCCGAAGCGTCTGGTCATCATCGGCGGCGGTGTGATCGGCGTCGAGTTCGCGACGGTGTTTGCGAATCTGGGATGCACCGTAACGATTCTGGAAGCTCTGCCAAAAATCCTGGACAACTTTGATAAGGAAATATCCCAGAATCTGAAGATGGTCCTGAAGAAGAGGGGAGTGGACATTCATACCTCCGCTATGGTCAGGCGTTTTGCAGAGAATGGCGATGGAACGGTGACCGCATTCTACGAAGAGAAAGAGAAAGAACAGACTGTTTCCGGTGATTACATACTCGTTGCCACCGGCAGACGGCCTGTGACGGAAGCGCTCTTCGCAGAAGGCGCGCAGCCTGAGATGAACGGGCGTTATGTGAAAGTGGACGGAGATTTCCGCACCAGTATACCTGGCGTCTACGCCATCGGAGATCTGATCGGCGGGATCCAATTGGCGCATGCGGCGTCCGCCCACGGCATCCGTGCCGTCGAAGCAATCTGCGGCTCAGCTGGTTCGCAGAATATCGCAATCGTTCCTGCAGGCGTTTACACGGATCCGGAGATTGCCATTGTCGGCATGACAGAAACCCAGGCAAAGGATCAGGGCATCGATGTGATTACCGGCAAGTTCATTATGAGCGCAAACGGCAAAAGTCTGATCACCAAAGAAGAGAGGGGCTTCATCAAAGTTGTCGCAGAAGCCGGTTCCGAGAAGATTCTCGGTGCCCAGATGATGTGCGCCCGTGCAACAGACATGATTGGCGAATTTACGACAGCGATCGTAAACGATCTGACCATTTCGGATATGCTCAAGAGCATCATGTCCCATCCGACCTACAGTGAAGGAATCGGAGAGGCGCTGGAAGACGCCCATGGCATGTCGCTGCATACGGCGCCGCGAAAGCGTTAAGTTGCCTGACGTTTTAAGATATTTAGCCACCTGTTTCTGCCAAAGATGAAGCAGGTGGTTTTCTTATTTCATAAATAGAATTATGGCAATGCCATCAAACAGTGTTTTGGTAAGATAAAAGCAAACCATGTATATTTTCAATCCCATAAAGCGCTATAGTTTGCACTTTTCTGACTGGCTGACTGATTAGGGGGATTCAACATGTAAATTAGGGAGCATTTAACAATCAATAATTAACATTACTTCTGTCGTTACGATAAAAAAACACTGTAAAAAGGGAAAACAATGTAAACAGAAGCGGTTTTCAGAGAACAAAGTTTATATAGTTTGCCTTAGAGCAGTTTGTCCGACAAATCCCGGTTTGGCGAAATGTACATAAATTGGTGCAAGTTGTTGAAATATGAGTTTCGATTATTGTATAATAAAAAATCAGTGATGAACTGAAACAAAAGAATTATCGCTTCAGGTATTTCATAGTAACTGGAGCGCATGGAGGACATAGATACAAATGGAAAAACTGGGTCTGAACACATTGAGAGAAATGTTTCTGAGCTACTTCGAGAAACAGGGTCATTACAGGAGAGAGAGCTTTTCGCTGATTCCTGAGGACGACCCGAGTCTTCTCCTGATCGGTGCGGGAATGGCTCCGCTGAAGCCGTATTTTGCCGGTCTGAAGACGCCGCCGTCAAAGAGAATGACCACCTGTCAGAAGTGCATCAGAACAGGCGATATCGATAACGTAGGATACACGGACAGGCACGGGACCTTCTTCGAAATGCTGGGGAACTTCTCCTTTGGTGATTACTTCAAGAAAGAAGCCATCACCTGGGGATGGGATTTCGCAACGAATGTACTGAAGATGCCGGAGGATAAGCTCTGGGTCACGATTTATGAGAACGACGAAGAAGCATACGATCTCTGGCACAACATGATCGGCCTTCCGGATGAAAAGATCGTAAGACTTGGCAAGGACGATAACTTCTGGGAAATCGGTACAGGCGGACCGTGCGGACCTTGTTCCGAGATTTATTATGACAGAGGAGAGGAACACGGCTGCGGCAAACCGGACTGCAAGCCGGGCTGCGAGTGCGATCGGTATGTTGAATTCTGGAATCTGGTATTCACACAGTTCAACAAGGAAGAAGACGGCACTTATACCGATCTGCCGCATCCGAACATAGACACGGGGCTTGGGCTTGAGAGACTGGCCTGCATCATGCAGGATACGACTTGTATCTTCGACGTTGATACGATACGTTCGGTCATGCAGCAGGTGGAGAATGTTTCCGGCGTTGCGTATAAGGGCGGTACCGTTCCTGAGGACGTTTCTCTGAGAATCATCACGGACCATCTCCGTTCCATGACGTTTATGATCGGCGACGGCATTCTGCCGGGTAATGAAGGCAGAGACTACGTCCTGCGCAGACTCATCAGAAGAGCCGCGATGCATGGCCGTAAACTCGGCATCCATGAGCCATTCCTTTCCAATCTCTGCGACAGAGTCATCGACGAATCCGGCAGGGCCTATCCGCTGCTGGAACAGCGCAGAGTCATGATCAAGAGAGTCGTCAACGCGGAAGAGCAGAAGTTCGCTGCGACCATCGATAAAGGCATGGGCATCATCGATGAGTACATTGCAGATATGGTCATTTCCGGCAGCAAGGTACTTGACGGAGCAAAGGCGTTCAAACTGCATGACACTTACGGATTCCCAATCGATCTGACCAAGGAGATCCTGGACGAAAAAGGATACGGTGTCGATGAAGAAGGTTTTGCAGCAGAAATGCAGCGCCAGAAGGAACTCTCCAGAACCGAGGGAGAGATGGAAGGTGCAGGATGGAAGGACGATTCCTGTGAACTCGCTCTTTCCGGAGAAACGGAATTCACCGGCTACGATACTTTAAGTCAGCAGGCAGTCCTCCAGTGCATGTTCAATGAAAGCCGCGAGGAACGCGTTAAGGCGACGGCAGGGGACAAGTGTATTTTTGTCCTCGATAAAACACCGTTCTATGCAGAGAGCGGCGGTCAGGTCAGCGATGCAGGATTTATCTATAATGAGAAGAGCGGCATCGCACGTGTAGATGCTGTCAACAAACAGAATAAGGTTTATACACATACCGTTGAAGTTCTGCAAGGCGAATTTGACGCAGGAGATATCGTCGACGCTATGGTTGTCGCGCCTGTCCGCAACATGACAGCGGCGAACCATTCCGCGACACACTTGCTCCACAGAGCGCTGCGTGAAGTGCTGGGCGATCACGTCAAGCAGTCAGGATCCCATGTTGACAAGAATGGACTCCGGTTCGACTTCTCTCACTATGAGGCAATGACAGAGGAAGAAATTCGTGCTGTCGAGGAAATCGTCAATGACAAGATCAGATTCTTCCTGCCGGTGACAACGAAAGTCATGGACATTGAAGACGCGAGGAAAGAAGGCGCAATGGCGCTCTTTGACGAGAAGTACGGCGACAAAGTCAGAGTTGTTTCCATCGGGGATTACTCCAGAGAATTCTGCGGCGGCACACACGTGTCCAATTCCGGACAGATCGGCGCGCTGAAGATTCTGAGCGAATCCGGCATCGCGTCCGGTGTCAGACGTATCGAAGCGATCACCGGGCAGAGTATACTTGACGATTACAAGAAAGAACAGCAGATCATCAGTGATACGGCTGCGGCTCTGAAGGCAGATAAGAACCTGCTTGTGGAGAAAGCAGCTGCACTGACGGATGAACTGAAGGTGCTCCGCAAAGAACTGGCAGACATGAAGGCTGCGGAAATGAGCAAGGACGCGGATTCCTTCCTGGATGACGCCAAAGAGATCAACGGCGTCAGACTCGTCACGAAGAAGTTCGATGACTATGATATCAACGACCTCAGAAACCTTTCGGATAATGTCAAAGCATCAAATAAGAACGTAGCGATGGTCTTTGCATCCGTATCCGGCGGCAAAGTCACGTTCCTCGTTTCGCTTACCGATGACTTGGTGGAAAAGGGCATGCACGCCGGCAAGATGATCAAGGAAATTGCAAAAGCAGCCGGCGGCGGCGGAGGCGGTAAAGCCGACATGGCGCAGGCTGGTGCCAAGGACCCATCAAAAGTGGAAGATGCCTTTGCGAAGGCGGAGGAATTACTGTAAATAATTAACATAGTTTAAGACATTATTCTCTTATAAAGGCTTGTAATGACTTGGAATATAATGTTATACTTAACTCACCAAGTGAACTGATTGGAGGTTTTGTAATGGATAGACAGACAAAGATGTATGATAACTTTGATAAAGTCGAGCAGAAGACAATTAAGGAGATACTGACAATCGTTTATGATTCTCTTGATGAAAGAGGTTACAATGCCATCGACCAGATGGTGGGGTATATTCTTTCCGGAGATCCGTCATATATCACAAGTCACAATAATGCCAGAAATGTAATCGGTAGAATCGAGAGAGATGATCTTGTAGAAGAATTGATCAAGGCTTATCTCGATAAATAGAATTTGTATTCTTTTGTGGCGGGCTTTTCGTCCGCCACTATTTTTTGATTTTTGGTGAATTGTAACTCATTAACAATAAATAAATTATGTAAAATATAGAAAAATGCGCAAACTCGGACTGGATGTAGGAGACAAAACCATAGGTGTGGCTGTCAGTGACGCCTTAGATATCACTGCACAGGGAATCACTACGATCGAACGGGTCGGAATCAAGAAAGATACCGGCCGTGTTTTGGATTATATCAAAGAATACGGATGCGACACCGTTGTCATCGGTCTGCCGCTCAAATTGGATGGAACAGACAGCCCGCAGACAGAAAAGGTAAGGGAATTCAGGCAAAAGCTTGAGAATAAATTAAACGGCAGCGGAATGAACCGCGTGAAGATTGAATTCTATGATGAACGTCTGACTACAGTCATGGCAGAAAAGGTTCTGATTGAAGCTGATATGCGGCGCAACAAGAGAAAGGACATCATCGACCGGCAGGCAGCGATCATTATTCTTCAGAGTTATCTGGATAGCATCAGATAGACTGTTTGGCACAGACTTTGCTTTTTATAACCACATAAGCAGAGTCTTTTTTATGGAGGAAAAACATGAGCTTTAATTTTTTCGTAAAAAGTAACATCGATTTTGGCAGAGGCGCTCTTGCTGATCTGTCCGGAATCATTGAAGGTTATCATCTGAATTCCGTTATGGTCGTTTATGACGGAGGCGTAAAAGCTGCAGGCATTGCGGATAAAGTTGTAGCGGAAGTGGAGA
>JAILDT010000020.1 GCA_024689085.1 Clostridia bacterium | reverse complement strand
GAAGAGTGGGAGTAGGGTTTAATTGACAGAAATGTAAACAAATGGTATAATAGCGCAGACGTTTAGTCTGCGCTATTTATATTGGGAAAGGAGATCAATGAAATGAAACCTGTTAACTTAAGCATTCTTGTGGTTAACTGTAAAGACTACAAACCCTCGCATGATTACTATTTGTGTAAAAGCGGGAGACACTTCAGAAGTGTGGCAAGAACACCAGAGTGGCCGGATTACAATGAAGAACTTCGAAAGGAATACAATGATTCCGATGATTATGTATTAATGCCTGAGTGTCCCGGAATGACTGATGAAGAAGCCGCCAATGTGGTGAAAGAGTGGTGCGCAAATAACGACATCCCTTATATAGACGACATGGACAATATTGAAGCGGCATATCGATGGTATTACAAGTACGGTGATTACGGCGATTTATA
This sequence comes from Clostridia bacterium, assembly GCA_024689085.1. Taxonomy (GTDB): domain Bacteria; phylum Bacillota; class Clostridia; order Peptostreptococcales; family Anaerovoracaceae; genus Lentihominibacter. Next base: position 52,065 of record JAILDT010000020.1, on the reverse strand, counting down.
TGATCCGTCATTTATCTGCCACTTATGTGGGAATATTCATTAAATGGACTTCTGTTTTTCGACTGTGTGAATTGATAAAGCTGTTATCAATGTTGACCAAATAGAAATATAAGTATATACTTATATTGCAGGAGGGATTATGTATGGTTACAGAAGCACAACGAAAGGCATCCGCAAAGTATGACAGAAATCATACCAAATCGATAATGTTTAAGTTCAATATGACCAATGATGCGGATATTCTGGCGAAGCTGGATGAAGTGGGAAATAAACAGGGGTATATCAAAAACCTGATAAGAGATAACATCTGCGGTAATGAATCAGTATTGTCAATTGAGGCTATAAGGCTGCTGATACTGCCGATTGCAAAAAAATATGGGATAAAAAAAGCCATCTTGTTTGGGTCCTATGCCCGAGGAGAGGCGACTGAAGACAGTGATATCGATCTTCTGATCGAGTGTGACAGCATCCGGGATATGAAAGAATATCTCGCTTTAGAGGGAGGTATCAGGAGTGCCTTTGGGAAAAACGTGGATCTTGTTATGGCAGATGCGCTTCATGCAGATAATACCCGTGCAGCAAAAAGATTGATTGAGCATATAGAAAAGGATTATGTGACTGTATATGAGAAAAATCAGTGATAGGGATATGGATAATCTGGCAGCAATTCTTGATTACTGCGACCGAATTATGAGCATTATTGAACGCTTTGGAAATACATTTGAACAGTTTAATCTGGATGAGGATTACAGGGATGCGGTTTTGATGAATGTATTTCAGATAGGTGAAGCGACAAATCGTCTTTCAGACAACTGCAAGGAGATTATGAATACTGTACCATGGCACGAGATTTATGGAACCAGGAATGTGATTGCTCATGGATATGTCAGAGTAAATAATAAGATTATATGGGAAATCGTTGAAAAGGATGTTCCGTTATTGAAACAGGAAATAGGTGCAAAAGCGGGATTATTGTAGCCGAAAACCGGTTAAGGGCTGCTAGAGGCATTATGTTATTTACATGCAAAAACAATTGACGTACAATTGCGGTAGAGCGGTTTGGTACATCAAGAGATGAGATAGAACAGTTTATACAAATGAAAGAGGAGACGCACATGGAATACACTTTTCCTGTAACCAGAAACGAACATCCAAAGCCAAAACCAACAGACGAATCGTCCCTGGGATTTGGTAAGTATTTTACTGACCACATGTTTCTCATGGAGTATGACGAAGGACAGGGCTGGCATGACGGCCGCATCGTTCCTTACGGACCGATCTACTTTGATCCGGGCGCCACAACGTTGCATTACGGGCAGATGATGTTCGAGGGACTGAAAGCTTATCGGAATCCTGAGGGAACGCTGAACCTGTTCCGTCCGGACATGAACGCAAAGCGCCTGAACAGAACCAACGAGAGAATGTGTATCCCTGCCATGGATGAGGATCTGTTTCTCGCGGCTGTGAAAGCAATCGTCAAGGTAGATGAAGACTGGACGCCGACTAGTCCGGGAACATCCCTGTACATCAGGCCGTTCATTCTGTCTCCTGAAGTGAGCTTTTCCGTCCTTCCTGCTAAGAGGTACTGGTTCATCATTATCCTTTGCGCTGTGGGGGCCTATTATCAGGGAAATGAAACCAAGCTCCACGGAAGCCGCATTCTTGTGGAAGAGGAATACATCCGTGCAGCAGTCGGAGGCACAGGATTCGCGAAATGCGGAGGCAACTATGCCTGCGGAATGATCGCGTCCTACAAAGCCCACGAGTTCGGCTGCGAGGAGGTTTTGTGGCTGGATGCGAAGGAACGCCGTTACGTGGAGGAAGTCGGCACGTCCAACGCGTTCTTCCGGATCGGTGACACCGTCGTAACACCGGAACTGACAGGATCGATTCTGCCCGGCGTCACACGTGACAGCACGATTCAGTTGCTGCGCAAATGGGGGATGAAAGTTGAAGAGAGACGAATCGCGCTGGAGGAAGTCTTTGAAGCAATCAAGGACGGTACCCTGAAAGAAGCGTGGGCAACCGGAACGGCATGTGTCATTTCTCCGATCGGCGTACTGAATTATAAAGGCGAAGACTATGTCATCAACAACGAAGTCGTCGGTGACGTCAGCCAACGCCTGTACGATACACTTTATGGAATGCAGATAGGAAAACTACCTGACATCATGGGTGACTGGATCGTTACGATTTGATCGATGAGACCCCTTCCCGGGGTCTTATATTTTTTCTTCCAACCGCCGCATGACTTCCTGGTAGGCGTCTTCCACGCCGCTCAGATCTCTGCGGAAACGATCCTTATCCAGCTTCTCGCCGGTTTTGCTATCCCAGAGCCGGCAAGTGTCCGGACTGATCTCGTCCGCCAGGACGATGCTGCCGTCTGCGACTCTGCCGAACTCCAGCTTGAAATCCACAAGTGTCACACCGCAGGACTTCCAGAACGCCTTCAGTTCATCATTGATCTGAAAGGCGTATTTTTTTATGTCCTCAATTTCTTCAGGAGTGGCAAGTTTCAGGGCCATGGCGTGGTAATCGTTGATCAGGGGATCGCCAAGTTCATCGTTTTTGTAGGAGAACTCGATGGTCGGTGAATCGAAGACGATGCCTTCTTTCACGCCGTATCTTTTGGCAAAAGAACCTGCGGAGATATTCCGGATGATGACCTCGAGAGGCACGATTTCGACTTTCTTGACCACCGTATCACGGTCTGAGAGTTCTTCCACATAGTGGGTCGGAATTCCTTTTTTCTCGAGATAGTGCATCAGCGCATTGCTCATCCTGTTGTTGATGACGCCTTTGCCCTCGATGGTGCCGTGCTTCAGACCGTTGAAAGCAGTCGCATCATCTTTGTAGGATACGATGAGCAGCTGCGGATCGTCTGTCGCAAAAACTTTCTTCGCTTTTCCTTCGTATAACTGAGCACCTTTGTTCATTTCAAACCTCTTCCTTCTTCTTATATCTCAATATCTGATGATTCTGCACTGACGCCTTCGATCAGCGGCTTGATTTCGGCGAGGTAGCGGTCCACCTGCTTAGCGCATCTGCCGATATAAAGCTCCGGTCGCATAATTTCATGGATTTCCTCTTCCGAGAGGGCAAACTGCGGCTCGGCGGCAAGCCGAGCAAGCAGGTCGCAGTCTTCGCCCGCCTTCATCTTCGCCGTCGCCTCCATGGAAGCCTGACGGATGACCTCATGCAGCTTCTGTCTGTCGCCGCCTCTTTTGACCGCCTCCATGAGCAGATTCTCCGTTGCCATAAACGGCAGATATTCGTTGACTGCCTTTGCCACCATCTGCTCGTTGACGTGCAGACCGTTGGTGACGTTCTGTGCCAGACGCAGGATCGCATCAGCACAGAGGAATCCCTCCGGCATGGAAATGCGCCGGTTGGCGGAGTCATCCAGCGTCCGCTCCAGCCACTGAACGGAAGCGGTGGCTGAGGCGTTTGCAGCATCTGTCATGAGATACCGCGCCAGGGAGCATATTCTCTCGCACCGCATTGGGTTGCGTTTGTAGGCCATAGCGGAGGATCCAATCTGATCCTTTTCGAATGGCTCTTCGACCTGCCGGTCGTGCTGCAGCAGACGGATGTCGTTTGCCATGCGGTAACAGCTCTGCGCCACAGACGACAGGGCGTTCAGGATCCTGACGTCGGTCTTGCGCGGGTAGGTCTGTCCGCAGACATCATAGCACTGATCGAAACCGAAGGCGGCAGCGATCGCCTGATTCATTTCGTCTATTTTATCTTCATCACCTTCGAACAGATCCATGAAGCTCGCCTCTGTTCCCGTTGTGCCGCGGCATCCGAGGAACTTCAGATTTTCGAGCACAAAGTCGATTTCCGTGAGGTCGCTGACCAGATCCTGGATCCACAGCGTCGCCCGCTTGCCGACGGTGACGAGCTGTGCTGGCTGGTAATGGGTGTACCCAAGAGCCGGCATGCCTTTGTACTGATCGGCAAAAGCGGCCAGATTGGCAATGACGCCCAGCAGCTGACGTCGGATGTAGACGAGAGCGTCCCGGTAGATGACCAGGTCGGCGTTGTCGGTGACATAGCAGCTGGTCGCGCCGAGATGGATGATGCCGGCGGCGGATGGGGCCGCCTTGCCGTAGGCGTACACGTGAGCCATTACATCGTGGCGGACTTCCTTTTCCCGCTGCCGGACGCACTCGTAGTCGATATCGCGGGTGTGCTGCGCGAGCTCGTTCACCTGTTCTTCAGTGATTGGAAGTCCCAGACGCATCTCCTCCCTCGCGAGTGCAGTCCAGAGCTTTCTCCAGGTCTGATATCTCGTATCGCTTGAGAACAGCTTCAGCATGTAGTCGGACGCGTAACGCGAGGCCAGTGGTGATTCGTATCTGTCGTTCATAATTATTTCTCCTTTTACCACATTATTGTACCATACCGCCCCTGGGAAACCTACATGATGCGGCCTGTTGAGGTATATGAAAAAAGTATGATACATACAATAATATATATATTTCAAATAGCTTTCCAGACAAGGTATTCTACTTTTATAAAAGGATTATTTGCAAAAACATGAAACGGAGGTTGAGGCAAGTGAGCAGCTGCGGAGTAGTTGGTGTCAACTGGGGAGATGAAGGAAAAGGAAGAATGGTCGATCTGCTGACCCAGCGTTACGACATCGTCGTACGTTACCAGGGCGGAGGAAACGCCGGCCATACTGTTATCAATGAAAAGGGGAAATTCGCACTGCATATGCTCCCGTCCGGCGTGCTGCGCAGCGGTGTCGTCAATGTACTAGGAGGCGGCGTAGCGCTGGATCCGGAGAGCCTTTGGAAGGAGATAGAAGAAGTCAGGTCGAAAGGGATCGAGATCACCCCGGACAATCTGAAAATCAGCGAGCGCGCGTCTCTTCTGATGCCGTGGCACAGGAAACTGGACGAACTGGAGGAAGATCGGCTTGCCGATAAGAAATACGGATCGACAAAGCAGGGCATCGCCCCGTTCTATTCTGATAAATATCAAAAGAAAACCATCCTTGCAGGTGAGCTTTTGCATCCCGAACTACTGAAAGCGCACCTTGCAGATATTCTTGAATGGAAAAACCTGACCATCACGAAAGTATACGGTGCGGAACGCTATACATGGGACATGATAGAAGACTGGATCAGAGAGTACTGCGATCCGATCACACCATTCCTTTGCGATGCCGGCCGCTTCCTGATGGATGCACAGGAAAGCGGCAAAAGCATCCTGTTCGAGGCGCAGCTTGGAGCGCTCAGGGACATCGATTACGGGATCTGGCCGTACACGACATCTTCCACAACGCTGGCGAAGTACGCGCCGATTGGATCAGGCGCTCCCGCCATTGCGCTCACGGATGTGATCGGCGTCATCAAGGCATACTCCACTTGTGTGGGAGAGGGTCCGTTCGTCTGTGAGATGTCGGGACAGGAAGCGGACGAGCTCCGCGAGGCAGGGGCCGAATACGGCGCAAAGACCGGCCGCCCGCGCAGAGTGGGGCCGCTGGATCTGGTGGCGACGAAGTACGGTGCAGAGCTTCAGACTGTGACCAGCCTGGCGGTCACCAAGATGGACGTGCTCAGTTATATGGAAAAGATCCCGGTCTGCGTCCGTTACAGCGTGGACGGACAGGAAACAGATCGGTTCCCATTCCCGGCGGTGCTCGACCAGGCGAAGCCGGTGATCGAATATGTGGACGGATGGCACTGCGACATCTCGGGTGTCAGAAAATGGGAGGACCTTCCGAAGGAAGCCCGGGCGTATGTCTGCATGATCGAAGACGCCGTGGGATGCCGCGTAGAGTACATCTCCGTCGGGCCGGAGAGAGACAGTATCGTTATCCGCGGATAAAAACACAGTTTACGGTTGTTAAATCCATAATGGAAAACATATAATACATACATAATAATAGTGTTTCGATATGGATAAGGAGACCGACGATGGATTTGAGAACACTGCGGTATTTCGTGACAGTGGCGGATGAGCTGAATATTACAAGAGCAGCGGAAAAACTGCACATGAGTCAGCCGCCGCTGAGTGCGCAGATCAGAGGATTGGAGAAAGAACTGAATACGGAGCTGTTCATCCGGGGAGGACGCCAGCTGACACTGACCGAGAGCGGGCAGCTTTTGTACCGGAGAGCGAAGGAGATCCTGAACCTTTCGGATAAGACTCAGGAAGAAGTTCTGTCCATGGGCAAAGGCATGAGCGGGACGATTTCCATCGGCCTCGTCGAGGGAATGGCGCCAGACATCGCCGCGGAGTGGTTCGCGGGATTTCTTGCTGAATATCCAAACATGCGCCTGCGCATTCTGGACGGGAGCACTGACGACCTGCTGGAAAAGCTGAGAGGCGGACTCATCAGCCTCGCCGTGATTACGGCGCCGTGTGATAACTCTCTTCTGCACAGTTTCAGCGTCGGAGAGGAGCGGATGGCAGCCCTGATGAGTAAAGAGCATCCTCTCGCGAAGAGAAAGGGAAAAGAAATCAGAATCGCGGATCTGGCGGGAGAGAATCTCATCGTGCCGAGCAGGAAAGCGCTGATCGAAACAATCTACAAATGGTTCGCGTCGAGCAAGGCGGAACCGAAAATCATCTGCGAGATGGACAGTTATCTGGACGCGGCCGCCCTGGCGGGAAGAATGGTCGGCATCAGCATCTACCCGAGGACCGCTTATATCCCGAACGATTCCCTGGTTTTCAAGGAAATCGCAGGCAAAGACAAAAAACTGGAGTACCTGTTCGTGTGGCTGAAGGGACATCCTCTGCCGACCATCGAGCAGCGTTTCATCGATTACGTCCGTGACATGGTGAACGGAGAAGAATCATAGATACAAGGAGGCAAAGGCCCATGTCAGAAAACAAGATCCTCATACTGGATTTCGGAGGACAGTACAATCAGCTGATCGCGCGGAGAGTGCGCGAGTGCGGCGTCTATTCAGAGGTGCACGGATACGAGCAGATGGAGCTGTCGGATATCAAGGCATTTGATCCGAAGGGCATCATCTTTACCGGCGGACCGCAAAGCGCCTACGGAGAGGGCGCGCCGTCCATCGATGACGGAGTGTTCGAACTGGGCGTTCCGATTCTGGGAATCTGCTACGGTGCACAGCTCATGGCGTACAGATTGGGCGGCAGGATCGATTCCGCGCCGACCAGTGAGTATGGACGAACGGAAGTGACCATTGACGATAAAAACGGCATCCTTGCGGAGGCGGATGACGTGAATGTCTGCTGGATGAGTCACACGGACTACATCAGCGAGCCGCCGGAAGGATTTGTGATCACAGCCCATACGACAGACTGCCCGGTGGCGGCCATGGAGGACCGCAGCCGCGGTTTCTACGCTGTGCAGTTTCATCCGGAGGTGAACCACACCCGGCACGGCTCAGAATTTCTGAAGCGGTTCGTGCTGGAGGTCTGCGGCTGTGAGCAGGACTGGAAGATGGATTCTTTCGCACGCACACAGATCGACCGGATCCGTGAAAAAGTGGGAACGGACCGCGTACTGCTTGCCTTGTCCGGCGGCGTGGATTCCTCTGTGTGCGCGGCGCTTCTGTCAAAAGCCATCGGCAATCAGCTGACGTGCGTCTTCGTAGACCACGGACTGCTGCGAAAGAATGAAGCGGCGCAGGTGGCGTCGATCTTCGGCGAAGACGGGCAGTTCGACTTGAACTTCGTCCTGGTGGACGCAGCGCAGCGGTATTACGAAAAACTGACCGGCGCCAGCGAACCGGAAGCCAAACGCAAAATCATCGGTGAGGAGTTCATCCGTGTCTTCGAAAAAACAGCGAAACAGATTGGCCGCCATGAATACCTGGCCCAGGGAACGATCTATCCCGATGTGATCGAAAGCGGGCTGGGGAAATCCGCGGTCATCAAATCCCATCACAACGTGGGAGGCCTCCCGGATCATGTGGATTTCAGAGAGATCCTGGAGCCTTTGCGTATGCTGTTCAAGGACGAAGTCCGTCAGCTTGGCAGGGAACTCGGCTTGCCGGAGGAACTGGTCAGCCGTCAGCCTTTCCCGGGACCGGGACTGGCCGTGCGGATCATCGGCGAAGTCACGGAGGAAAAAGTCCACGTGGTGCAGGAGGCGGACGCTATCTACCGGGAGGAGATTGCGAAGGCAGGTCTGGCCGGATCGATCAGCCAGTATTTCGCCGCCCTGACCAATATGCAGACCGTTGGCGTCATGGGAGATTTCCGGACCTATGACTACGCGATCGTACTGCGGGCTGTGCAGACCAGCGACTTCATGACAGCGGAGGCCTCAGAGATCCCGTGGGACGTACTGCAACGTGTCATGACCAGAATCGTGAACGAAGTCGATCATGTGAACCGGGTATTATACGATTTGACGAGTAAGCCACCGGGAACGGTGGAAATGGAATAGAGGAAACGTGGAGGTGAACCTAATGGACAAGAAATATATCTTCGTAACAGGCGGTGTCGTATCCGGACTGGGAAAGGGAATCACGGCAGCGTCACTGGGCAGGCTGCTGAAAGCCAGAGGCCTGAAAGTGATCTCGCAGAAACTGGATCCGTACATCAACGTGGATCCGGGAACCATGAGCCCCTTTCAGCACGGCGAAGTTTTTGTAACGGATGACGGCGCGGAGACCGATCTGGATCTGGGCCACTATGAACGGTTCATCGATGAGAACCTGAACCGCTTTTCCAACCTGACCACAGGAAAGGTTTACTGGAACGTCCTCAACAAGGAACGCAAAGGCGATTATCTGGGCAGCACCGTCCAGGTCATCCCGCACATCACGGATGAGATCAAAGCCTTTATATATAACGTAGGAAAAGAGAGTGACTGCGATGTGATCATCACGGAGATCGGCGGCACGGTCGGCGATATCGAGAGCCAGCCGTTCCTGGAAGCGATCCGTCAGGTGGCGCTGGAGCAGGGCAGAGAGAACTGCGTCTTCATTCACGTCACACTGGTTCCGTACATCGTAAGTTCGGGAGAACACAAGTCCAAGCCGACCCAGCATTCTGTGCGGGAACTGCGCAACATGGGCATTTCCCCGGATATCATCATCATGCGTTCCGACCAGCATATCGATGAGAGCATCTACGACAAGATCGCTATGTTCTGCAATGTGAAACGTGACTGCGTCATCGAGAATATCACACTGCCGATCCTCTATGAAGCTCCGCTGATGCTGGAGGAGGCGCACTTCTCCTGGATCGTCTGCCGGGAGCTGGGTATTGACGCAGGCCCATGCGACATGGAAGAATGGAGACACATGGTCGAGCGTATCCGGGCAGGCGGCGACGTGGTGCGGATTGCTCTTGTCGGAAAGTACATCAAGCTCCACGATGCGTATCTGTCCGTTGCGGAAGCCCTGCGTCATGGAGGTTATGAGAACAGCAACACTGTCGAGATCAAGTGGATCGAGGCGGAGGACATCACGCCGGAAACAGAAGATGAGATTCTGGGCGATGTGGACGGGATCCTTGTTCCGGGCGGCTTCGGCGACAGGGGCATCGCAGGCAAGATTCTTGCAGCCGGCTACGCCAGACGGCACAATATCCCGTATCTGGGAATCTGTCTGGGTATGCAGGTGGCCGCCATTGAATTCGCGCGGAACGTCCTGGGGATCGAGGACGCCGATTCCGGAGAATTCAGCGAGGACTGCCCGCACAAAATCATCGACTTCATGCCGGATCAGTACGGGGATATCCCAAAAGGCGGCACCATGAGACTGGGCGCTTACCCTTGCGAGATCCGTCCGGGATGCCTGTTGGAGGAGATCTACGGCTGCCGTCAGATCTCGGAACGGCACCGTCACAGATATGAATTCAATAATGATTACAGAGACCGCTTCGAAGAGGCAGGTATGATCATCGCCGGTACGTCTCCGGACGGGCGGTTGGTGGAACAGGTCAACATTCCGGAGCATCCGTTCTTTGTCGGCGTGCAGTATCATCCGGAATTCAAAAGCAGACCGAACAAGGCACATCCGCTCTTCAGAGAGTTCATCAAAGCAGCAGCTAGAAGGAGATAACAGAAATGGATTGCGCGAAGGAGTCCCTACGGCTCCACGAGGAAGAATGGAACGGAAAGATCGAGGTCATCGCTACCGTTCCAGTAAACAATGAAGAAGACCTCTCTCTGGCCTATACCCCGGGCGTGGCCCAGCCATGTCTGGAGATCCAGAAAGATGTTGAAAAAAGCTATACGCTGACACGGCGGTACAATCTGTGCGCTGTCGTGACCGACGGATCCGCCGTGCTGGGCCTCGGCAATATCGGCCCGGAAGCCGGCATGCCGGTCATGGAGGGCAAATGCGTACTCTTCAAATCCTTCGGCGACGTGGATGCCTTTCCGCTCTGTGTGAAGTCCCAGGATGTGGATACGATCGTAGAGACCATCTATCAGATCTCGGGTTCTTTCGGCGGCATCAACCTGGAGGATATCAGTGCGCCGAGATGTTTCGAGATCGAGCGGAAGCTGAAGGAGCGCTGCGATATTCCGATCTTTCACGACGATCAGCATGGAACAGCAGTCATCACCCTGGCGGGCCTGACCAACGCCCTGAAGGTGGTGGGAAAGAAGAAGGAGGACGTTCGGATCGTCACTTCCGGAGCGGGCGCTGCAGCGATCGCCATCACCAACATCTTGCTGTCTGCCGGATTTAAGGATATCATTATGACAGACCGGGGCGGCATCATTTACAAAGGCAGAAAAGAAGACATGAACTGGATCAAGGAAGAGATGGCGGAGGTCACGAACCTTGAAGGCATGACAGGAAGCCTTGCGGACGCCATGAAGGGCGCGGATGTTTTCATCGGCGTCTCAGGACCAGGTCTAGTGACGAAGGAAATGGTCGCCTCCATGGCGAAGGATCCGATCATCTTCGCCTGCGCGAACCCGACGCCGGAGATCTTTCCGGACGAGGCGAAAGCAGGCGGCGCGGCGGTAGTCTCTACAGGCCGTTCGGACTTCCCGAACCAGATCAACAACGTTGTGGCCTTCCCGGGGATCCTCCGGGGAACCTTCGACGTTCATGCATCCGACATCAACGAGCCGATGAAACTGGCGGCGGCGAAGGCGCTGGCGGAACTGATCTCCGACGAAGAACTGTCGGCAGATTACATTATCCCGAAAGCCTTCGACCCGAGAGTAAAGGACGCCGTCGCAAAGGCAGTCGCCCAGGCGGCGCGTGATACGGGCGTCGCGAGACGATACAGATAATCCAGTGGAGAAACAAGATGAGGGAAATCGACGTAAAGACAATCACAGAAGCCATCCGGGACCTGTACATACACGCCAATTATCACCTGGGGGAGGATGTGAAGGATTGTATCCGCCAATGTGCACAGAAGGAAACCGGTGAGCTGGCAAGGTATGTGTTCGACAGCATTGAGAAAAACATCGACATTGCAGAGGAAGGCGTATTTCCGGTCTGTCAGGACACGGGAATGGCCTGTGTCTTTATGGAAATCGGACAGGATGTCCACCTGACCGGTGGAGATCTTACGGAAGCCATCCAGGAAGGCGTCCGGCAGGGATGCCTGGAAGGCTATCTCAGGAAGACCATCGTCAGGGATCCCTTTGACAGAGTGAATACAGGAGACAGTACGCCGGCGGACATCGTGACCGAAATCGTCCCCGGCGAACAAGTCAAAATTACAGTAGCGCCGAAAGGATTCGGTTCAGAGAACATGAGCCAGATCAGGATGCTGATGCCGGGAGCCGGCGCGGCAGGCGCCGAGGACGCCATTGTAGACGTTGTCCGGCAGGCCGGCGGCAATCCGTGCCCGCCGATCGTCGTTGGCGTCGGTATTGGAGGAAACTTCAACAAGGCCGCCCTCATGGCGAAGAAAGCCCTTCTGAGGCCATTGGGCGAGCACAATAAAGACGCGTTTTATGCGGAAATGGAGCAGCGGCTGCTCGAAAGGATCAATGCTCTCGGCATCGGTCCCCAGGGGTTCGGAGGAGAAACGACAGCGCTGGCAGTGAATATTATCGCTGCGCCGACTCACATCGCAGGGCTCCCTGTAGCTGTCAATATCAACTGCCACGTATGCAGGCATGAAGAGGTGACCTTATGAGATACGAACTGACCCAGCCGCTGACGAAGGAAATGGCAGCTGAACTGAAAGCCGGAGATATGGTCGTGCTGACCGGCACGATCTATGCGGCAAGAGACGCTGCGCATAAAAAGCTTCAGACTATGATACAGAATGGAGAGGAACTGCCCTTTGATTTGGAAGGGGCAATGATCTATTACGCCGGACCAACGCCGGCGAGACCCGGATATCCTATCGGATCGGCAGGTCCGACGACCAGCGGCCGTATGGACCCGTATACGCCGGAGCTTTTGGCAAGAGGCGTCCGCGCGACCATCGGCAAGGGGCCGAGAAGCCGGGAAGCTATGGATGCTATGGCAGAGAATACGGCGGTTTACTTCGCGGCCATCGGAGGAGCGGCTGCATTGATCTCGCAGTGCATCGAATCTGCAGACGTCGTTGCCTTCGACGAACTGGGGACAGAAGCCATCAGGGCGCTGAAAGTAAATAAACTGCCCCTCGTCGTGGCCTGTGACAGCCATGGCAAGAGCGTTTATGAACGCGATTGAAATATTGCAGAAAAACGGGAAAGGGAAGCATGATGGAGGCAAACAGGATCACAGGCAAGTTTATATATAAAAACCTGCAGCGCAGTTTGCAGAGAGGCAGTTTCACCAGAAAAGTCGGCATGAAGAAAAGGGATATGCAGACGCTGATGGAAGAATTAAAGCTTCAGGATCTTGCGGATGCACTGGCAGAGCTGTTTCGGGATGACCCGGAAACCGGAGAAACCCCGATCGATTGTGAGCAAATACTGCATCTCTGCCGCCCATACCTCGTTGAAGCGGGCAGCAGATTTCATCCCGGATTCAAAGAACCTGCCGGAGGATGGCTGGACAGTATCTACAGGAGGATCCTGCTGTGGATGTATCCGAAGCAGGGAGCTGAGATGCCGGGCGAGGAATCGCTTTTGCCGGAACTGCTCTTCTGTGAGGTTTTTCATGTGATGCTGGAACTCGACAGGCAGAGACGTCAGCGTGTAATCCCGGATTTTGATTTTCAGTTTCTGAGCGAAGAAGAAGCAAGTCAGTTTCCGGCGGGGAAAGAATATATGCGCTTTATGAAACTCAGCAGAGACTATTATCTGTATGAGTTTCTTGTGATAGGTAAAATGCTGCAGCCATTTAACACTTTAGGTCATATCGCCGGCGTTCATTATGTCGCGATGCATATGGCAAGACAGCTTCGCCGCAATGATGTTCCTGTCGATCTGGCGATGGTATCTGCCGCTTCCGCGGCGCATGATATTGGAAAATTCGGATGCAGGGAAGAAGAAATCCCAAGGATACCGCACCTGCATTATTATTATACAGATGAGTTGCTTTTGCGCATGGAACTGCCGGGTATCGCGCATATCGCGAGCAACCATTCAACCTGGGATCTGGAACTCGAGAATCTGTCCTGTGAAAATCTGCTTCTGATCTACGCGGATTTCCGGGTAAAAAGCAGCCGGGATGAAAATGGTCGCGAAGAGATCAGATTCTACAGCCTCAGACAGGCATTCGATGTAATTCTTGGCAAACTTGAAAACGTTGACCAGACAAAGCATGACCGGTATGTCAGAGTATACCGCAAGCTCAGGGATTTTGAGGACTACATGGTGAGTCTGGGCGTCAGAACGGAACTGGATGAAGTACAGACAGAGCGGCTCCAGTGGACGGACGCCTCGTTGCTGGATGCGCATGAATCAGTCGTGCGGCTGAAGCATCTTGCCATTGATCACAATATCGATGTCATGCACCGGTTTGGAAGTGTACGCGAATTTGGAGATCTTCTTGAAAATGCAAGAAGTGAAAAGCAATGGGAAAACATCCGGGCATACATCGGAACAATTGAAGAATACTTCACCTACCTGAGCGAAGAGCAGAAATACATGGCGGTTCATTTCCTTCAGGAATTGCTGGTACAGCGCGGCGGAGATATCCGCAGGCAGGCTGCCGTTCTGATTGGAAAAATCATCGCATGCTATGATGAAGAATACCGCAAAGATCTTCCGAATGGAGCGACACTTCCGGAGGATATCATTGACAGCCGGAAACTCTGGGAAGAGCATCTGGCGATTGTCACAGAACCTGATTTACAGAGAACGGAACGTCAGCAGAGGTGGATGGGTTATTCTTTGAAATTCACCTTCCAGGCTTTGCTGGAATATGCGTCTGAAACGCTTATCCCTGAGTATATCGGTGCGTTTATGGAGCTGCTGAGAAAGCACGGGCGAACGGAAGCCATGATGTTTATTCTGCTCGATACAGTTCTGGAGATCCCATTCGATGTCCTTCATGAGGAGAACATCAGGACGATTACCGGTTTCTGCGAGGAAGCAATGGAGCGCAGTGAACCGGAAATCAAAGTAGCTGCGCTTCGTATCATCAGGAAAATGGCCGAAGCAATCCAGCGGGAAGAAAAAGACGGCGCTGCATATCCGCAGATTGCCAACCGCCTTGCAACTCTTCTGACGTATCCTGTGGAAGGCGAATATCAGATCAGCGCAGCATTTCTAAAGGAAAGAACAGCAGAAGCGCTTCGATTGTCTGATTCATTTGAAGCCCCGGCGATCACAGAAGCCGATTATACTGCCATGTTCCGTGATGATCTCAGAATCGACACGCCATGGGTCGTCAAGGCCGTCAACATCGAAGTCATGCTGGACAGAATCATGAGCGGCCAGCAGGAAGAGGTCTTTTACACGGCAGCACATTTCTCGAATCTGCTGAAGGTCAGCGAACGTGTTACGATCCGGCATGAAGCGGGCAGGGGATTGATCCTGATTTTCGACCGGCTCACCAGAGAACAGAAACACGAGATCGTCGTGGAACTGATGAGAGGGCTGGAAATCGGAGATTATCAGTTTTCAAGATATATCCCGGAATACTTGGGAATTCTGATTACGAAGCTCCATCCGGATGAGCAGACGGAAGTCATGAAGGATATTCAACAGCTTCTGTACAATGTCAATGAGAAGGTTGTTTCTGTAACGCTGGATACGCTGGGAGTCATATTGCAGAATGCGAATGATGAAGACAGCGACCGCTGCAGAGAAATCATCGGCATGCTCCTTATGGGCATGGCAAATTATCACAGAGTCGTCAGTCAGGAAGCATTTCAGGTGCTGGGCAGATCCGTGTTCGGGTCAGAGCTTTTATCATTGCAGCAAAAGGCAGAAATCTTTGTGATTCTATGCAAAAAAATGCTTACGCTGATTGAAGACCGAAAGGGTGACATGCTGCGGTTCTTCAGCAACGCATCCTCTCTGAATCACGTTTACAGATTCATTTCGGACTATCAGTTCTTCTGCGGAGAGCTGCCGCTTCAGGATATGGACAAAGCAGCATTTTTCCCTGGAACATTCGATCCGTTCTCCTTAGGTCACAAAGGTATCGTTACTGCGATCCGTGATGCCGGATATGAGGTGTACCTTGCACTGGATGAGTTTTCATGGTCAAAGAACACACAGCCTCGACAGCATCGCAGACGGATCATGAACATGACATGCGCGGATCTGATAGGCACATATATCTTTCCGGATGATCAGCCGATCAATATCGCGAATCCTTCTGACATCCGCAGACTCCGGAGGCTTCTTCCCGGGAAGGAACTATATATGGTAGTCGGGAGCGATGTGATCGCCAATGCAAGTTCTTATAGAAATGATCCGGAACCAGATTCCATCCATGGAATGAATCATATTGTTTTCCAGAGAGAAGGATCCGAAAGGGACAACACCAGCGGCAGGAGCTATCAGGAAGGAAGATCCAAAATACGAGGGGAAGTCATTGAGTTGACTCTGCCTCCGCACCTGGAAGATATCAGCTCCACCAAAATACGCGACAACATTGATGAGAACAGGGACATCGCCAGTCTGATCGATCCTGTCGTTCAGAATTATATCTACGACAATGCGCTGTATCTCCGTCAGCCGATGTATAAATATATCCTGTCAGCAAGAGATCTGCGTTTCCAGAGCGACCGCAGCGGAGGAGTATTGCATTCGGTCAGCATTTCAGATGGAGCGAAGGATGGAGCCGTTGTTGCAGAGGCCTTCGTTCACCCTGTTGAAACCAGGATGCTCTATGAAGAATTCGGTAATCAGAAGCTTGCGTCCTTTATTCGGGAACGGGCTCCCGGGAACACACTGGTTCTGGACAGGATTTGGGCGGATTCTCTTTCGCTCGATGAGGATTCCTATCAGCTGATTCTCACGGAAACATTATCTGAAGCGCTGAAGGATGATTATACTTATGCGATTTATCATGAACCGCCAAACAGCAAAAAAGACAAGAAACTGATCGATGTCCTTCTGAGACAGGGGTTCAAAGAAATCATGATCGACGGAGCGCCGTCAGGCTGTTACGGTGTCGATATGCGCAGTCCGGTAACATTGATCCAGAATATGAGTACCGTGCTGAAGAGCCCGCTGAACAAGAATCCGAGAGTCGAGAAGGTACTCAGGAAAGCCCACACCAGGCTGCAGCAGTCACTGACAGAAATGTTCCCCGATACACTGGTTCTTTCCTATAATTCTCTTGTGATGCACAACAAGCTTGTTCAGATGATCACAGAAGAAAACGGCGTGCCGTCTGAAGAAGGGGAGAAGCGCGTTCTCGGACCGTATATGTGCGTTCCGTTCGGCAAGATCCTGAATCATATGGCAGTGCCGAATACCGTGACGAAAACACTGCATCTGGAAAAAAGTTTTTCACCGGACCTTTCCAGCTTCCGTATTAAAGAGTACCCGAACTACGCGGGGATAGAAGATCAGGTAAGAACGATTCGTTCGTTCCGCCGCAGCGCGATTCTGGTAGATGATATTCTGCACAAGGGCTACCGCATGCAGAGGCTCGACCCTGTTCTCACCGAAAACGGCGTACATGTCCACAAACTGCTCGTGGGCATCCTGTCCGGAAATGGGAAGGATCTCATGGCGGTTCAGAAGAGATCCGTGGACAGTGTCTACTTCCTGCCGAATCTGAAAGCATGGTTCGTCGAATCCTCTCTGTATCCGTTCATCGGCGGAGACGGTGTGGAACGTCATACGGGAACGATCGATGATGACTTTACGGCAATCAATCTGATCCTTCCGTATGTTCTTCCGAAATTCCTGTCGAATCAGTGTAGCAAAGCAGCCATCTATAACTTTTCGATGGTGTGCCTGGAAAACGCCAGGGATATTCTCAAGACATTAGAGGAAGAGTATCAGAAAGAGTATCAGAGGAAACTCACTCTGCAGAGACTGCCGGAGGTCGTAAACGCGCCGAAGCTGACAGATGTCGGCCAATGTCTGGACTTCGACAGGGCGCTGGCGGCGAGCACATATGTAGAGGATGATATAGAACGGCTGCAAAGACTGAAAGGACTGATATGAGAAAACTGAGCGAATTGCACCAGGGTGAAATAATACAGAGGGACAACACATTCATTGTTCCGGGATACCAGCTGCAAAAGGATCAGAAGAACCGCGTCAACATCCTCGCCATGGGCGATGTGGGAGGAACCTTGGCCCTGGCCATGCTTCTTCTTGGAAATGATATCGTTTCTGAAATCGGAATCTGCGATATCAATGAGAAGAATGTCAGCAGGTGGGAACAGGAACTGAACCAGATCGCGATGCCGGAGGATCCATCCGCATTTCCTGAAGTTCTGCCAGTTGAAATGGGCGATCTTTTTCAGTGCGATGTCTTTGTCTTCTGCGCCTCGACCGGCGTTCCTGATCTGTCGCAGAACGATGTTGACGTGCGCATGGTCCAGCTGGAAAAAAACACGAAACTGATCGAAACCTATGCGAAGGCAGCGGTCCAGACAAATTTTGACGGCGATTTTTTCGTGGTCTCCGATCCGGTAGATCCACTGTGCAAAGCAGCACTCCGGGGCGGAATCAGTGCTTCCCGGATCCAGGGCTTTGGGCTGGGCGTGATGAACGGACGGGCAGCGTATCATGCGCACCGGAATCCGGCTTTTTCGTCTTATATTACAAACGGCCGCGTATTTGGGCCTCACGGAAGTGATTTGGTAGTCGCTGATGACATTTATCATTACGATGATGCAAAATCAAAAGAACTGACTGCTCTGACGGTAAAGGCAAATATCGAGGTCCGGGAGACGGGATTCAAGCCATACATCGCACCTGCGGTTTCTTCCGGGGCGATCTCGATTCTGGAGAATCTCCGGGGCCACTGGCAATACAGTTCCGCCTGGTTCGGAGATGGCGAAGACGGAGCTTTTCTGGGTGTGCGAAACAGACGCACTGAGGCAGGCCTTGAGATTGAGGATCTGCCGTTGGATGACCTGCTGTTTGAAAGAATCGAAAGAGCCTACACTAACTTAAAGAGGTTGGGGTAAAAAGACCTGCATGAATAAAACAATCACAGTGATCCAGCCCCGCTGCCAGGACGAAGAGAAAACGATGCGGTTAAAGAGTGTTCTGGAGTTTGGACTGGAAGGATATGAATACGATCTGCTGGAAACGGCAGATGAAATCGCAGCGGCCGACCTGCGCGGGCGGAAGCTTTTGTTTGCCATTGAACTGGGGGAGTCCGGCATCAATCTTGAGTATGTGAAACTATTGAAGCGCATACGCCTGAACAGAGACATGTTCGAAGGCTGTCTGGCAGGAATCGTGGTGGATGGCAACAGTGAGTTGTTCACGAAATCAGTTGCAAGACACATGGTGTTCTCTGCGAACAGAGCGGGCTGTGCGTTCCCCGGACGGCCTTTGGTGGAGGGGACCAGAACACTGCGCAACTTCAATATCATCGCTGCAAATCTGGGGACGGACAATGAGACTGCGTATAAAGTGTCCGTTCGGGAACTCGTTGAACGAGTTTGCAATAATAAGAAGAAGCGAGTCGACCATCCGAAATTACTGGCGCTTCATGCCGGTGTTCCCGAGACGTCGAATACAATGCTTTTATGGAGCATGATACGTGATAATCTTGACGCTGACGTACAGGAAATATCGCTGCGGAACGGCGAACTGCATGACTGTCATGCATGTTCCTATGAAACATGCCTGCATTTTGGGGAAAAGGGGAAGTGTTTTTACGGAGGAGTCATCACAGATGATGTTTATCCGGCCGTTCTCGACTGCGATGGCCTGATTATGATCTGTCCGAATTATAACGATGCTGTCAGCGCGAACCTGGCGGCGTTCATCAATCGACTCACAGCACTGGTCCGCGTCCGGAGTTTTTCTGATAAACGGCTTTACGCAGTGATCGTATCAGGCTACAGCGGCAGCGACATAGTCGCGGAGCAGTTGGTCAGCGCACTGAATATGAATAAGACTTTTTTTCTTCCGCCGAGATTTGCGATGATGCGCATCGCGAACGATCCGGGCTCTATTATGCAGAATCAGAATATTAAAGAAGACGCTTCGGCATTTGCCGAAGCGGTGATGAAGGAATTCAGATCCTGAGGCTCATGACGATGCCTGCGATCTTGCCTTCTTCTTCGATGAAGACCATGTTCGCGATTTCATCAGCGGCGATGTCATCAGCGTTGACGGCCGATGGATCCACAAACAGATACTTCCGTTTGAACGCAAATGCCTCGGCGAGGTCTTTGTCGATCCACTTTTGCTGACCGTCCATGGTCTCCAGGCAAATCGCATCAGTACCGGAATCCAGAAGCTTTCGCTGGGAAACGAAGGCTTCTTTTTTTGCCTGCGTGGACGCAGTTTTCCCGACCAGGTCAAAATACCTGCTCAGTTTCTTGCTCTCGGTCAACTGCGGCAAGGAAACCTTGCCTGCGTCATCAGAGGAGGACTTGGCGTCAAGCGCTTCTCGGATATCTGAGATCAGGCCCGGTTCGGAGAAGAACATGAGAGATTTCCGGTGGGCGACAGCCTCATGATCATCCTGCAGCGCCCAGAGGATGTCTTCGTCCGACTGGATACATTGTTTTATAACTTCATCTATTCTCATAGGTGTATTGTATCATAAGAAGGGACATCGAAAAAGGGAGACATGCAGTTGCATATCTCCCTTTCTTATTCTTAATAGTCTATTCCAGTTTCTCAGATGGGGTATCATTCAGCTTGTCCATCGGAACGGCGTTCATCCTCGGAATTCCGATGAGGATGATTACAACGAATACGATCAGATAGAAGATAACTGCCATGCGGTGCGCGAAGATCGCGGCGACCACCATGAACAGTGAGCCGAGGATCGCAATCACCGGAATAATCGGCGTAATGTTGTAGTTCTTGATCTTCTTGATCAGCACGAGGAAGAGCGGAATGTACATCGCGTAGATCGTGATGATCGGAAGCTCTGACGTATCGAAGCAGAACGGTCCAAACCAAGGAGCTGTCAGGTTTGCGCCGTAGAAGTACAGCAGCCACCAGCCAGCGACCAGCAGCCCGATGATGGATGCGTTGGACGGCATGTTGGTAACAGGATCGACCTGGCTGAACATCTTCGGATTGTAGCCTTTGCCTCTGAGGGCCAGAGAGTAGAAACCTCTGACGTTGGCCATCATCAGACCATTCAGTACGCCGTAGCAGGAAACGACGATCAGTACGAAGACGCCTGTGCCGCCGATTCTGGAGAAGATGGTCGTAAATGCGATTTTCGCACCTTCTTCGCCGCCGGCCATCATGGTCGCGTTGTCGACTGCTCCGGCGAGTCCGATATAGTAAACGATGTAAATGAAAACGACGATCAGCGATCCGAAGAAGAGCGCGCGCGGCAGATTCTTCTTGGAATCCTTGATCTCAGAGTTGATGGATGTCGCAATGATCCAGCCTTCATAGGCGAAGGATGTCGCGCAGACTGCTGTGAACAGAGCAGGGCCTGCAGGACCTGCACCCTCAGCCACATAGTGGAAGTTCTCTACCGTCATTCCATTGGCAAGTCCGAAAATTGTTCCGACGATTGCCATGAGCAGGAGAGGGATGAACTTGATGACTGTTGTGGCAACCTGTACTTTACCGGCGATGACCGGACTGAGTGAGTTGCAGACATAAGCCAGGATCAGCAGGAAACCGGCCAGCGCCATGCACTGCGGACCGACGATGTCCCAGCCGACCAGAACGCTGAAGTATCTGGCGGTGACCCATGCCAGTACGGAAGTCAGGGTCGGGTAGTAGATGGTCGCCATGAACCAGCCGACGATATATCCGTACTTCTCGCCGCACATTTCTTCCGCATAGTCTACAATTCCGTTGCACTTTTCATGGTGTGAAGCCAGTACGCCGAACACGTAGGCGCAGGATACCATGATGATACCGCCGATCAGCCATGCCAGGATTCCGAGGGACGTTCTTCCGTCGGTGCAGACAAGAATCTTTTCTGCCTTGAAGAAGACGCCGGAACCGACGACGATACCGACTACGACGCAGATCGCAGTGATCAGGCCGTATCTTTTCTGAAGTTGATTTTCCATTTACACTATCTCCCTTTATATATCAATGTAGGCGTTTGAAAAACGCACCGTGCATATTATCTCTTTTTTCGTGCGTACAGTCAACAGAAAAGTCCATAGAAAAACAAAAAGACTTCAGGAATCGTTTCTTACCCTGAAGTCTTTGCTGATTATGTTGCTTTTGCTTTCGGTTCTATATCGGGAATTCTCCGTAGACGAGCTTGATACATCCTTCCATGTTGCCGAAATTGATGTGCTCGGCAGCGGAACTGAGGATGTGTCCCCAAGGGAAAGAGTAGATGATGCCATCATCTGTGTCCCTTGTCGGAGGAATATCCATGTTCCTCTTCAGCCATTCCTCGCAGATTTCCTGTTTCGCTCTGCTTTCATCCATGATGTCCCGGAATGGTCTGTTCATCTTTGGGTCGAGCAGCACGACTTTTTTCTGGTCGTCTGCCTGTGCGACTCTGATGGAAACCTGAAATGTCACGCCGTCGCTTTCAACAGGCTCATTAAAGAGGACCTCCAGATACTGATTTCCATGGAATCTCTGTACGCCTTTGTCGATGCCGATGTTTTCCACATCCGCGAGTGTCGTCTCCGGGCTGAGCGCAACACCGTCAACTTCCACAATGCCTTCCTTAAGCCTGTTCATATATGATCTTCCTTTCCAAAAGTAATGATACAAAAGTTCATATATATTTAACCACATTTACCGGCCGGAATCAACCGCGCGCGTGGGAGCAGATTTTTTGTTTATCGGCGTTGAGATGTGATATCATGGTGGCGAATTGAAAGGAGTTTTATGAGCACAAAAGATAGAATTCAACTATCGGATCATTTTACATACAGAAGGCTGTTCCTGTTCGTCCTTCCTACGATTGCGAACATGATTTTCCTGTCCGTTTATGGTATCGTCGACGGGCTGTTCATTTCCAATTATGTGGGGAAAGTTGCCTTTGCTTCCGTCAATGTCACGTTCCCGATTTTCTCAGTCCTCGGCGTGTTCGGTCTGATGATCGGCACCGGCGGGTCGGCAATCATAGGGAAGACGCTCGGCGAACAGAATCCGGAAAAAGCGAATGGCTATTTTTCATTTTTTGTATATATCTGCATTGCCATTGGCGTAATCATGGCCGTGATCGGCGTTTTCATCCTTCGGCCTGCGATTGAACTGATCGGCGTTGAGCAGAACATGGTGGATTACTGCATGGTATACGGCTTGATCGGAATGATCACACTGCCCTGTTATATGCTGCAGTTCCTGTTCCAGATTCTGTTCGTAACGGCCGAGAAACCCCGTCTGGGATTCTGGATCACAGTAATCACGGGTGTCACGAATATCGTTCTGGACTTTCTCTTTATCGTTATCTTCCACTGGGGCATTATGGGAGCCGCTGTCGCGACAGGGATCAGTGAACTGATCGGAGGCATCACGCCGCTGGTCTACTTCAGCCGTCCAAACGACAGCCTGCTGCGGATCGGCAGACCGCACGTGGAATTTTGGGCGCTGCGGAAGGCCTGTACGAACGGATTATCCGAGTTCGTATCGACCATTTCCGAATCGGTCGTATCCATGCTGTACAACTTTCAGCTGTTGCGCCTTGCGGGAGCTGACGGCGTGGCTGCCTTTGGCGTCATGCAGTACTGTACGTTCATCTTCTTTGCGATTTTCGCGGGGTACAACATGGGTGTACAGCCACTCTTCAGTTTCAACTTCGGCGCGGAAAACCAGACTGAAATGAAGAATCTCTTCAGGAAGAGCATGATCCTGATGGAAGGTGGAGGGCTGGCGATGCTGGCGATACTCATCATTTTCGCGCGGCCGCTGGTATCCATATTCGTCGGATATGATGCGGATCTCGTCGATATGGCGGTCCATGGGATACGTATCTACGCACTGATATTTATCACATGCGGCATCAATATCTTTGTGACGGGCATGTTCACGGCGCTGAACAATGGTGTCGTATCCGCGATTATCGCAACAGTGCGTGTCGTCATATGCGAAATTGGAGCGGTCATGATTCTGCCGATATTCTTCGGGCTGAACGGCATCTGGTTTTCTGCCGCCGTGGCGGAGGCAGGATCAATCATCCCTGTGATCATCTACACAGTAGTATTGAGAAAACGATACGGATACGCGTAATCCGAAACGGAAGCCTTTTTTGTTGTATAATATAGAATACAAATCAATTAATAAAGGAGAGAGTGATGGAACGAAACAGCGAAACCTATCAGACATATGTTGAGATTCTGAATCGCGAGCTGGTCAGCGCCATGGGGTGCACGGAACCGATCGCCATCGCTTACTGTGCAGCAAAGGCAAGAAGCATTCTTGGTGATATCCCTGATATAGTCAAAATCTGCGCAAGCGGGAATATCATCAAGAACGTCAAGAGCGTTGTTGTGCCGAATACAGAAGGGCGGCGCGGCATAAAGGTGGCGGCGGCAGCCGGCATCATTGGAGGGAATGAGAATGGGGGACTGCTCGTCATCGCAGATATTCCGCCGGGTGTCAAATACCACATCGAACCGTATCTGGCGCAGGCGGAAATGGAGGTGGAAGCGCTGGATTCCGAAAGCCTCCTGGAGGTTGAAATCACCGTAGCGAAGGGTGACGAAAGCGCCAAAGTACATATCAAAGACGAGCACACAAATATCGTCAGCATTGAGAAAAATGGAGAAGTCATCTTCGAGAAGCAGGAGGGAGATGATGCCGCCGCGGAAGGCGGGCCGGATTACACCATGCTCACGGTTGCGGATATTATTGATTTTGCAGATACCTGTGAGCTGGTGGACGTAGCAGAGATTCTGGAGAAGCAGATTCGCTGCAACATGGAGATTGCCGAGGAAGGCTTAAAAGGGGACTTCGGAGCCAACGTCGGAAAGACGATTATGATGGAAGGCCAGAATAATATCCGGACAAAGGCAAAAGCATACGCAGCCGCCGGGTCCGACGCGAGAATGGGCGGATGTGAACTGCCAGTGGTCATCAATTCCGGCAGCGGTAATCAGGGACTGACCACGTCCGTTCCGGTGATTCTGTACGCGGAAGAGGCAGGGGTATCTCATGAGACGTTGCTCAGAGGACTGTTGGTTGCTAATCTGGTGACGCTGCACGCGAAAACCGATATCGGACGGCTGTCAGCCTATTGCGGCGTGGTCACGGCAGGAGCAGGTGCAGCGGCGGGGATCGCCTATATCAACGGCGGCGACCGCAAGACGATCTCCCACACGATCGTCAACACGTTGGCGATTTCTTCCGGCATCGTCTGCGACGGTGCAAAGGCTTCCTGCGCGGCGAAGATTGCTGTTGCGGTGGAATCCGGACTTCTGGGATATGAGATGTATCAGAACGGACAGGAGTTCTACGATGGCGACGGACTGGTCCTCAAGGGCGTCGAAAATACCATCCGGAATTATGGCTATCTGGGCAGGGTGGCGATGCACGAGACAAATACGGAAATCATCCACATGATGATCAAACCGAGATAATACTCAAATAGATATGATGAACAAGTACGACATCATTACAACAGGGATGGCTCTGGTCGATTCCATTATCATCGGGTATGATCCCGAGCCGGTGTCCGGGAGAGTCTATCATGCGGAGCAGGGTTCTCTGCACGTAGGCGGAGAAGCGGTCAACAGTGCGATTGCGTCGGCGAAACTCGGTATGGATACAGCGATCCTGTGCCATCTTGGAGAGGATGAAGCAGGCAAGCTCGTAGAAGAAGCCCTGAAACGGTTCGGGGTGGCAACGGACGCGATTCTGAAGGACGAGGAGCATCCGACGCCGATCAGCACGCTGCTGGTGGACCACACTGGAGAGCGGAGCTCGATCGCCAATGCAGCCCATAGATACAACTTCCGCCCCGATCAGCATCCTGAGAGCATTGCGGGCGCAAAGGCTGTCATTATAGGATCACTGTTCCGCGCTCCATTTGACGACGCGGAGATCATAGAACGCTTTCTGAAGCAGGCGAAGGCCGGCGGGAGCATTGTGTTTGCTGACACGAAGATCCCGAATTTCAGAAAGCTGACGCTGGAAGATGTTCAGAAATCTCTGCCATGGGTCGACTATATCACGCCCAATGAAGACGAGGCGCGTTATTTGACGGGTAAGACGGATCCGGAAGAGACGGCGGAAGTGTTCTGTCAAAAGGGCGTAAAGAACGTCATCATCAAGCTGGGAAACAGGGGGTGCTATTTCAGATCGTCTCTGGACAAAGGCTACATCCCGGCGTATAAAATCCGGTCGGTGGACGCAACGGGAGCAGGAGATAATTTCATTGCAGGACTTGCTTCTGAGATTCTGCGTGGTTCATCTCTGCGGCAGGCACTGGATTTCGCATCGGCATGCGGCGCCATCTGCGCCACAGCGGCGGGAGCCTGCACGGCATTGACAGGGAGACAGCAGGTGCTGGATTTCATGAAATAAACTAAAAGGATGTCTGCCATTATGTTATAATGATGGTAGCAATATTGATTGAAGTCACGAAGGGAGATATCCATCATGGAAGAAAAGAAAAAAAGGAATGTAATAGTAGGGCAGTCCGGAGGACCGACGGCCGCTATCAATTCTTCTCTCGCAGGTGTGTACAGAACCGCGAAGGACAGAGGATATGACAAGGTCTATGGCATGATCCACGGCGTTCAGGGGTTGCTTCAAAGACGCTATATCGACTTATCTGATCACATCAAAACGGGATTGGATGAAGAACTGCTGAAGCGTACGCCGGCTGCTTATCTAGGTTCCTGCAGATATAAACTGCCTGAGATATCGGAAGACGAAAAACTGTATGAAGATCTGTTCAAGATTCTGGAGGAACTTGAAATCGATTGCTTCATTTACATCGGCGGAAACGATTCGATGGACACGATCAAGAAACTCTCTGATTACGGTACGGTGAAAGGATCGGATATTCGGTTTGTTGGTTGTCCGAAGACCATCGATAACGACCTGGCACTGACAGACCACACCCCGGGTTACGGATCTGCAGCCAAGTACATTGGTACGTCTGTGAAGGAAATCATCCGTGACGGATGGTGCCTGGAAACGAAAAACGGCCAGGTCATCGTCGTGGAAATCATGGGAAGAAACGCCGGCTGGCTGACGGGAGCAGCGGTTCTCGCGAAAGGCGAGGACTGCGACGGGCCGGACGCCATTTATCTTCCTGAACTGCCGTTTGACGTGGACGCTTTCGTCGAAAAATGCAGAGAACTGCTGAAGACAAAGTCCTCAGTCGTCATGGCGGTTTCCGAAGGAATCCGTACTGCGGGCGGAACCTATATCAGTGAGATGGGAAACAACGTGAAATACGTGGATGCCTTCGGGCATAAACAGCTAACCGGAACTGCGAGGTATCTCTGTGAGGTCCTCGCCGGTGAACTGGGCTGCAAAACCAGAGGAATCGAATTGTCCACACTGCAGAGAGCAGCAAGCCACTGCGCGTCCAGAGTGGACATTCTGGAAGCCTTCGAAGTAGGCGGCGCAGCGATGAAGGCTGCCGATGAAGGGGAGAGCGGCAAGATGGCCGTCATCGTCAGGACCTCCGACGATCCGTACGGTTCAGACACTGCGGTCAAGGATGTACACAAGATTGCCAATGATGAGAGAATGGTCCCGAGAGAGTGGATCACGGAAGACGGAACGTATGTGACGGATGAATTCCTCACATATGTCAAGCCGCTGATCCAGGGAGACGTCCCGCCAATCATGGTGGATGGCATCCCTCGCCACCTGTGGGTACCGGGATTCCAGGATTTACTGTAAAATTTCTTTGGGTTTAGAACCCCCCACCCCGCTTGTACGAGCCTCCTGCTCAGGTTACAATTACTTTAACCTGATAAAGGAGGCTCATAATGCATATACCTGAAAATTATCTATCACCTTCAACCTGTGGAGTCATGGGAGCCGCGATGGTCCCTGTGTGGGTCCATGCGGTGAAGAAAGTCAATGAAGAGCTGCCAAAGGAAAAGATTCCATTGATTGGAGTCGGAGCAGCTTTTTCATTTCTCGGAATGATGTTCAACGTGCCTCTTGTGGGAGGAACCACAGGGCATGCCGTAGGAGGAACACTGATTGCCTTGCTCTTCGGCCCGGATGCCGCCTGTATTGCGGTGTCCATTGCGTTGCTGCTGCAGGCGGTCATGTTTGGCGATGGTGGTATTCTCGCTTTTGGAGCGAACTGCTTTAACATGGCATTCGTGCTCCCGTACGTAGGATATGCCATTTATCGATTGATCATAAAACTGTTCGGCGGCAATGAACGCGCGACGACCAGGCACAAACTGACAGCGGCAGCGATAGGATCCTATATCGGTATCAATGTGGCGGCACTGTGTGCAGCGATTGAATTCGGCATCCAGCCGCTTCTGTTCCATGATGCTGCAGGGAACGCCCTGTACTGCCCGTACGACTTGTCCGTTGCGATTCCTGCCATGACGATTCCGCACCTCCTGGTTGCGGGTGTCGTAGAAGCGATTTTCACAGTCGCGATATACGCCTTTGTCATGAAGACGTCGCCTGATCTGACATATGACGCAATCATAGGTGAGAGGTTGGGAGAGCATGTCGAGAAGAAGGGCACTCGCGTTCCTGTATTCGTACTGCTGGCTATTCTGATCGCCGCAACTCCGCTGGGTCTTCTGGCCACAGGTACAGCCTGGGGAGAATGGGGCGCCGAGGAAATTGCAGAGACGACTTCGAATGGGGCGCCGCTTGGCTATACCCCGAGCGGTCTCGAAAGCGGATGGTCGCTGGATGTACTCATGCCGGATTATACGCTGGGAGGAGTGAGCGAAGTGCTTGCCTATATTCTTTCGGCAGTCATAGGCGTTGCGCTTCTGATCATCATATTCAAGTTGATTTCAATACCTATGAAGGGACGAGAAAAGGTCAATGCTTCCTGAATGGATGAGGAAAACTGATGATTATGTGCCGCCGAAAGATGGCGGCACATTTGTTGTGAAGACCATTCAGACCATCGGGAAGGTCATGTCCAGACTGAAAGTTCAGGCAGGCCATGAAAAAAAGAGGCATCTTCCTGCCCTGTTCAAGCTGCTTGCGCTGGTGGCGCTGATCGTCATCACATCAATCACGCAGAGCCGGCTCGTTCTGATGGGCATCGTCGCCGGTCTTTTGGCCTATCTGTGCACATGGCCGGCGAAAGGTCTGCTGGGAATCTTTAAGACCCCGGTTGCGGCGGCGGCTCTTGCTTTTGTGTTGTTTTTGCCGGCGATGCTGATGAACCCGGCGGGGATACCGAACAATCTGGTCGTAGTAGCCAAAGTGTTCATCTGTGTGACAATGGTGACCATATTTAATCATACGACCCAATGGAATCACGTCACTCTTGCCCTCAGGAAGATACATGTGCCGGGGATCTTCGTGTTTACTCTGGACATAACACTCAAATACATTGTGCTGCTGGGGAATCTCATTCAGGACCTGCTGACGTCGATGCAGTTCCGCGCAGTCGGAAAGCACGAGAAAAAGTACTCTTCCATTGGAGGCGTAATGGGTGTAACATTCATCAGGGGAACCGAAATGAATGAGCAGATGTATGAAGCCATGAGATGCCGTGGATTTACTGACGATTATAAGGGGCTTTGAGCATGAATCTGATAGAACTGAACGAAATCACATTTCGATACAATGAAGACGAAGCGCCTGTACTGAAGGATTATTCAATGTCCGTACAGGAGGGCAGCTGCGTCATCATAGAAGGAGACAACGGAGCCGGCAAGACCACGCTGTTCCGTATTCTTACAGGACTGTCCTTCCCGGAAAAGGGGGACTACTCTTTTGATGGAGTCAAAATCACAAAAGGCTATTTGAAGGATAATGCAAAGGCAAAAAAATTCCACAAGAGAATCGGCTTCCTGTTCCAGTCACCGGATGTGATGCTGTTCAATCCGAGAGTCTATGATGAGGTGGCATTCGGACCGAGGCAGATGGGGCTCTCTGATCAGGAAGTGGAAGAACGAGTCGGCGATTGCCTGAAACTGTTCGATCTGGAGGATCTCACAGATAAGGCACCGTATCACTTGAGCGGCGGTCAGAAGAAAAGGGTCGCCCTGGCGTCGGTCATATCGCTGAATCCGGACGTCCTGATTCTGGACGAACCTTATGCGGGACTGGATAAAAAAACGCAGGAATGGCTGACGCAGTTTCTCAGAGAATGGAAAGCGGCAGGAAAAACCTTGCTCATCGCTACCCACAGCAGTGAATTGTTATCCGGGATTGCCGATGAAATCGTTCAGATAGTTCCCGCGGATTAACGCTGTGTACTTCGCGAAAGCGGAGGGAATCGAATACACATGATGGAGATCGGAAGCAGAGGCCAGGAATAATTCCTGGTCTTTTGGTTTGCCCGGAGTGAACTCTTCCCACTCATCGGCGAGGATTTCCCATCCTGTCATGTGCCACTCCTTGTGGGTGAAGATGTGTTTCGCCTCCGGGAGAGGACGCACCTGAACAGCGGAGAAGCCAAGTGTTCGGAGATAGCTGGGAAGATCAGATTCTTTCAGATGACCGTCGGTATTCGGGTACTCATAGAGCCCGGCCAGAAGACCCTTGTCCGGCCGTCTGCGCAGGACGAGACCGCCCTGATAATATATGAGAAACACCGTTTTGTGTTCGATCGTCCGTTTCGCCTTAGGGAGAATGACAGGCAGCTGCTGACAGGTTCCGTCTGCCTTTGCACGGCAGCATTCTGCCCAGGGGCATGCTTCGCAGTGAGGCATGCCGTTTGGAAGGCAGACCGTCGCGCCCAGATCCATCAGCGCCTGATTGAAATCGCCGCAGCGCGTCTGTGGGAAAATCTCATCGTAAAACGCCTTCGCGGCCGTTTTCGCGGCATTGGATTTGATATCTTCCCCGAAACCGGTCATGCGTGAAAAGACGCGCAGGAGATTCCCGTCGATGGCGGGGATTCGTTCATCAAAGCAAATCGAAGCGATGGCAGCGGCGGTGTAGGGGCCGATGCCTGCGAGCTTCTGCAACTGGCCGGAGGTTCGTGGCATGACGCCGTCATATTCCTCCATGATCTGCTGTGCCGCACGGTGGAGATTCCGGACGCGGCTGTAGTAGCCCAGACCCTGCCACAGCTTTGTGCAAAGGTCTTCGTCTGCCTTTGCGAGAGATGCAATGGTAGGGAGCGTTTCCAGAAACCGCGCGTAATAATCCCGGACTGCTTCGACGCGGGTCTGCTGCAGCATGATCTCCGAAAGCCAGACATGGTATGGCGTCGGATCGGTGCGCCATGGCAGAACCCGTCCGTTTTTATCATACCAGTCCAGCAGGACGCCGGAGAGGGAACCGGTTGTTTTTAAAGTCGTTTCTAACATACACAAAGTATAGCTTAATCACCCGAAACAGACAATAAAATGTGGTACAATAGGAGTGCCATGAAAAAGATCGACTTGCATATGCACACGTTAATATCGGACGGAACCGACAGTCTGGAGGAAATTCTTTCAAATGTCCGCGAGGCGGGGATTGACCTGTTCTCTGTGACAGATCACGATTCAATCAAAGCAGGCATCCGGATTCCGCACATGCTGGCAGTATTGCCGCAGGAACAGAAAACGCCCTTTATACGCGGCGTCGAATTTTCGTGCAAGGATGAAAAGGGGAAGTACCACATTCTGGGATACGGCTATAATCCGGCGATTCCCGGAATCGCAGAAGTTGTGTTCGAGGGGCATGCGCTGCGCATGAAGAAGACGAGAGCGCGTTTGGATTTTCTGAAAGATCGATTTGGGTTCACCTTCCCGGAAGAGGAAATCCATGAACTGCTCACGAGAGACAACCCGGGCAAACCGCATATCGCGAAGCTCATGATACAGTACGGTTACGCCAAAGACATCAAAGAAGCAATCAACGATTATATCAATAAAAAGGAGTTTGAGAACGTACACGTTCGCCCGGAGGAAGCGATCAAAGGGATCCTCAGGAGCGGCGGCATCCCGATTCTCGCACATCCGTCTTATGGTGACGGCGACGACCTGATTCTGGGGGAGGAGATGGATCAGCGGCTGCAGAGGCTGATCGAATTCGGCATCCAGGGTGTTGAAGCCTACTATTCCGGATTCACACCAAAAATTCAGGACGAGGTCCTCACGCTGGCAGAGAAGTACGATTTATATGTGACCGCCGGCAGTGATTATCATGGCGGCAATAAGATGGTTTCCCTAGGGTGGACCAATCTGGATGATATCGCAGATGCACCCGTGGGGCTGAAACGATTTCTGGACGACGTGGAAATCATTGTATAAAGGACATACGAAAAATATGAGACACATTCTGATTCTGACAACGGGCGGAACGATCGCATCTGTCCAGTCCCCCGACGGCCTCGTTCCGGGACTGACGAGCGAACAGCTGCGCGGATATCTGCCGCAGATCGGCGCGGATATCGATATCAATATCGAGGAACTGTTTCACATCGACAGTACGGACATGACGGCCAATCACTGGCTGACCATCGTCGATGCCGTGCAAAAGCACTATGATGATTATGACGGCTTTGTGATTTGCCACGGTACGGATACCATGGCGAACACAGCTGCTGTATTGTCCTACATGATCCAGAATTCCCGCAAGCCAATTGTTCTGACAGGAGCGCAGAAGCCAATCGGGTTTGAGATCACAGATGCGAAATCCAACCTGCAGGACAGCATCCTCTATGCCAGCGATCCGGCTTCGAGAGGCGTGCAGATCGTATTCGCGGGGAACGTCATAGCAGGAACGAGAGCGAAGAAAGTCCGGTCCACGAGCTTTTCTGCATTCACCAGCATCAATCTTCCGATTATTGCAGCCATCAGCAACGGTCGGATCATCCGGTTCCTGAACGATCCTGCCTTTGTGAACGGATCTGATGCGGCGGGTCAGGACGTTGTCTTTTACGATAGCATCAATCCGAACGTCTTCCTGCTCAAACTGACGCCGAGCATGTCGCCGGAGCTGATTCCGGAAATATTCAGAATCTACGACGGTATCGTCATCGAGAGTTTCGGAGCAGGAGGGATTCCGGCATCGATCAAACAGACGCTCTTTGATGAGCTCAGCAAATTCGAGCCGGAAGAGAAAGTCCTCGCCATGACGACCCAGGTCACCTATGAAGGCAGCCATCTGGAGAGCTATGAAGTGGGCAGACGGCTGACAGGATCATTCGAAATCCTGGAAGGACGGGACATGACGCTGGAAGCGATCGTCGCGAAACTGATGTGGATCCTGGCAGACAGAGGACAGAGCTGGGAAGATCTGCAGAAAAGATTCTACGAGCCGATTGCAAGAGATATGCTCTTGTAAAAATGAATAAAAAAAGACGCCGTGCCTTTTATTTCAAAAGGCCGGCGTTTTTTGCTTCTTCTGTGAGCTGATCCCGGAAGTCCGGGTGGGCCAGACTGATCATGGCCCGCACGCGGTCCGACATATTCAGGACTTTCAAATTGATGCATCCGTATTCTGTCGCTACATACTGCACTTCGCTTCGCGGCGTCGTGACCGGCGTTCCCGGCGCGAACTGCAGGGAAATCTTGCTGCGTCGCTTGCCGTTCTTCATGAAAGAAGAGGAGAGAGCAATGATGGATTTGCCGCCCTCGGACCACTGAGCGCCCTTGACGAAATCCAGTTGTCCGCCTACAGCGCTCTGCTGAGCGTATCCGATGGCGTCTGCAGCTACTTCGCCGTATAGATTGACGGCCATAGCGGAGTTGATGGAAATCATTCTTTTGTTTTTCGCAATGTTCCGCGCGTCATTGACGAATGGGAACGGTGCCCCGTAAATCTGTGGGTTGTGGTCCATGAAATCGTACATTTCCTGGGTCCCCGCGGAAAAAGAGAAGACACTCATCCCGTCCATGAAGCCTTTGCACTGGTTCGTCACGTTCCCGTTCTTCATGAGCACCATCATAGGCTGACTGAAGAGTTCCGAGAAGATGCCCAGATCGTTTCGCTGTTTCAGGTCATAGCCGATGGCCGTGGACATCTTACCAAGGCCCAGTTGCAGGGTGGCGCCGTCAGGCACTTCCGCTACGACGATTTCAGAAATCTGCTTTGAAATATCATCGATCTTGTCCGGCATGAGTTCCGGTGCATTGTTGTCTGTAAGCACAACGCCCGCCACTTTCTCGTGATCCAGACTGATGAGATTGTCCTGTCCGTAGACGTATGGGCTGCCGGTGTTGCTCTCCAGATAAACACCGCGTTTCGTTTCTTCCACTACGTATTTATTGTCGCAGATGCCGGCTGACCCGAAGGAACAGCGCCCGCTTTCATCGGGCCGTGAAACCTGAAGAAAGCTGATGTCCGGCTGTCCGATTTCACGCATCCAGAGGTCGATCTGACTCAGGTGGAAGGACGTGAATGCAAAGTCCATATTGTGCTTTCGGTGTGCCTTCCGTTCGCCGGCGCCGAGGAAAAAGGTATCAAAAATAAACGGGTTGCCCTTGCGTCCGGCGGGTATGTCGGCTGGCCAGTCCGTATCGAACATCCGGCATGGGGAAATGGACATTGCGCAGAGGAGCGTTACGTTCTCCAGTTCATCTTTTCTGTCAAAAAGGGCGTCCAGCATTTCATAGGCGAAGCTGCTGCTCGTTCCGATGTAAACACGGTCTCCCGACCGGACGCTTGCCGCAGCTTCTACTGCTGTAATGTAATTGATATCTGTCATGTCAACTAGTCTGTTTTATCTTCCAAATGCTGCAACGATTTCGTCCATGATCTGCATCACCGGTAAGTGCTGCGGGCAGTGTTCCTCGCAGGCGCCGCACTTGATGCAGTTGGAGGCGTGTTCCGAATCATCCTGCCAGGTCAGATATTCATCCTTGAGCTTCGGGTTATGTTCATAGGCGCACCAGTCATTGTAGTAGCGGATGATGCGCGGAATCAGCACGCCATTCGGACATGGCTGGCAGTACTGGCATTCCGTGCATGGGTATTTGATCAGGGTGCGGTACAGTTCCGCAACCTGTTCGATCCGAGCCTTCTCTTCCCCGGTCAGCACTGTCAGATCTTCTTTTGCGAAGAGTGCAAGGTTCTGTTCCAGCTGCTCCATGTTGCTCATGCCGCTGAGGATGGTGGATACCTCAGGCTGCGAAGCGACCCATTTGAAAGCCCATTCAGCCGGCGTGCGGCTGACCGGAGCTTCGTCCCACAATTTCTGAACGACAGGCGGAACCGCGTCGCTCAGACGGCCGCCTTTCAGAGGCTCCATGATGACGACAGGGATTCCTTTCGCGCCGGCGTAGTGAAGACCTTCCAGACCTGCCTGGAAGTTGACATCCACATAGTTCAGCTGAATCTGGCAGAACTCCCAGTCATAGGCGTCAATGACTTCTTTGAACAGAGACAGATCGTCGTGGAAGGAGAAACCGATGTGACCGATCTTTCCCTCCGCCTTGAGTTCTTCCAGAATCTCGATGACGCGGCAGTCCTTCGTCACTTTCCAGCCATCCTTTTCGATGCAGTGGATCAGGTACATATCGATGCAATCCACATCGAGACGCTGCAACTGCTCATCGAAGTATTTGCGGACGTCAGCCTCTTCCTTCACAAGCCAGATCGGCAGTTTGTCCGCGATGAGCGTACGCTCCCGGTAGCCGTCTTTGAGAGCCTTGCCGACGATGACTTCACTGAGACCGCCGTGGTAGGTATAGGCGGTATCCACATAGTTGATTCCGTTGTCGATGGCGTGGCGAATCATGCGGATTGACGCTGCCTCATCGGCCTTACCGTCTTCGCCCAGCGGGAACCGCATGGCGCCAAGTCCGAGCAGGGACACGTCTTTCCCTATCGTCTGAAACTGTCTGTATTGCATGGATCATTCCTCCTTTTTATGTCATTGATGTCCGGAACAATTATACCACGAAAAAACAGCCCTGCGAGAGGGCTGTTTTTGATACATGATGGAGTTAGGCCTTCATTTGCTTCAACACTTCTACGACCAGCTCCCAGGTTCTCCGGGTTGAGCTGATAGACAGTTTTTCCATCGGCGTATGGACATCATTCACGTCCGGGCCAATGGATACGCAGTCCAGACCAGGAATCTTGCCTGAGAAGTAGCCGCATTCCAGACCGGCGTGGATGGCTTCGATGACCATATCCTTACCTGTCTGCTCTTTGTAGACCTTGCAGATCAGATCACGCAGCGGTGATACCGGTGCGTATTCCCAACCAGGATACGGACCTTCTCTTCTGAGAGTACCGCCCAGCGGTTTGATCTGGCATTCCAGTCTGCGGGCAAGCATTTCACATTCCGAATCCACGGAACTGCGGATGCAGAAGGTATACTCGACTTCACTGTCAAAAGTCCTGAGAACACCCAGGCTGAGCGATGTCTGCGGCAGACCATCGATTCCGATGGTCATCTTTTCGATCCCGTTCGGCGTACCAATCAGGTAAGCCAGAACACGCTGACAGGAATCCTCATCCATTGGGTCGAGGGCACTGTCCGTTTCCGCCAGCGTCATGTCGAAGTCCGTATCGACCTTGAACTCGTGGGCAAAGGTTGCCTTGCAGGATTCGAACACTTCCCGCGCTTTGTCGGCCGTCGGAGCGACAATCACAGCGGAAGCAGAGGTTGGGATGACATTGTCTGCCACGCCGCCCTGCAGTGTGACGATACGGGTGCCCGCGTCCTCCTGCAGTTCATAGAGCAGTCTGCCCAGTGTTCTCACAGCGTTCTCCTGACCCAGGATGATTTCCGTGCCGGAGTGTCCGCCTCTGAGACCGGAGAGTTTGATTTCAAAAGCCTGACCTTCATACGCCTCTCTGGTAAACGGAACCGCCCCGATGCCTGTCACGCCGCCGGCGCAGCCGACGGTGACGATGCCCTCGTCTTCGGAGTCGATGTTAATGAAACGCTTTCCCTGCAGCGGCGAAACGTCGATGGCTTCCGCGCCGTAAAGGCCGGTTTCTTCTTCTGTCGTGAAGACCATCTCAACGCGAGGATGCGGCAGTGCGTCGTCATCCAGAATCGCCAGCATGAAAGCGGCAGCTACGCCGTCGTCACCACCCAGGGTCGTTCCTTCTGCGTAGATGAGGTCGCCGTCCACGACAAGGTCCAGACCTTCGGCGGCCATGTCCTTCGTGCACGTCTCTACCTGATTGCAGACCATATCGATGTGACCCTGCAGGATGACAGGCGCGCTCGCCTCATATCCTGCGGAAGCCTCTTTGATGATGATCACATTGTTCAGCTCATCCTGGTAATGCTCCAGGTTTCTTGCTTTTGCGAAATCCACAAGCCAGTCGCTGAGCGCTTTGGTATTGCCAGATCCATGGGGGATCTGACAGATTGCTTCGAAGTACTGAAATACTTTTTCGGGTTTTAATCCTTCCAATACTGCCATTTGTAAATCTCCTTTGTAAAGATACAAAAGGCCACGCAGGAATGCATGGCCTTTCGAACGAGTTTATCGCATTACGTAAACATCAGCTGAACGATGAGCATGATCGCGCCCCATACAGTCAGTATGATGACGAGCGGCATGGCCAGTCTCAGCCATCTGTCGTACGTGGTTTCAACAACTTCGAGGGAAGGCATTACGATACCTGTCGGAGTGATGAAAGTGATGATTCCCAGACCGTATACATAAGCGGATACGATCAGTTCTCTAGGAATACCTACGATGTCAGCCAGCGGCGCCATGATAGGAATGGACAGTACAGCCAGTCCTGATGATGAGTTGATGAAGAATCCGAGGATTACATATACCAGCATCAGCAGAACGAGGAATACTGCAGGCGGCATACCGGATACTGCGGAGGACAGTCCTTCCAGGATCGTGCCGGAAATGTTTCCGTTGTCCAGGAGGATTGTGACCGCTCTGGCGACGCCCAGGATCAGGGCTACGCCAACCAGATCGGCAGCGCCGTTTACGAACTCACGAACGATGTTCTTCTCGCCGATGCCGCCGATGATACCGATGGCAACGCCTGAGCACATGAACAGGATGGACAGTTCTTCGAACCACCAGCCGAGCTTCATGATGCCGAGGATCATGATGGCGAAGGTCAGAACGAAGGCCAGCAGAGCCAGCTTTCTTCTGGTCGTGAATTCAGGAATGTTCTCCATATCGATGGCGGAGAACTTCTGTGCAACCAACTCTCTCTGATCGTATACCAGGGACTTCTCAGGATCCTTCTTGATCTTCTGGGCATATCTCATGAGGTATGCGACTGTGATTGCGGTACCGATGATCAGGCCGACCAGTCTGAAGCCGATGCCTGCATTCATGGATGTTCCGGCAGCATAGGATGCGATACCTACGGAGAACGGGTTGATCGTGCTGAACATGCAGCCGATGGTGGAACCCATGTAGATAGCACCGACAGCTGTGATGGCGTCATAGCCTGCTGCCAGGAAGACAGGAACAAGTACTGGATAAAGTGCGATTGTTTCTTCACAGAAACCTTCAATCGTTCCTGCCAGTGCAATCAGCGCGGTAACAAGGATCAGAATGATCTGCTCACGGCCCTTGCATGATCTGGCCAGAGCGCCGATACCCGCGTTGAATGCGCCGATGTAATTGATAACTCCGATCGTACCACCGAGCATCAGAATAAAGAATATGATGTCAAAGCCGTCTGCGGTACCCTGTACCGGAGAAGCCAGGAATTCTTTGATGCCCTGATGATGCGCTTCGACTTTCTGGTATGTGCCAGGAATCGACATTGGCTTGTAGATGTTGCCGTTCTGGAAGTTGTCGAGTCCGGCGGTAATACCGAAGTCGTCCAGCGTCTGCTGGGTTGCAGGATACGCGGTTTCAGTACCGGTGCCTGCGTCTTCATCATAATCTGCTGAGTATACGATGAACTGGTCAGAACCCTCGTCATATACTAAGGTGTCGTAGTTTCCGGCTGGAATAATCCAGGATAAAAGTGCTGCCAGAATGACTACGAGGAAGCAAATTGAGAATGAAGACAAGAAGCCTCTCTTCTTCTTTTCTTTCTTCTTCAGTTTGTTTACCATAAAACTACCTCCTCCCGTGGGCTGAAGACCCACGCTGTAGTATGATAACAAAAAAACGCAGGGAAATAAACACTTTTTTTGTATTTAGACAGTATTTTGGGGGCTTCAAATGAAGTATAATAAGAGCAATGACAGGAGGAAGGAAAATGTATATCGCTGACATGCACTGTGACACAATTATGATGCTCTGGCTGGCGCGCAGAGAAGGGAAGGAAGCTTTTCTGCGGGAGGCGAAAGTGGACGGCAAGGACTTGCAGATCGACCTGCTCAAACTGAAAGCGGGAGGATCCCTGATCCAGAACTTCGCCCTTTACGCTGACCTGCAGATGGAAGACGGCACAAGTCCGTGGACCCAGTTTTCCGAAATGGCGGAAATCTACCATGCGGAGATTGCGGCAAATCCGGATCTGGTCCGCGAGGCGCGCACCTATGAGGATATCATACGGAACCGGGACGAGGGACTCATCTCGGCAGTGATGACCGT
The DNA here is from genome assembly GCA_024689085.1 of Clostridia bacterium. Classification (GTDB taxonomy): domain Bacteria; phylum Bacillota; class Clostridia; order Peptostreptococcales; family Anaerovoracaceae; genus Lentihominibacter. Next base: position 13,155 of record JAILDT010000020.1, on the reverse strand, counting down.
CGAAGAAGGGGGCGTTCTGGAAGGGGACATCGAAAGGCTGAAGGCCCTGCATGAAGAGGGCGTCCGGATGATGACCCTGACGTGGAATTATGAGAATGAACTGGGATTTCCGAACGATATACCGGGTGGATTGGACGAGGATTACACTCGGTATTTCCGGTTTGTGCCGAGGACGGACAACGGGCTCAAAGTCAAAGGTTTCGAAGCGGTGGAGACCATGGCGGATCTGGGGATTCTGGTCGACGTGAGCCACCTGTCTGATGCAGGATTCTACGACGTGGCGAAGACTCTGAGGGGGCCGTTTGTCGCAAGTCACTCCAACGCCCGCGCCCTGTGCGGCTGCAATCGGAACATGACGGATGATATGATCCGGGTGACTGGCGAGCACGGCGGCGTCATCGGTCTGAATTTCTGTCCGGAGTTTCTGACGGAATACGAATCTGAACTGGCATGCAAAAGCACCATCGAAGCGCTGGCAAAACACGCGCGGCACATGATGAATGTGGGAGGCAAGGCAGTGGTCGGTCTGGGAACGGACTATGACGGCATCGGGAGAGACGACCTGGCTGTCGTCAACGCATCCCAGATGCAAACGCTCGCCGAAGGATTTGAAAAATACGGCCTGACGGCCGACGAGATAGAAGGCATCTGCTACAGAAACGTGCTGGATGTCTATCAGGAAGTACTGTAAGGGATCGGCTACTCAGTTGTTTTGCCTTTGAACTCCGGATCGTCGAGGCCTTTCCAGCCGAAGCGGATGATGGAGACAACAACGGAGCCGAGAATGACCAGTTCCGTCAGGATGCCGCCATAGGCGCCGGTGATAAAATCATAAAGCAGCCACGCAGGGGAGACGCAGACCAGTTCCGACAGGCGGAACATCTTGGCGCTGTTGGTCCAGAAGGCGAGGGTGCCGACAGTGAAGGCAATGAATGGCAGGATATCCAGAGGACCTGACCAGTTTACGAACATGTAGATGAGGCTGGGCACGCAGAAGAGCGGTGCGCAGCCTTTCCATTTGAGCCATTTCCAGTCTTCGATCTTCAGGAGAAGAACATTACGGACAATCTGCATGAACATGTTGAAAAGGCCGCCTGTTGCGCCGAGCAGATAGAACTGGGTTCCGTAAAACACGTTCGCAATAGACTGTATGATAAACAGTCCCCGGTTGGATTTGACCTGGAATGAGATGATAAAACAGATTGTGGATAATACGCCAAAGCAATTGGCTATGATTTTGATCATAATGCACCTTGGTTCATGAACGCCGCGTCGTACCAACACATAAGGTCTCGCAGCAGCGGATCGTTCACATCGTAAATCGTGTCATTTACCGCAGCAATCGGGAGAACCTTTGGCGATGTGCCGCTGATGAAGGCCGCGTCGAAGGCCCCGATATGGTCAGCGGAGATTGGTTCCTCGTGAACAGTGATGCCTTTGCTTTTGAGTATTTCAATGATTTTGCCGCGGGTAACGCCCGGCAGTACCTGATGGAGCGGTGACGTATACACCTCTCCATTTTTTATGAAGAAAATGTTGGACCGGCTGCCCTCTGTGATCTGCCCGCTGCGGTCCACGAGAATCACTTCATAGAGATCATGCTCGCGGATGGCCGCGTCAGTGGCGTCGCGCAGTTCCTGATCCATCATCTTGATGTTCGGGTTCTTTCTCTCTCCGTAGAAGAGCTCCGTCTTCACGCCCTCCGCATACTGCTCTGCGGAAGGGTAGTGGGTCGGATTCAGATAGAGCACGCCGTGACCGCTGATATCCACTTCCAGCTTGAGGTTGTGGTCTTTGATCTGTCCTTCGTCGGCCAGTTTGCAGATGCTCTCCTCCAGCTTCTCGCAGGTGAACGGAACCGGCATGCCGATGGCGCCAAGAGAGTTCTCAAGACGCGCGTAGTGTTCCGGCAGAAACTGCGGTCTGCCGTCCGTAAGGCGGATGACTTCGTAAACGGAAGGGGTGTCCAGTCCGCCTTTGGTGATGACGGACTTCAGATTCTGAATCAGATCTTTCACAGCACTGCGGATCTCGCCTGCAGGGATCTGGTCGTAGGACAGAATTAGATAGATCTGGCCGTTGCGGCTCAGCTGACTGATGCCTCTGACCTTGATACCAAGTGAAGCCGCAGAGTCGACCATGCGGCCTGTCATCTCCTGCAGGAGTTCTGCGGATCTGGCTTTTCCGGAGGAACCAAGGCTGATGGTTCTGGCATGGGTGTCGATCTTCAGCGTAATGTTGACGCCGTTCAGCGTATTCTCTACCGTCATGAAACTGCCGTTGGCGTCGTATTCGTGGATCGCATCCAGCACCCCGCGGAGTTTTTCCGTATACAGCGTCCTGACCCGATCCAGATTGTCCTGATACCAGCCCTTGTGCATAAAGCGGGCCAGCGTCAGCTGTTCTGTTTTGGAACAGGTCTGGTCATATTCATCTTTGATCTGATCGAAGAGGTCGGCCATATCTTCCGGCACCACCATGTAACTGATGCGCACTGCCGGGAAGAGGGTAGGGCTGAACGTACCCATGTACACGACGCGCTTGCCTTCATCCATTCCCTGCAGGGCAGGAATCAGATCTTCTTCGTCGCTGAGAGAACTGTTATAGTCATCCTCAATGATCAGGCTGTCGTTCTCTTCGGCCCAGTCGAGGAGCAGGTACCGGTTGCTGACCGGCATGACAGCTCCCGTCGGAAACTGGTTCTGCGGGCAGGTGTAAACAGCCGTACGGATATTCGTCGGGAGTTTTTCAATGGCCAGACCGTCTTCCCTGACCGGAATACTGCTGATGCTGAACCCCCAATCGCGGAAGATGCTCTGGACAGGGGCGTATCCCGGATCCTCGGTGCAGACATGTTCGATGTCCATGAGTTTGAGAATCCTTGCCAGGTGGTTGATGAGCTGCTGCGCACCGGCGCTGATGATGACCTGTTTCTGGCTGCACACTACGCCTCTGGTGCGGTACAGGTAGTCTGCGATTTCTGCCCGGAGCACAGGTTCACCCTGGCGGTCGCTCTCTGTAAGGAGCAGATCCGGCGTCTCGTTCAGGACCTCGCGCATACATGCTTCCCATTTATCGAAATCAAAAGATGCAGAATCTGTTTTCATGTTCGTTTCCAAAGTCATTTTCCAACTCCGCTTCCAAAACCAGTCTTGTTGCTTTTGCATTACTCTCGTCGTTTCCATTATAGAGCAAGCACTTGCGGCGGTCAATTTGCTTGCGGTACTGAACAGCAAATAGTGTTATACTGTAACCATGAATGATTACATTGTCAAAAACGCGAACGTATATACCCAGGATAAAGAACATCCCTGGGCGGAGGCGTTTGCCGTGCGCGGCGGGAAATTCGCCTGCGTCGGCACAAATGAAGAAGTGGAGTTCTGGGTTGTTTCCCAGGAATCAGAGGTGCTGACGGAACCCGTGGAGACCCTGGATCTGGACGGCAAGTTCGTCATGCCCGGCATCGTCGATTCACACACGCACATTGCCATGAGTGTGTTTCTCGGCGGGGACGATGACGACGCGTTCCCGATGTACGACTGTCAGTCGAAGGAGGAGGTACTGCAAAAGCTCAGGGACATGGTCAGGGAGCACCCGTTCCGTCTGTTCTACGCCATGTTTTACGGAAAGATTGAAATACTGGCAGACGATCCGATTACCCGGGACGATCTGGATAAAATCGTTCGGTTCCGGCCGGTGATTCTCATGGAGGGAGAATGTCACAGCGCCATTCTGAATTCAGCGGCCCTGCGGTATTTCAAAATCAAAGAAAACACCGAGGATATCGCCCCGGGCCTGAGTCGCTATGACCGGGATGAGAACGGCAGGCTGACGGGCATGATCACGGAGATGACTATGGTGCCGATCCTGGCGACGGAAACGCCGAAAGAGAACGAACTGCGTCTGGGCATTACGAAGCTGCTCAGCTATCTGGTTTCGAGGGGCGTCACAACAATCTTCGACGCTGGCAATATGACAGAGGAGGATCTCATTTTCCGGACGTTCAAGGCCATGGACGAGGAAGGGAAAATCCCGGTCCGTATGTTCATGAGTCACATGCTCTGGCATCCGGACATGGTGGAAGACGCCATCGATCAGTTGAAACGGTATAAAGCCAAATACGAAACGCAGAATGTCCGTCTCGAGACCATGAAGATGATGTTCGACGGAACCCAGCGCATCCACACAGCATGTATGGTCGAGCCGTATGCGGATACAGGCACAAGCGGCGGGACTTTGATATCTGAAGAGAGATTGCTTGCGTTTATGCGGGATCTCAATCATGCGGGAATCGATTTTCACCTGCATACCGTCGGGGAAGGCGCTGTGCGCAAAGTCATGAACTGTGTGGAGACACTGCGCAGGGAAGGGGAGTCTGGTCAGGGCGAACCATTCCGTATCACTGTGACCTGTGCTCATGACGAAGTGCTGCGGCCCGAGGATTGCGGACGATTCAAGGAGCTGGGCATCGTGGCGAACTTCACACCAAGCTGGAATGGCGGCGTCTGTGGCTCCGAACCGGAGAATATGCAGAAACTGCTCGGACCAGAGAGGGGACTGTGCACGCTGCAGAGCCGGACGGTGTTCGAGACAGGCGCGACCGTTTCGTTTAGTTCCGATGAAGTGGAACTGCACAATATGGATCGATGGAGTCCGTTCTGGGGCATGGAAGTCGGACTGACCAGACAGGACCCGGATTTTGGACAGCAGCTTGTCGATGGCAGAAAGGATGGCGGCACGGCTCCGGTTTATCCGCCTGCAGATGAATGTATGACCATGGAGCAGCTTGTGGAGGGATACACCTTAAACGGAGCGAAGCAACTGGGGATAGAGGATCAGATTGGTTCCATTGAAGTGGGAAAAGACGCAGATTATCTCGTGTTGGGAGAGAATCTGTTTGAAGTAGACCCATACCGCCTGCACGACGTGGTGCCGGAGCGAGTATACATCAAAGGGAAACTGCAGAGCATACTGTAGCAGAAAGGAAATTCTATGAGCATGATCAACACGACACGCGTGGAAACGCAGCTTGGAGATATTACGAAGATCACCGATGTGGAAGCCATTGCGAACGCGGCCAACACGTCGCTGCTGGGCGGCGGCGGTGTCGATGGCGCGATCCATCGGGCAGCAGGCAGGGAACTGCTGGAGGAGTGCAGAACGCTGCATGGATGTGACACGGGAGACGCCAAGATTACAGGTGCCTACAAGCTGCCATGCAAATATGTGATCCACACCGTCGGTCCGATCTGGCACGGCGGAGGCAGCAACGAGCCGGCGAAACTGGCTTCCTGCTACCGCAGATCGCTGGAAGTGGCGGTTGAGAATGGAATCCGCAGCGTCGCATTCCCGTCGATTTCCACGGGCGTCTATCACTTCCCGCTGGATCTGGCGGCGCAGATCGCTGTGAACGAGGTGCGCGACTTCATAGAAAAACATCCAGGCAAGCTGGATGTCGTGAAGTGGATCCTTTTCGATGAGCGAACGAAAAGCTTCTACGATCAGGAAGTTGTGAAGCTCTAATCCGGCAGAGTGACTTTGTCGAGGATGCCCGCCATCTTCGCCAGAAAGATGCCGTAGTTGGTGATTGGCACGTCTGCTTCGCGTGCAGCGGCAATGCGGCTTAAGACGTGCCTGCGGTTGAACATGCATGCGCCGCAGTGGATGATGAGGTCATATTGTTTGAGACCTTCCGCGTCAGGGAAGTCGGTCCCGCGAACGTTCGTGATCTCGATACGGCCGCCGAACTGCTTTTGCAGCAGCCGTGGGATTTTGACCGTACCTATGTCTTCGTTCAGAGGCACATGGGTGCAGGCTTCAGCGATGAGGACGCGGAAACGTTCCGCATCATTCGCCAGCGCCTCGTCGATGGCCGATGCGCCGTCCATAAAAACATCGATGTCGCCTTTGGCGGCAGCCATGAGAATGGAGAAAGAAGTCAGAGCGCTCTGCTCCGGCTTTTTTTGATACACTTCATGGAAGCACTGGGAGTCGGTGATGATCAGATCCGGCGCACGATGCAAAGATTCCAGTGCTTTTGTGAAACCATCGGCAGTGGTCGACATAACGGAGCACTTCCTGTCGAGAAGTTCGCGCAGTGTCTGGACCTGCGGCAGGATCAGACGGCCCTTCGGCGCCTGGATATCCTGGGGCATGACGAGCATCACAAGACTGCCGTCTTCCAGCACTTCGCCGAGGATTCTGTCCTGCATGAATTCCTCCGGCACGGCGTTGATGATGGCCGTGCGGAGCTCCTTGATGCCGTCGCCGGTTTTGGCACTGACAGGGATGGCAGATGCAAAAGCATCAGCGGCATCTCTGCCGCAGTCGGGAGTATCAGATTTGCTTCGCACAGTAATCACCGGAACGCAGGCTTTTTCCAGACGGCCAAGCCAGTCGGTTTCGCACGTATCGTCCGCAGCAGAGCCATCCGTCACCAGAATGGCCATGTCCGTTTTGGCGATGATGTCTGCAGTCCTGGCAACGCGCAGCTGTCCCAGTTCCCCTTCATCATCGAAACCGGCTGTATCGATGAAGACGACCGGGCCGATGGGGTGAAGTTCCATGGACTTGTAGACAGGATCAGCCGTCGTTCCCGGCGTATCGGAGACGATGGCGAGATTCTGACCGGTCAGCGCGTTGATCAGGGATGACTTTCCGGCATTGCGTCTGCCGAAGATTCCAATATGCAGTCTGTTTGCTTTCGGCGTATTGTTGAGGCTCATTTTGTATCCTTTCCTTTCACATCTCCGATGTCGATGGCGATGCGGTAACCGGCGTCCTCGATTTGTTTCCGCAGAGCCGCGATGCCCTGTGCGGATTCCGCGCCTGTGAAGAGTTTATTGTCGTAGATGGCGTATTTGTCCCGAACATCGGCCGGCGACAGGTTCGGCATAATGACGTTGGCGCCTGCTTTCAGACCAAGTTGTCTGCCGTCAGGATCGATGGTTCCCAGTGCTGTCGTCGATGGAAGAAGCGCATACGGAAACAGGATGCGCAGTACGGCCAGCAGTCTGAGCGTCAAATTCAGTTTCTGTTCTTTGTATAACCCCTGGGCGCAGACAGCCTTGCTCTTTCCAAAAGGCGTGTCCGCATGGCGCAGGTACGGCCCGATGCCGATCATGTCAGGCTGGAGCTTTTGCAGAAACGCCAGGTCTTCGAGCAGATGCTCCATTGTCTGCCCCGGCGCGCCGACCATCAATCCCGCGCCCACCTGATAACCGATCTCTTTTAAATCATAGAGACACCGCTTGCGGTTTGCAAGACGCATCTCAGAAGGGTGCAACATGCGGTACAGGTCTTCCGACGCGGCTTCGTGGCGCAGCAAATATCTGCGGGCACCGGCATCAAAGAGACGCTGGTAGCTTTCCCGGGAGCGTTCTCCGACAGAAAGGGTGACGGCGCAGTCCGGATAGGCTTCGTGGATTTCCGCAACGATTTCGCAGAGACGTTCGTCGCCGGCAGCATCATCCGAAAAAAATGGATCCTCGCCGCCCTGGAGCACGAAGGTGCGGAACCCAAGGGCGTAGCCGGTTCGGCAGCATGCAAGGATCGTTTCCTTATCTAAGCGGTATCGCACGAGATTCGTATTGCCTGCGCGAATGCCGCAGTAATAGCAGTTGTTACGGCAGTAGTTGGAAATCTCTATGAGCCCGCGTAAATAGACCGCATCGCCGTAGATTGCTCTGCGTATGCGGTCTGCTTCTGCGAACAGCGCCTCGTCCGGACCATTGCCGGAGAGGAGCTGCCGGATTGTCTTAGAATCTGAAATCTCTATTGCCATTCTCGATTTCCTTCAGGTGCTCGCGACAGATCGCGCGGACCTTTTCGTTTGGAATCAGTGACAGTTTTTCTTCGATCAGAGCGTCGCCTTTGGCTTTCGTCTCTTCGCTGGCGTAGTCTATGAGGAACTCTTTGAGCGTCATCATAGCGTTCGGCTGACAGATGTTGGCGATCTGTCCTGACTTGAGCAGGCGCATGAAGCGGTCGCCGGTGCGGCCTTCCCGGTAACAGGCCGTGCAGAAGCTCGGCACATAACCGAGGTCGATCAGCCAGTCGACGACTTCCGCGAGGGTGCGCCGGTCTTCCACGTCGAACTGCGCGGTATCCTCAGAATCGAAACCGCCGGTTTCGTCCAGTTCATCTCCGTATCCGCCGACGCTGGTTCTGCTGCCGCCGCTGATCTGCGTGATGCCGATCTCGAGGCACTCACGCCGGGTCTTTGCGCTCTCACGGGTGGACATGATCATGCCGGTATAAGGCACAGCGATGCGTAGTACCGCGACGATTCTCTTGAAGACGTCGTCAGGAACGCCATTGTCCAGTTCGTCCGGATCGATATCATCCGCCGGGCGCACGCGCGGTACGCTGATGGTATGCGGGCCGCATCCGTAGGTCTTCTCCAGATGGTGGGCGTGCATGAGCATACCGACGAAATCGTACTTGTAGTTGTTCAGACCGTAGAGCACGCCGCATCCGACGTCATCGATGCCCGCTTCCATCGCGCGGTCCATGGCCTCCGTGTGGTAGGCGTAGTCGCTCTTCGGGCCCCATGGATGGAGCTGTTCGTAGGCTTCCTTGTTGTAGGTCTCCTGAAAGAGGATGTATGTGCCGATGCCGGCGTCCTTGAGTTTCTTGTAATTCTCAACTGTTGTCGCTGCGATGTTCACGTTGACTCTGCGGATGGCACCGTTCTTGTGCTTCACGCTGTAGATGGTCCGGATGCACTCCAGGATGTATTCAATCGGGTTTTCCGTCGGATGCTCACCGGCCTCGATGGCGAGGCGCTTGTGGCCCATGTCCTGGAGGGCGATGACTTCATCGCGCACTTCCTCCTGGGTCAGTTTCTTGCGCGGGATGGTCTTGTTCTGTCCGTGGTACGGGCAATAGACGCATCCGTTGACACAGTAGTTGGAGAGATAGAGCGGCGCGAACATAACAATGCGGTTGCCGTAAAAATGCTCCTTGATCTCCTTGCCTAGGTCAAAGATCTGCTGAATGATGTCCGGATCCTCACACTCGAGCAGCGTAGCGGCCTCTGCATAAGAGAGGCCTTTGTACTCTCTGCCCTTGTTCAGAATCTCCTTCATCAGCTCCAGATCATCTTTGTGGGCCGCTGCAAAAGCAAGTGTCTCTTTGATTTTTTTATCGTTGATGAATTCTTCTGCTTTTTTCGATGTGCTGTTGTATGCAGCCATTACAGCCTCCACTGAGATACGTCTGTATGGAGCAGGTGATGCGCCTTCTCGGAGTTCGGTTTGCCGAAGTACTCCTCATAGGACATGGTGACGGTCGGATTCTCGTGTGAGAATCTGATCTCCAGTGTATTATCGATGTTGTAGAGTTCGCTTCCTCTGAGTGCTGCCATCTCGGTGCCGTCGTGGATCGGCTGTCCGCCGCCGCCGGAGCATCCACCAGGACAAGCCATGATTTCAACGAAATCATAGGATACTTCGCCGGCCTTGATGGCTTCGATGAGTTTCCTCGTGTTGCCCAGTCCGTTGGCAACGGCGATGCGCAGTTTGATTCCTGCAACCGTGAAGGTGGCTTCTTTCCAGCCATCCATACCGCGGACATTCTGGAATGCGTCCACAGGAGGATTTTCACCGGTGATCAGGAAGTATGCGGAACGCAGAGCCGCCTCCATAACGCCGCCTGTCGCGCCGAAGATGACGCCTGCGCCGGTTCCTTCACCGAAGAAGGAATCGAACGGCATCTCAGGAAGCTGTGCGGCTTTGATTCCGTCCATGGAAATCAGATTGTCCAATTCCCTTGTGGTGAGGACCACATCGACATCCTTGAATCCGGAGTCTTTGAGCGTATGCTCGTCGCACTCATATTTCTTGGCCGTGCAAGGCATGATGGATACGCAGCAGATCTTTGCAGGATCCACGCCGAGCTTTTCGGCCATGTAAGTTTTCGCGATTGCGCCGAACATCTGCTGCGGTGATTTGGCAGTGGAGAGGTTCGGTATGAGTTCCGGATACTCGAGCTGAACGAATCTAAGCCAGCCCGGGCAGCAGGAGGTGAACATCGGCCACGGGTGTTCGTCCTTGTGTCCGATTCTGTCAATCAGTTCGCTGCCTTCTTCCATGATGGTCATGTCAGCAGTATAAACGGTATCGAACACGTAGTCGAAACCGATCTGCTTCAGGGCAGCGACCAGTTTGCCGGTTGTCTGCTCGACTCGGTTCATGCCGATCTTTTCGCCCCAGGCAACTCTGACGGCCGGCGCGAACTGAACCATGGTGACAGTTTCAGGATCAGCAAGCGCGTCGAGTACCTTGTCTGTGTCGTTTCTCTCGCTGAGCGCACCGACAGGGCAATGGGTGATGCACTGACCGCAGAGGGTACAGTTGGCATTTCTGATCTGCACACCGTCAGTTACGCCGACGGTCGTACGGAATGAGGAGCCAAGCTTTTCCCATACGCCCATGTTCTGGATCTTGTCGCAGACCTGAACGCAGCGCAGACAGGTTACGCACTTAGTGGCGTTTCTGATGAGCGGGAAGGATTCATCCCATCTGTAGTCATCAGGATTCTCTACGAAGGAGGTGCCGACGATACCGAGATCTCTTGCGATGCCCTGCAGTGCGCAGTTACCGCTTCTCGGACATGTCGCGCATTTGCAGTCGTGCTCCGCCAGAACAAGCTGAACGTTGATCTTTCTCGCCTGTCTTACTTTAGGGCTGTTGGTGTAGATGACCATACCTTCTTCGACTTCCGTATTACAGGAAGAAACGAGTTTGTCTTTGCCTTCCAGTTCAACAACACAGATACGGCAGGCACCGATATCGTTGAGTCCCTCCCAGTAACAGATGTGCGGAATCTCTATACCGATTGATTTGGCAGCATTCATGATGGTGGTTCCCTGCTGCACTGAAGTTTTTCTTCCGTTTATTGTTACGTTTACCATGATGTGTGCCTCCCTCCTCTGAATGCGCCGAGATTGTTGCAGTCACATCTCAGACAGCGGCTGGCTTCCTGAAGGGCCTCCTCAAGGAGAAGACCGTTTTCAAATCCGTCGAAGTCGCGGTTTCTTTCATCAGGATAACGGCTGGTGAGTTCGGATCTTCCGCACTGGATGTAGTCGTCCAGTTCCGGTTCAGGGATGTCGAGTTCAACTTTGATTTCATGATTGTATCCGAGGTAATTGTCGATATTCGCAGCGGCGACTCTGCCCTGGGCGATGGCGTTGATTACGGTCGAAGGACCGGTTACGCTGTCGCCTCCCGCGAAGACGCCTTCCATACCTTCCACAGCCATGGATTCGTCTGTATTCAGTTTCTTCCAGAGAACAGATACGCCGGCCTTTTCGAATACTTCGGAATCGATTTCCTGTCCAATCGCGCCGACGACGATGTCGCACTCGAGGACCTGCTCGTCCTTCTGCGCAGGGAAGGATTTCGGACGTCCGGAGGCGTCATACGGTCCGACCTTCTGCGGTTTAACCACCAGAGCCTTGACGTTACCCTCCTCGTCATGCTCGATTCTGACAGGAGTTCTCAGTTCCAGCAGACGGCAGCCTTCCGCAATCGCGCCGTCGATTTCCTCAGGCAGGGCAGTCATGTCGACCTTGCGTCTTCTGTATGCGATGTCCACATGCGCTGCGCCGAGACGCATCGCTGTACGGGCGACGTCCATGGCTACGTTGCCGCCGCCGACAACGACGACTCTCTTGCCTTTGAAGTCCGGCATCTTGTCGTCGCCGATTCCGCGGAGCATATCTACTGCGGAGATGACGCCCTTGCTTTCTTCACCTTCGATGCCGATCATCTTGTAGTTGTGCGCGCCGATGGCGACGTAGACCGCGTCGTAGTCTTTCATCAGCTTGTTTACGGCCGCTTCTGTGTTGATATCCGCGTTCAGTTCTACGTCTATGCCCGCAGACAGGATGGACTTAATGTCCCAGTCGAGTCTGTGTCTTGGCAGACGATAGCTTGGAATGCCGTAGCGGAGCATTCCGCCGAGCTGTGCTCTTCTCTCAAAGACTTTGCATTTGTGTCCCATGAGGGAGAGGTAGTATGCAGCAGTCAGTCCGCTCGGACCGCCGCCGATGATGGCGATTTTCTTGCCGGTGTTCTCTCTGATCTCCGGAATCGGAACAGTATCGGAACAGTTGTCAACTGCAAACATCTTCAGACCTCTGATGTTGATGGAAGCGTCCAGGATGTTTCTTCTGCAGTGTCCCTCGCATGGGTGCTCACAGATGAGCGCGCATACCGTCGGGAACGGATTGTCCTTTCTGATCAGTTTCACTGCGTCGTCATATCTGCCGGCCTTGATCAGTGAAATATAGCCAGGGATATCGACTTCCGCAGGACACTTGGAAACACAAGGAACGGTGTTTCTCAGATCCGTTACGCTGTCGGAGCAGCGTTTTCTCTCGATGTGGGACATATAGTCCTCGCTGAAACTCTGGAGACTCTTGAGAACGATCTCTGCGGTTTCCCATCCGATAGCGCAGTCCGAAGAATCACGAACGGTTTCTGCAGTCTTCTGCAAAAGCACCAGATCCTCCGTTGAACTTTCTGTGTCGATGTCCAGGATGTTCTCCAGAATCTGGATCATCTGGTAGACGCCGACTCTGCAAGGGACGCACTTGCCGCAGGACTGCGCCTGGCACAGCTTCAGGAACGAACAAGTCATGTCCACCTGACACTGGCTCGGAGGGCTGGCGATGACTCTGCGCTGGATATCTCCGTACAGAGCTTCGACTTCCTTCTGAGCCTGGCTTTTCTGTTTGAATTCCAATCTGCTCACTCTTTGTTTACCTCACTTAGAAAAGAAATAGAACTGTAAGATGTAAATAAATCGTTTTTTAGCGTTTTATCTAATTGAACAATGTAAATATACCGACAAGAAACAACCTTTTCAAGACCTATTAATTCATGAAAACGGTTACAGCCATAAGAATCGCAAGATAGTCAAAAAAGGGTTGTACAGAGCCTGAAATCAAGGATGATAACAGTACTGAAAATAACTAATATGCTTTATTAAAAGAGCAGGTCATCTGACCTGCCCGTTTCCTTTGATGATGTATTTGAAGGTGCATATTTCCTCGAGCCCCAATGGCCCCCGTGCGTGGAGCTTTTGGGTGGAGATTCCCATCTCGCAACCCTGCCCGAATTCACCGCCGTCGGTGAAGCGGGTGGA
>JAILDT010000012.1 GCA_024689085.1 Clostridia bacterium | reverse complement strand
AACCTGATTCTCACGCCCACCTTATCTGAAATAATCGGCAGAATGATGGCGCCGACAACGCCTGCAGCCACGAAGGCCGCACCGATGATACCTGCTTCAGCCGGCGTAATGCCGCGTCCCTTCAGGATTGTTTCAATCAGGGTCAGAATCGTATTGAAGATTCCAATGGAGATGAACGCGCAGATCAGGCAAAGCACATAGTCGTGGTTTTTGAACAGACTGCCGATGGCTTTGCGGCTGAAGTCATCACGCTCATACGTCGGCCCAGGCGGCGGTACCGCCGGTTTTTCCCGGATAAAAATCAGAACAGCCAGCATGGAGATGACTGCGATGACCGCATAGGCATAGAGCATTTTCTGTACGCCCACGGACTCCACCAGAATCGGCGAGAGCACCATCGGAATCGTGAATCCTGCGTACTGGGCCATGGTCAGCAGGCCGTCCGCCGTCGCACGTTCTTCAAACGGGAACCAGTTGGCTGCCGCCTTAGTCGTAATGTTGAGCAGGAACGGCTGGCCGATGGCGATGATGAACTGCGACACAGCAACGGCCGCGAAACTTCCCGCAAAGACAGCACGCGTCAGACAGAAGATTCCTGTCAGCAGCGCGCCGATCACGAGGGATCTGCGGAAGCCGAACCGGTCAATCACATAGGCCGCCGGGAAACAGAAGATGATGAACATAATCATGTAGCTGGTGGCCAGCATGTCGACAGCGAAGCTGCTCACACCGTAGTGCTCCGCGATGACGCTGGCAATCGGCGAAAAAGTCAGCCACACCATCTCCGTAGATATGATGATAGGGATCGCCGCGATGAGAATCACCCACCGGTACGGCGATACATTTTCTCTTTTCATAGTAGCAACCCTCCTGATGTCTTTATACACCCATTACCGTTAACTCTCAATAACAATTTCCTGCTTTTGTGGTAAAACAGAGTGACAATTCGCAAAACTGTGATTATTCACATTTAAATGAATTTTAAAATAATTAGAGGACAAATGGAGGACAAAATGGCTAAGACAGTTGGTTTCCCGATGATACGAAATTTCCATGGCGACAGCAGGGACTTTATTCCGGACTTGTTCGCCTTCATGGACAGATATGACGATGTGGAATTCTATCTGGAAGAAGGTTACGGCGAGCGCCTGGGCTACAAGGCAGAGGATTACCGGAAGGCCTCGGACAAAGTGCGCTTCGTCTCCCGCGAAGAATCCTTCGGCAAAGACATCACGATGATTCTGAAGAATCCTGAGCCGGAAGACCTGGAGATGCTCAAGGACGGATCCGTATACTTCACCATGCTCCACTACGCGACGCGCCCGAAAGTCCGCGAGATCATCGCACGCAAAGGCCTCAAAACCTTCGCTATGGACCATATCGTAGATGACAACGGGCTGCGCATTTTCGCCGACTACTTCGGTACGGCCTTCAACGCCTGCCAGGAAGCAGTCGAGGCATTGAAAGAAGTCTATCAGGATTACTGGTCCGTGGACCGCGAACCGATCAAGGCTCTGGTCATGGGCGTGGGCGGCGTCGGGCAGAACTGCATTCGCTCCCTGGAGATCCTGAGCGACAAGGATTTCCTGGGCAAAGAGCAGACGGGCATTCTGCCAATCATCTGCACCCGTACCATCACGGGACATCCAGAGGTGTTCGATGACATCATCAAGCAGTGCCATCTGGTCGTTGACGCGACCCAGCGCAGGGACGAGACGCTGTATGTGATGACCAACCGGCAGATCGGACTTTTGCCGGAGGATGCGGTGCTGCTGGATATCTGTGCAGACCGCTACGACTTCGGTGTGAATCCGCCGCTGGTCAAAGGTATGGAAGGCACCATCACCGGCGAGCCGGGACACACGGTCATCTATCCGGACGATCCGGCCTACGCCGAAATCGAAGGCACTGTCGTCGATTCGACCCACCGCCGCGTGACCGTCAGTTGCAACGCCTGGCCGGGCATGGACCAGCAGCGTTCTGTTCAGGTTTACTACGGACTGATGAAGAACTATGTGGGCATCATCCTGACAAAGGAATACGAAGACATTCACGAGGACAGCGACAACCTGTTCGAGCGCGGACTGTACCGGTCGACATACACGTACTTCATGGATCATTGGAAGAAATAAAAGCAAGAAAAGAAGCGAAGAAAAACCCGGGGCGCATGCTCCGGGTTCTTTTTGTTGCTTTTGCGCGATGCTTTTGCATTAGTCTGCGCCATACTGTTCGGTAAGCCGTTTCGCCGCCTGGCGCATCTGTTCGACCACATCCTCCGGCGCCGTGATCCTCACGCCCTCCCCGAGGGCGACGATCCAGCCGAGAAACTGATCGCTGACGGCCACGCTGACCGTGATTTTGAAGTGCCCCTCGTCCACCGGCGCGATGATGATATCTTTTCCGAAACGGTCGATCATGACGCCGACCAATTCGTTGGCCGCTTCAATCGTGACCTTCTTCTCCTCGCCGCCGAACATACCGAAGAGGCTGCGGGTATAGTGCGGCAGATCGAATTTCCTGAAGGCTTCTTTGCCCTCGCGGCGCTCATCCACCGTAGAGATGTCCAGCATCTTATCCACCCGGTAGTGGCGAATCGTCCCGTCCTCGGAGTTATAGGCGATGAGGTAGTAATTCTCGTCATCCCACATGAGACTCCACGGGCTGGTCTGGTACCACTCGCCGTCCCGGCGCAGCTCCATCTCCTTGTTCACGTTCCACTGATAGTACTTGAACCGGATCTGGCTGTCGGTGCCGATGGCTTCGTGCAGACGGTCCACGTTGTAGTAGATGCTCTCATTCATGGTCTTGACGCGGCCGGTGATGAAGACCTGCCTTTGCAGTTTCTTCGCCTCGTAGCGACTGGCCAGGGACTCGATCTTGTGGATGAGCTCGCTGGATTTCTTGTCCGTCATGAACTTCGCCGACTGCACCGAATCGACCAAAAGCTTCAGCTCCGGCAATTCGAACTCCCGCGCGCCGCGATAGTAATACCACTTGCGGCCCTCCTGCTCGCCGATGATGTCGAGCCCGAAGGTCCGCAGCTCCTCCATGTCCTGATAGAGCGTCTTCCGGTCCGCATTGACGCCGTAGGCGTTCAGCTTCCCGATGAGCTCCGGCATGGTCAGACCATGCGCATCATCCGTCTCCTCCATGAAGATCTTCATCAGATACAAAAGCTTCAGTTTCTGGTTGGGTCCCTTCGCCATGATTGATTCCTCCGCTTAGCGATAACGTATGTTTTCTATATTATATCCCTTTCGAGTATAGGATAGAACACTAAGTGTCTTAAAAACTTCCCTCGATCGCTTCCGCAAAGCTGCTGTACACGTCCAGCATGCCTTCATCCATCCTGGACATGGCTTCCATCTCAATCCATGCCGGCACGTCGTAGAACGCCTCCGCAATGGATCCGGCGATGGCCGCGATGGTATCGCTGTCGCCGCCAAGGGAGACGGCGTTCCTGATGACGTCTTCGAAGTCTGAACCTTCCATGAATGCGATGATCGCTTCCGGTACACTTCCCTGACAGGAAACGTCGAACTCGTAACCCGGTCTGATCTCATCGCAGGTTCTGCTCAAGTCGTAGCCGAACTCGGTTACTACGTAGTCCTTGATCTCCGCCTTACTGCAGCCAGTCCGCGCCAGGAAAATTGCCGACGCCACCGACTCTGCGCCTTTGACGCCCTCCGGATGGTTGTGGGTGACTTCCGCCGTCCAGCGGGCCAGCCTCCGCGTCCCTTCCAGGTCGTCTGCCATCCAGCCAGCCGGCGAAACCCTCATGGCAGATCCGTTGCCCCAGCTGTTGTACGGCTCTGCGGATTCCAAAGCCAACCATTTGATGAAGCTGCCGCCGTATCCCGCATTCGGGTACTCATTTCCCCACTTGTGCATCGCGTCGATGAGCAGCTCCTTCACAGCCGCTTCATCCTCCAGCAGCCCGCGGTCCTTCGCGATCAGCAGTGCCTCCGCCACCGCAATGGTCATGACAGAATCATCCGTACAATGCGACCTCCTGCGGAACAGGTTGAACTCCTTCGTCTTGATGTTGTGCCATTCGTATGGACTTCCGATGATATCTCCAATAATCGCTCCTAACATACTATCCCCTCCTTTTCGTTTTCATTATATCTTAACTCCCCTTTTCTGTTGTTATTATGTCACACCTCTATTTCGATTTGGTCGCTTCCGAGGCGACAATCCCACTCCTTGTGGGGTACTATTTGGCTATTCTGTGGGGTACTGTGCCCCATAAAATCTAAAAATTGTGCCCCACAAGAATACTCCATTTGGCTATTTCCTCGCCATTATGAGGAATGATTCCGGTGGAACATACTCCGCATCCGTATCCTCAGGCATCAGCCATTCTCTCCAGACGTATTTCAGGATCCACGCATCTTCCTGCCGCATATTGTCGATGACGCATTCCTCTTCCGAAACGATGCAGCGCCAGATTATCACGCTTGGAAACGGTCGCTCGTATTCTCCACCATACATGAATAAGTAATTACCGCGCTCCATTTCAAAAACCTTCCCCTCCAGCTGCTTTGTTGCAAGCAAAAGTCCTATGGTTTCAAATTCCCTAGCGGAAATATTCGCAACGATCACATCCTGCAATTCTGTCGATCCCGGTTTCAAGGCCACTTGCCACATATCATTTCCCATAATATACCTCCTTTTCATAACAAAACTCCCATCGTCACGATGGGAGTTTCATTCATTTGATTTCATCCCATCGCTCAGGCTTTAGCACCTTGCCCCGCTCTCGCAAAAGGCAGGTTGCTGCACGATCATCGGGCCTGTCCCTAACGTGCTCTCTATGGATTATTTATATACCCCTATGAACTGCTAAGTCCTTTTTCAACTCAGCATCCGGGAAGGTTCTTCTCCTAGCAGCTCCGACTCAGCATCCACTGCCCGAAGATCTGCCGCTGCCTCCTTGACCTCTTCCTTGCTCATCGTCGCTATCCGGAACATCTCATGGAACTGCTCGTCAGCTGCCTCTTCTCCTTCCTTTTCGACCAGAGTTTCATATATTCCGTGAAGCAGTCGTAATGTCTCCGCCAACACTTCTCTTTTGTTTCCATCAATCTTTAACACTCCATCAATCGCAATAATCATCTCAATCCCTCCTTCCTTCTTACCACAGACACCTATCGATGATCTCTTTTCCTCTCAATACCTCCAGACATTTTCTTGCAAAAGCATCATCCACTCCGTAGATGATTCCTGCCAGTCCCCCTGCAACTGCGCCCGTCGTGTCGGTATCCTTACCGAGGTTGACCGCCGTGAGGACAGTGTCCTTGAAGTTATCGTTTTTAGCCAATACCCACAGGGCCGCTTCCAGCGTTTCAACCACATACCCGCCGGACTTGATATCTCTCTCCTCAAACCGATCGATCACGCAAAGCCTGTCAAACGGCTTTCCATATCTCAGTGTCGGAATGATTTCCTGAATTTTTTCCCCAGCCAACAGCCTTCTTGCAACATGCACGTAAATGGCACATGCTTTCTTGGATATCTCATGTCCGTGCGTAATGGCGGAAACTTCTTCGATTTCTTCATCTGTGCAGTCCACAAAAGCCAACGGCAGGATCCTCATCAGAGATCCGTTTCCATTGCTGTCTACATCCGTCCTTGGAATTCCTGTTGCCAGAGCATCCCATGTCGTATTCCCAATATCGAAACACACGCCGTTACAGTTGAAGTCTTCTTCATCCTTCCACGCAAGGAAATTATCGAATATATCGTGAGTCAAAATCTTCCCACCATTGTCTTTCAGGCTCTTTGCGGTAGCTATGGTCATAGAAGTATCATCCGACCAGGTTCCCTCCGGCTGTCCATGTACCTTATAGCCTGTCATTCCCGTGCATTCAAATGTCCCGCGTTTCTTGAACTCATATGGCACACCCAACGCATCTCCAATCGCCAACCCATATACTGCATCTCTCAATTTCTTATTCATATGTGTGCCTCCTTTCTTCTCTTACCTCTACCTTACGTTTTCATTATACCCCGTTGAAATCTGCTTATGGTCGCCT
>JAILDT010000147.1 GCA_024689085.1 Clostridia bacterium | reverse complement strand
CTACGACAAGGCTAAGGATGCTGCCCAGGACCTGAAGGACAAGGCTGAAGACATCAGAGATGACTTAAAAGATAGAATCGTTAAAGAAGCAGAAGAAGCAGAAGCGGCTGCAGAGGAAGTTGTAGATGAAGCGGCCGAGGCAGCTGAAGAAGTGGCTGAGGAAGTAAAGGACGAAGAATAAGAATGACAACAGAAGTCACAATGGATAAAGTAACAGCTCTCGCCAAGAACAGAGGGTTTATTTTCCCTGGTTCCGAGATTTACGGCGGGCTGGCAAACACATGGGATTACGGCCCTCTGGGCGTTGAACTGAAGAACAACATCAAGGATGCGTGGCGCAGGAAGTTCGTGCGTGAGTCCGAGTACAACGTGGGACTGGACGCCGCCATCCTGATGAATCCCGAAACATGGGTAGCGTCGGGACACGTAGGCGGTTTCTCCGATCCGCTGATCGACTGCAAAGCCTGCAAGGCGCGCTTCCGCGCGGATAAGTTGATCGAAGATTATCTGCACGAGCAGGGACAGATGGACGTTCAGGTGGACGGCTGGTCCAATGAGAAACTGGAACAGTTCATCGCCGAGAACGGCGTCAAGTGCCCGGAGTGCGGTAAGAACGATTTCACAGGTATCCGTCAGTTCAATCTGATGTTCAAGACGTTCCAGGGCGTCACTGAGGACTCCAGCGCAGAAATCTATCTCAGACCGGAAACGGCGCAGGGCATTTTTGTCAACTTCAAAAATGTGCAGAGAACTGCCAGAAAGAAGATTCCGTTCGGAATCGCCCAGGTGGGAAAGTCATTCAGAAATGAGATCACCCCGGGCAACTTCATCTTCCGGACGAGAGAGTTCGAACAGATGGAACTGGAATTCTTCTGCAAGCCGGGAACAGAACTGGACTGGTTCGTGTACTGGAAAGAATACTGCGCTGATTTCCTGAGAAATCTGGGAATCAAAGAAGAGCATATGAGACTGCGGGATCACGATCCGGAAGAACTGTCCCACTACAGCAACGCTACGACGGACATCGAATTCCTGTTCCCGTTCGGATGGGGCGAACTTTGGGGCGTTGCGTCAAGAACGGATTTCGACCTGATGGCGCACCAGACCCATTCAGGGCAGGACATGAGCTATCTGGATCCTGAGACCAATGAGAAGTACGTGCCGTACTGTATCGAACCGTCGGTCGGCGTAGAGAGAATGCTGCTGGCATTCCTGGTCGATGCATATGATGAAGAAATCCTCACAGATGACAAAGGCAAAGAGGATGTCAGAAAAGTTCTGAGACTGCATCCGGCGCTGGCACCGTACAAAGCCGCCGTACTGCCTTTGAGCAAGAAACTGGGAGACGTTGCGGAGCCGGTCTATCACGACCTGAAAAAGTACTTCATGGTCGACTACGATACAGCAGGATCCATCGGCAAGAGATACAGACGTGAGGATGAGATCGGCACGCCGTTCTGCATCTGCGTTGATTTCGACACGGCGGAAGACGGCTGCGTCACGGTCAGAGACCGCGATACCATGGAGCAGGTAAGGATTCCTGTCGGCGAGGTAAGGGCATACATCGAGGAGAGACTCGAGTTTTAATAAACGGCCAAAATAGTTGTATTTTTAATATGAGGAGAGTAAAGAAAAATGGGAAAGTTTGTTTATTCATTCAATGAAGGCTCCAAGGACATGAGAGACCTTCTGGGTGGTAAGGGAGCCAATCTGGCTGAGATGACTAAAATTGGACTGCCGGTACCTTTTGGTTTCACTGTAACGACAGAAGCCTGCACAAGGTATTATCAGGAAGGCCAGACCATAGGTCAGGATATTGTGGATGATATCTACATCAAACTGGCTGATCTGGAAGCAGTAACAGAGAAGAAGTTCGGCGATGCGTCAAACCCTCTGCTCGTATCCGTACGTTCCGGCGCGAAGATTTCCATGCCGGGCATGATGGACACGATTCTGAATCTTGGACTGAATGACGAGACAGTGGAAGGACTTGCGGATCTTACTGGAAATCCTCGTTTCGCATACGACTCCTACAGAAGATTCATTCAGATGTTCGGCGACGTTGTTATGGGCATCAGCAAGAGCAAATTTGATGAGATCTTCGACGGACAGAAAGCAAAGAAGGGCGTTGAGTTCGACCTGGGACTCGACACTGACGATCTGAAGGAAGTCATCGCCGGATACAAGAAGATGTACAAGGAAGAAATCGGAAACGATTTCCCACAGGATCCAAAAGAACAGCTGATGGAAGCGATCAAGGCTGTATTCAGATCATGGAATACAGAAAGAGCGATTCTCTACAGACAGCTGAACGAGATTCCTGATGACATCGGAACAGCAGTTAACGTTCAGTCCATGGTATTCGGAAACATGGGCGACACTTCAGGAACAGGCGTAGCGTTCACAAGATCCCCTGTTAACGGTGAGAAAGCGATCTTCGGCGAGTTCCTCGTAAACGCCCAGGGTGAAGACGTTGTCGCAGGTATCAGAACGCCGCAGCCGATCGCTGAGATGGCGCAGGCATTCCCTGAAGTATACAGCGACTTCATGAGAATCTCCGAAGTACTGGAGAACCACTACAAAGATATGCAGGACATGGAGTTCACCGTTGAAAGAGGTAAACTCTTCATGCTCCAGACAAGAAACGGCAAGAGAACCGCTCCGTCAGCAGTCAAGATCGCTGTTGACATGGTAAGCGAGGGTCTCATCACCAAGGAAGAAGCCGTTATGAGAATCGAGCCTGGTCAGATCGATCAGCTGCTCCACCCAATGTTCGACGGCGATGAACTGGCTGCAGCAGAGAAACTGACCAAGGGACTGCCTGCATCACCGGGCGCTGCCTGCGGACAGATTTACTTCAACGCGGCTGACGCTGAAGCGGCAGTAGCCGGCGGAAAGAAAGCGATTCTGGTAAGACTGGAAACTTCACCGGAAGACCTGGCCGGTATGGTTGCTGCGGAAGGTATCCTGACAGCAAGAGGCGGCATGACCTCCCACGCTGCGGTAGTTGCCAGAGGCATGGGCAAGTGCTGCGTATCAGGATGCTCTGAAATCAAAGTCGACGAAGCGGGCAAGACACTGGGAATCGGTGCGTACACCTTCAAGGAAGGCGACTTCATCTCCCTGAACGGAACCACAGGCGACGTCATTAAGGGCGAAGTCAAGACCGTACCTCCTGAACTCTCAGGTGACTTCGGTACCATTATGAACTGGGCGGACGACATCAGAACCCTCAAGGTAAGAACCAACGCCGACAATCCGAGAGACGCGAAGCAGGCGGTTGAATTCGGTGCACAGGGCATTGGCCTCTGCAGAACAGAGCATATGTTCTTCGAAGAGGAGAGAATTCCGGCCATCAGAAGAATGATTCTGGCTGATACGGAAGAAGAGAGAAGAGAAGCGCTCAGTTTCCTGCTCCCATATCAGAAGGGCGACTTCAAGGGTATCTATGAAGTCATGGAAGAGAGACCTGTCACCATCAGACTCCTCGACCCGCCTCTCCATGAGTTCATTCCGCACACAGATGAAGAACTGCATGAACTGGCTGACTTTATGGGCAAGCCTTACGAAGTCGTTGCCAAGAAGGCCGAAGAACTCCATGAGTTCAACCCGATGCTGGGACACAGAGGATGCAGACTTGCGGTCACATATCCTGAAATCGCAGAGATGCAGGCTGAGGCAATCATCACAGCTGCCATCGAAGTCAGAAAAGAAAAGGGATACGACATCGTTCCTGAGATCATGATTCCGTTGGTAGGCATGGTCACAGAGCTGGCTGACGTCAAGAAGACTGTCGTCGACACGATCAGCCGAGTATTCGAGAGAGAAGGCGTTGAATTCCCGTATCTGGTAGGTACGATGATCGAGATTCCTCGTGCAGCCCTCACAGCTGACGAGATCGCACAGGAAGCAGAATTCTTCTCATTCGGAACCAACGACCTGACGCAGATGGGATTCGGTTTCTCAAGAGACGATACCGGCAACATCATCAAGGAATACAGAGCGAAGGGTATCTTCGAAGACGATCCGTTCCAGAGCCTCGACCAGACCGGTATCGGCAAACTGGTCAAGATGGCTGTTGAGATGGGTAAGAAGACCAGACCTGACATCCATCTTGGTATCTGCGGCGAACACGGCGGCGATCCTAAGTCCATCGACTTCTGCCACAGAGTTGGCCTGCAGTACGTATCCTGCTCACCGTTCAGAGTTCCTATCGCCAGACTGTCAGCAGCACAGGCAGCGATCAGAAACAAATAAGGACCGATACGCAAAAGCATAACAATAAAAGCCGCAGATTCTGCGGCTTTTGTTTTGCTGTTTTTTGCTTTTGCATTTAAGCGATGGCCACGACGCCGTAGGTGATGAGGAACACGACGATGCCGGCTGCGATGACCCCCAGAAAAATCACTGGAACGGCGTTCTTCAGACGGAGATTGAAGAAGGCTGCCACGAGAGAGCCGGTCCATGCGCCCGTACCCGGAAGCGGAATGGCGACCAGCAGGAACAGGCCGAACATTTCGTATTTGACGATTTTCTCGCCGCCTTTTTCTGCTTTTGCTTCGAGTTTCGTAGCGATTCTGTCAAAGGTCTCGAAACGGTGCATCCAGTCCAGGATCTTGCGGATGAATAATATGATGAACGGCACCGGAACCATGTTGCCGATGATGCTGACGATGAGAGCCGTCAGCGGCGGCAGACCCATACCGACGCCGATCGGCAGTGCGCCTCTCAGTTCGATGATCGGTACCATTGAAATCAAAAATGTGGCCAGTATTTTACCGGCGTATGTTGTCGTAAACCATGTGATCATGTGGAGATTATAACATATCCGCGCACATTCGCAAAAGCATCAATCATCGGCTGTATAGATGAAAAAATGTATCAACTTCAGTACACTATAGTGTATAATAAAGCCACGAGGATTATTATCATTATCAAGAAAGGAAAGAGGTGACTACATGAGAAATAAGAAATGGAGCGTTCTGCTTGCGTTCCTGCTCGTTCTGGCTATGTGCGTTTGGACGCTGTCAGCCTGCGGTAGTTCCGGCGGAGATGCTGAAGAAGCAGCTGAGCCTGAGGCAACGGAAGAAGCTGCACCGGAAGGCTACACCAATGCTGAAGTAACGTCAGAGCTGTCCATGGCGGATGAGGTCAAAGCATTCTATGACGCGGTAGATATGGATTATGCTTACGACCTGGGCTATGAACTGGCCTATGACTGGGACAACCTGGCAGAGGCGAATGGCTGGAGATCCGCTGGTTCAGATGCTGAGCATGCAACGGCAGATTATCTGGTTAAGGAATGGGAGAAGATCGGACTGCAGAATGTTGACAAGCTTGCTTCCAAGTGCGACAAGTTCCAGTTCAACAGCTCATCCATGAAAATCGCGGATTCCGATGTTGATTTCCACGGCAATGATCAGGAAGCGGTCGAGGCAGGAACCAACGGACCGGCATCCTATCAGGTCAACGGAACAGACGGTGATCTGACAGCTGAAATCGTGAACTGCAAGACAGGTTTCGAAGCAGATTACGAAGGTAAGGATATGGAAGGCAAGATAGCGCTCGTTCATGTCGATCAGTCCAACGAAGCGTGGATCGACGTTTACATGGAGCAGGCGAAAGCTGCCGGATGCGCAGCCCTTGTAACCTGGGCCAACAGCGGATACGGTGAAGCCGGCACATACACGACCAATGTACAGGACGTTTGCAGCGCCGATATCATTCCGACGGTAGCAATCAGTGCGGACCAGGCCAAGAAGGTCAGGAAAGCCATCAAGGAAGGTCATACAGAGTGCACCCTGAATGTTGATGCGGAGATGGTCGACAATGGCGGTACGACTTACAACATTGTAGGCATGATCCCTGGTAAAAACCACGATCAGAAGATCGTCGTTGCAGGTCACTATGACAAGTACTGGTATGGATTCCAGGATGACTGCTGCGCGATCTCACTGGTGGCAGCTATCGCAAAGGCCATGGTTGACTCCGGTTATGAACCTGAAAACGATATTTATTTCATCGCCCACGGCGCGGAAGAATGGGGCGTGACAGACTCCCAGTTTGACTGGACGACAGGTGCATGGGGCGTCTGCGAAGAGCATTCAGACGTTACTGACAACTGCCTGGCGATGATCAACTGCGAGCTTCCTGCATTCAAGGTTGACTCACAGATGCAGATCGTATGCGTACCTGAGTTCAGAGATATGGTAGCGACCATGTTCGACTCCGGGCTGGTTGTAACCAGAGGTGAGCAGGCATTCTCAATGGAGCCGACAGACGCAACGACAATGGAAGACGGTATCACGTACAGAATCCACGGCGTACCTTACTTCCTCAACGGATTTGAAGGAACGGACTTCATGTGCCAGAGATACCACACGATCGCGGACAATGCGGAAACATATGACGCCGATACGTTCGAGACCAACATCGACTGGTACGGCGCATATGCAATGTACATCGACACAGAG
Organism: Clostridia bacterium; assembly: GCA_024689085.1. Classification (GTDB taxonomy): domain Bacteria; phylum Bacillota; class Clostridia; order Peptostreptococcales; family Anaerovoracaceae; genus Lentihominibacter. The sequence goes on along the minus strand of JAILDT010000147.1, from coordinate 7,330 downwards.
CCGGCACTCGAGCTGAATATCGCGCAGGTCGCTGAAGATCTGACAGCGAACTTCGATGAGAACTATGCGGCGGCAGCAGGTATGGATAAAGAGAAATATATGGCGGCAGTCGATGAACTCAAAGCGGCTGGTACTGCGGCCTATGACGCTGCGGTAGCCTGCAACAAGGCTTATGAAGAAGCGGTTGCGGCCGGCGACGAAGACGCTGCAGCGGAAGCCAGAACACAGGGCTTCGAACTGAACAAGAAGGCGCTGGATGCATTCCAGGCAGTACAGGATAAGTTCTTCTACGACAGCGACTTCACTGCTGACTACGGCCAGCTCCAGACATTCAACAATCTGTTATACATCGACGGCGTTCTGGAAGGAATCGAGAATGGCGCCGACATCTGGGGTGAAAACGGCGACGGAATTGCTGATTTCGCTTATCAGATCAACTGCATCCACGATTACAACTACTGCAACTTCAGTGCGGACATCGCTGAGAGAGGCATCGACATGTACACAGATGCGTACTACAAGACAAGAGATCAGGGACAGTGGGGCTATGGCCATCAGAACCCTGTTGTCCACGTCGGTGACATCTCCGCTCAGATCCAGAGAGCAGAGACCCTCGACGATGTTGACGTAGACGCAGCCAAAGAAGCTTACGGCGCAGCGAAGGACGAACTCATCAAGTATCTGGGAACTGCTCTGGCAGCCGAGGTCACCTACATGAGCGACGTAGCAGACTGTCTTAAGTAAAAGCAAAGGCAGAGAATGCTGTAAGCAAGCGATCAAACACAAGGAACAGGCCGGACCGCATACGCGGTCCGGCTTTGTGTTTTCTGTACGGCAGATTCTTGTGCTATAATGAATCCGGGGAAAGGAGAGACATCGATGGAACATATCAGACTAAGCGAAGCAGGCGACAGTGTAGTCATTCTTGATCAGAGTCTGCTGCCTTTGGAAGAAAAGTACATAGAATTGACGACCCTTGAGGAGATGGAGGGAGCCATCAAAAAACTGCAGGTCAGGGGAGCACCTGCCATCGGCATATTTGCCGGATACGCGCTGGCGGCTCTATCGAAACAGCAGTGCAGACCGAAGGCGATCAGCAGCTGCTGCGGCGCCAGCGGCACATCCGATGAGGGATTTGTACAGATTCTGCAGGCGCAGGGCGAAGTGCTTAAGGCGGCAAGACCGACGGCGGTCAATCTGTCGTGGGCTGTGGACCGCGTGCTCCATGCGGTCCGTGTTGAGATGTTCCGTGCCCGTAAGGAAGATCCGATGCGGCCAAATGCCAACGCAGGAGCTCGCAGACTGGCGGAAGCCGCAGCAAGAGAGGCTGCAGCGATCCATGAAGAAGACAAGGCCATGTGCAAGGCGATTGCAGAACACGGTCTTACAGAAATACAGAAAGTCAGCGCAGAAGGCGGACACAGCGGACCGATTGGAATTCTGACCCACTGCAACGCGGGACCGCTGGCTACTTCAGAATATGGTACTGCGCTGGGACCAATCCTTCTTGGAGAGGAACAGGGCGTTGATTTTCATGTTTTTGCAGATGAAACGAGGCCGCTGCTGCAGGGTGCCAGACTGACTACCTATGAGCTGCAGAAAGCCGGTGTTGACGTGACCCTGATCTGCGACAACATGGCGTCTTCCGTCATGCAGAAAGGACTCATACAGGCTGTGTTCGTCGGTTGCGACAGAGTAGCTGCCAATGGAGATACGGCCAATAAAATCGGGACGTCCGGGCTGGCAGTACTGGCGAAACACTACGGCATCCCGTTTTATGTGCTCGGGCCATCGTCCTCCATCGACCTGAACTGCCCGACAGGAGCGGACATCCCGATTGAAGAGCGGGATCCTGAAGAGATCCGCAGCAAATTCTATGAGAAGCCGATGGCACCGGAGGGTGTCAGCTGCTTCAACCCGTCTTTCGATGTCACGGACGCCGCACTCATCACAGGCATCATTACCGAGAAGGGAATCTGCCGATATCCTTATACGGAGAGCCTGGGCGCCTTGACAGAAGCAAGTAAATAAGTTACAATTCATACATTAATTTCCATTTACAAGAAGCAAGGGGCAAGAGAAAGGGAAGCAGAGATGGAACATCTGAAAATTGCTGTTGTATCGCCGGATGAGGCCTACAACAGAACTTTTTGCATGTCGCTGCTGCACGCTTGCAGGCAAATCGAGGTGACATCCTATTCCACCAGACAGTTTGTCCTGGACTGGGCCGATTACGAAGGTCCGGGAGCATTCTACGACGGTTTCGACCTGATTCTCTGGGCCGGCGAAGAAATCAGCGATTCTTATGGGGACAACATCGTCTATCTGACGGATCAGGACTCCCTCGCAGAGATGGATTACGCAGGCAACCGGTTTTCTCTCTACAAATACAGCCCGGCGGGGACGATCGTCGCCGAAGCTTTTGATATCTACACACATCTGACAGGGCGTCAGTTTTCACTGGTCCGGCGGGACGATGTGAAGGTTTTTGCTTTTGCGTCCTGCTGCGGAGGTTCGGGATGCACGACGTTGACGCGGGCGTTCTGCCAGGAGATGGCGCGGTTCCGCGGGAAGAGAGTACTCTGTATCAGTCTGGAGGACGTGGAATCGGCGGGGGATTTCATGCCCGCTGCCGAAGGAATCAAAACAGAGGGTGAATTCCTCTACCGTCTTCTGGGCAAACGCACCCGACCTTTTCTGGATTCCTATTTGTTGAAGGATGATTTCGGTGTGTGTTCCTTCTCGCCGCCAAAAGGCAGAAATCCGTTGGGAGATCTGACCCGCGAAGAGATGAATGCTCTGCTCGCGGCGCTCATGGACAGCGGCAGGTTTGACGTGATTGCGGCGGATCTGTCCACGTGCCTTTCTGAGGCGGCAGTCGCCGTGATGGATACCGCGGAACACATCTGTCTGATCGCAAAGACACCGGAGCCGGGGGTGAGGGAGGAAAGTTACAGGAACCAGCTCCACAGCAGCTGCGGAGAGGACGTCACAGGCAAAATCGTCAGGCTGCTGAATGCGGTTCGCGCAGACAGGGAGGTGGTCGATATCCGGGCGCCCCTGGAGGGTGCTTTTGGAAGTATGATAAGTAATCTCACAGACCGGATGGTTGATGTGGTAAAATAAAAATACGGAGAAGCAGCACAAAAAGAAGAAGAGGAAAGACGTTGCATCTTGAGTCACTGGTCGCCGATCTCGCGTTGATTCTTGTGGCGAGCGGCATCATTACAATCATATTCCGTAAATTGAAACAACCCGTCGTACTCGGGTATATTGTTGCGGGGTTTCTTATCAGCCCGAACTTCGAATATCTGCCGACCGTAGTCGATCAGGCAGATATCAGCACGTGGGCAGATATCGGCGTCATTTTTCTCATGTTCGGACTGGGACTGGAGTTCAGCTTCAAAAAGCTGGGACAGGTCGGCGGCAGCGCGTTTACAGTAGCTGTCACTGTCATGGCCATGATGATCCTTGTAGGGACAGGCGTTGGGTACCTCATGGGACTGGACAAGATGAACTGCATCTTCCTGGGAGGCATGATATCCATGTCATCGACGATGATCATTCTGAAATCCTACGAAGAATTCGATCTGCTGCGGGAGCGGTTTGCCCAGATGGTCCTGGGCGCCCTCGTCATCGAGGATGTAGCCGGCATCTTCATGCTGGCCATTCTCTCTACGATTTCCATCGGACGGAACGTATCCGGCGTTGCGCTAGCCCAACAGATTCTGATCATGCTGATTTATCTGGTGGTTTGGATTCTCATCGGCGTATTTCTGGTGCCTTCGATCCTCAAGAGAGTTTCAGGGCTGCTGAATGACGAGCTGATTCTCATCGTATCGGCGGGCCTTTGTCTTCTGATGGTCGTAATCGCCAATCTCATCGGCTTCTCTTCCGCACTAGGTGCCTTCCTGGCAGGTTCGATTCTCGCCGGCACCGTGCAGTCAGACAGAATCCGGTATCTTGTCAAACCGGTCAAGGATCTCTTTGGCGCGGTATTCTTTGTCTCCGTCGGCATGCTCATCGTTCCGAGCATGCTCGTGGAACACATTGGTAAGATCATCGTTCTCACCATCGTCGTCATTCTGGGGCAGATGCTGTTTTCCGTTGTGGGTATTCTTCTGTCAGGCCAGTCCCTGCACACAGCGATTCGGGGCGGATTCAGCATGGTGCAGATCGGTGAATTTTCCTTCATCGTCGCCACACTGGGTATGAGTTTCGGTGTCATCAGCGATTTTCTCTATCCGATTATCGTGTGCGTATCGGTCATTACGGCCTTTGCCACGCCGATTTTCATCAAGAATTCCGAAAAGGCGTACAAGTTCATCGACAGGAAACTCCCGGATAAAGCGAAAAAAGCCCTTCGGAAGAACACGTCCGAGAGCCAGACACGGGACGCCCTGGACAAAGACTGGAACCAGTACATCAGGAATATCTGCATCAGAACGGGCGCCTGCTCGTCCATCCTGTTTCTGTTTTACTGGGCGGGAATACGATATCTCATGCCGCAGGTCAGGGATGCCGTAGGTTCTGCTTTTGCAGGAAACGCCATCTCTGCCGGAATCATCATTCTTCTGATGCTGCCGGTCATCAACGTCATGTTCGATTCGAACGCGACCCTGTTTTACAAGCTCTGGGTCAAGCACAGGACGAACCACCTGCCGCTTATCACCATGCGCGCGCTGCGGGCGCTGATCGGCGCTTGTTTCATCGCGCTGGTACTGCGGAAAATCTTCCACATTCCATTCGTCATCCTGGTGCTCATCGCAGCGATTCCAATCATCTTCATTATACGTTCGGCTTGGCTCAACGGCGTTACCATCGCCATGGAAAAGCGGTTCATCGCCAACTTTTCGGAGCGCACACTGGACAAAGCCAAGAAGGACAGAGCCGGAAGCAAAAGCTACAGATGGCTGGATGAATCTCTCTACGTGGTGGAATTTGAGATCACAGACCCGGATTTCTACAAGACCATTTATGACTTTACGAAACGGCGGGATTTTATCGTCACGATTATCCGTATCATACGGAAGGACGAGTATGTCAATATGCCTTCTGCCAACGAATACATTCAGTACGGCGACGTGCTGCAGATGATTGGTACCTGGGACGAAGTGGATGCCTGTACCATTCTTCTCGAGAAGGATGAAGCCATCACGTATACGGAATCCGATGACAGGACGCTCAAGGATTTCATGTACGGTCAGCGGTTTGAAGGCGTGCCGGAAGAAGGTGAGCTGGTCTGTGTCCCGATCAAGCTGGAGAGCGACTCTAAGTTTATCCGGAAGTCCATCAAAAACTGCGGACTCAGGCAGGCCTTTGGTGCGACCATCATCGGCATTGAGCGGGGAGCGCTCCCGATCGTCAGCCCGGATATCGATACGATCCTGGCCAAGGACGATATTCTATGGCTCATCGGCGGCACAACCATGGTCAACAGGCTCATCAAAAGCGGCCTCATGGACAAGTAGGGGAGGGTGCTGTTAAAAAAATAACAAAGCACAGGATTGTCTGTCGTTTCAAAACGGTGTGCAATCCTGTTTTTTTGTGCGGAAAACAGAACATGAATGGACGGAAAAAAGAACAAGAAAAAGCTCGGAAACGGCTTGACTCCAACGGCTCACATGGTAAAATGGAAAAGGCGTGGAATGCAGGCAAAACGTTAAAAATTTAACGGAAAAGCATCAGCGCCTAAAATATTGTTCGTGAATGTATACAGAATACATTGGTAAAACACTAGTTCAATTTGTGGAGGAAAGAAACATGACAATGGAATCAGCTAAGCAGATTCTTGCACTCCTGCCGGGAGTGGATTGCGGCGGATTCGGCGGATGTGGATACCCGACCTGTCAGGCCTGTGCAGAGGCCATCGCAGAAGGCGGTCCAATCACGCTGTGTCCTGCAGCAAACAGCGAGGCAGTAGCAGGAATTGCCCAGATCCTGGGAGTGGAACCTGTCGAAGTCGAGCCTATGATCGCTCACGTCAAATGCGCAGGCTGCTCTTCAGGAAAGGAACGTTTCGCAGCCGCGATGTGCGAAAGCTGCGACGCAGCCAAAAAGGCGGGCTTTGCGAAAGGAGAATGTCAGTATGGATGTATCGGCCTGGGTACCTGTATTGACAGATGCAAGTTCGATGCGATGACTCTGGAAGATGGGGAAGTCGTTATCGACAAGGAAAAGTGCTCCGGATGCGAAGCATGTCTGACCGGCTGCATTCAGGAGATCATTGAGATGATCCCTGCAGACGCAACGAACTTCATCCCATGCTCCTCAAAGGCAGACGAGAAGGAAACACTGGAAGTCTGCGGCTACGGCTGCATCGGCTGCGGAGACTGTGCTCTGGCATGTCCGAAGGACGCCATCGAAATGGTAATGGGAGATAAGGTCGACGGCAGATTTGCCCGTATTGACTACAGCAAGTGCGACGGATGCATTACCTGCGCGGTCAAGTGCAGAAAGAAGATCATCGTTGACACGCTGCACGATCTGACAGAGGCCAAGGAGAGCGTTGCTCTCGTAAGATGCACAGGCGGCGGCGTAGGACACAGCAAGCTGGAAAAGGCAGGCTATGAGAGCTGCTCCGAAATCGTCAATGCCAAGGTTGACCTGGACGGAATGGACGTATGCGAATACGGATGCCTCGGATTCGGCGACTGCACCAAGGTCTGCAGATACGACGCCATCAAGGTTGAGTTCGGAATCGCGACTGTCGATACCGACAAGTGCGTAGGATGCGGCGACTGCTTCAGAGCTTGTCCGAAGGGCAAGATCCAGATGGTCCCTTACATCGGCGTCAAGCAGGCAGCTTGTCAGTCAGAGGCAGATCCGGAGAGAAGAATGGAAGTCTGTTTCAAGGGCTGCATCGGCTGCGGAGACTGCGCTGACAACTGTCCGCAGGGTGCGATCGAGATGGTCGGCGGACATCCGGAAATCGACCACGACAAGTGCGTGAACTGCGGCGTCTGCAAGTACGTTTGCTCAAGAGGCCTTCTGGCTGAGAGAGTTGTTCCTGAATACAACTATCTGCAGCGTGAAGCGCTGGAGTCAGAGAATTAAGATGAAAGGAGATAGCAGAATGAGAGCTAGAAAAACAATGGACGGCAACACTGCAGCTGCACATGTTGCATATGCGTTCTCAGAAGTAGCAGCGATCTATCCTATCACACCATCATCTGTCATGGCTGAAAACGTAGATGCATGGGCATCAGTGAATAGGAAAAACATCTTTGGCGAAGAAGTCAAAGTAGTAGAAATGGAATCTGAAGGCGGCGCTGCCGGTGCTGTACACGGTGCAGTTTCAGCAGGAGCTCTGACAACAACGTTCACAGCT
>JAILDT010000095.1 GCA_024689085.1 Clostridia bacterium | reverse complement strand
GTCATTCGTAGACCTGCCTTACCAGTCACTGGGAGCAGAGCTGACCGAAGACTATCTGGAAAAGAACCAGATCCGGTCCTATGCAAACGTTCTGAACTATACAGGTCAGATCCTGGCAACCTCCGGAACACTGACTTTCGTAGCGATCTTCTCAGCCAACGGGAACGTCACCGGCGCCTGGTCCAAGGTCGGCCTGATCTTCGGTATCATCACACTGCTCGTTTACTGGGTCTCATATTTCGCGACAAAAGGAAAGGAACCGGAGAATCCGAACCTGAAAGAAGTTGCAGGGGAGGCTCTGCAGAAGGCGGAAGGCTTCTTCAGCATGGTGAAAGGTGCCCTGTCACTTAAGCCGCTCAGAAGTATCCTGATCTATACGGTCTTCGCATATGGCGGTATGCTCCTGTACACAAGTATTTATATTTATTTCCTGACATGGAACCTTGGCTGGTCATCCGCAAGAGCCGCAACACTCATGCTGATATTCTGTTTCATGATCATGGGGCTCTCGATCGTAATGGGATACCTCAAAATCGAGAAGAAGACGGTAGTCGTTGTCATTACTCTTGCTTATGGTATCGGCTCTATCATCGGCTACATCTTTGGAGTAAATGACGTCTTGATCTGGGTATTCTTCTTCTTGCTTGCGCTTCTTGTCACTGCGTACTTCGTACAGCTCTACTCCATGGTCTATGATGTATGTGATATCGATGAGTTCAAGTCCGGCGGAAGCCGCGCGGGCGGGATCGTTTCCATCTTCTACTTTACCGGCAAGTTCATAGGTGGTATCGCCATGGCAGCTGTCGGCTGGATCCTTGAAGCGACAGGATATGATGCAATGGCAATGGAACAGTCAGCAGAGGCCCTGAACGGTATCTCCATGGGATCATTCCTCATTCCCGGGATCGCTGCGATCATCGGCGGTCTGGCAGTGCTGAGGTTCCCGATCAATATCAGGAACCAGACAGCTCTGAGAGAAGCCATCGCAAAGAAGAATGCAGGCGAAGAATACTCCACAGAAGGCTTCGAAGAACTGCTGTAGATGATTTACAGGCACAGTGGTTTTCAGTATAAATCCTGATATCAGGTAAAAAAAGAGTGTAACAGAAGTAAGATAGAAGGAAAGGGAAACTGCTGATCCTGACAATCATAACAAATGATCCAAAAGCTCTCGACGAAAAAAAGTTGAGAGCTTTTGCGTTTACAGGGAATCCGGTCCGGGCATAATAAAATAAAGCCTGCAACAGGTGGCTCTCAAGCGTGAGAATCGTCAATTAGAACGACTTGCGAAGCATTCTGAAAAAGTGTATAATAAGAACAACAGGAACAGACTGACTGGTCGGTTTATTAAGATGGATCAATTAAATAAAAGGAGGAAAAAATGGCACGGACATTATCTTCGACACCAAAGCAAGACGGCTTTAGGATGCCTGGTGAATTTGAGAAGCATAAACAGTCATGGCTTATTTGGCCGGAAAGAACTGATACCTGGAGAAATGGGGGCAAACCGGCTCAGAAGGTATTTGTTGATGTTGCAACCAAAATCGTTAAATATGAACCACTTACTGTTCTTTGTTCAGCAGCCCAATACGAAAACTGCAGGGCAAGGCTGCCTGAAGAAATCAGGGTAATTGAAATGTCAACTGATGATGCCTGGACCCAGGATAAGGGCCCGTCCTTTGTCGTTAACGATAAAGGTGAAATACGGGGCGTTCACTGGGGCTGGAATGCATACGGAGGGTTAGAAGGCGGGTTGTCTTTTCCCTGGAAATATGACCAGCAGGTGGGGCAGAAGATCCTTGAGATCGAAAATTGCGACCGGTATGACCTGAGCAAGAAATTCGTTCTTGAGAATGGTGCTACGCAAGTTGATGGAGAGGGAACTCTTATAGTCACCGAACAGGTCTTCATGAACCATAATAGAAATGGGGACATGACAAAAGAAGAGACGGAATATTATCTCAAGGAGTATATGAATATCGATAAGATCATTTGGCTGCCGTTAGGAATGGCTTTTGATGAAACTGACGGTCATGTGGATGATGTCTGCTTCTTCTCAAAACCTGGCCAGGTCGTTCTGTCCTGGGTCGATGATCCTGACCACCCTCAGTATGACTGCTTAAAAAAGGCATATGATGTTTTGAGCACGGAAACAGATGCTAAGGGCAGAAAATTAGATATTATTAAAATGCATATTCCGGAGGTTCTTTATATCACGGAAGAAGAAAGTGCAGGAATCGACTTGTGTGAAGATGCCGCGCCTAGAGATCCGGGGCTTCCACTTGCTGTGACCTATATCAATTCCTATCTTGTTAATGGAGCTGTTATCGTTCCGCAGTTTAATGACCCAAGGGATCAATATGCCTTGGATCTTATGCAGGAGATCTATCCTGACAGGGATATCGTTCCTGTATATACAAGAGAATGGTCCCTGGCCGGGGGAAATGTTCATTGCATGACCCTGCAGCAGCCGGAAGCCTTTGTTAAATAAGGAGCAAGATTATGTTCAGCAAGGCGGAAGCAGAATCAGTTTTTTGATAGGTCGAAATGGCACTATATAGTTGAAGGTTGACAAAACCGACCGTTCAGTCTAAAATTTAAACTGGAACAGACTAAACGGTCGGTTTCTTTAATGAGGGTTGTTTTAAAAGAAGAAGAACGGAGAGGAGTGTTATATGAATGAGACATCATCAGGCCGCAAGTTAACAAAGCGGGATATGATTGGTTATGGTAGTGCCGGATACGCAACCATTTTCACATTCACCATAATCATTACATATGGTATGTATTACTTCACTGACGTAGTCGGCATGAGTGCAGGCGTTGCAGGTATGCTGCTTGGACTCGGAACTTTGGTGGATGCGATCACCGACCCGCTGATTGGATCCCTGAGTGACAAGAGAGACCCGGCAAAGGGCAGAAGACGTCCGTTCCTGCTTGCAGCAGCGGTTCCATTTGGACTTGTTACATGGCTGCTTTATACGGACTGGGGTTTCGGTCAGACAGGTACTATCGTTTATTTCGCAATTATGATTTGTTGTTTCTACGTAGTACAGACTCTGGTCGACGTTCCGCTCACATCACTGGGATCGGAAATGACGACCGATTATGACGAGCGTACAAACCTGAGCTCGATCCGTTATACCTGGGCAACGATAGGCGGCATTGTTACCGGATTTACTTTCGCGATGGTAACTTATTTCGCTGATCTGTGCGGTGGTTCCGAGGCAAAAGGATGGTCTATCACCTGTGCGATCTTCGGAGTTCTCTGTACGATCACGATTTTAATTTCTTATTTCACAACGAAAGGCAAAGAACATCCGGAGTACTCCGATGAAGCACCGTTTAGTTTAAAGGAATCATTCAAGATTCCATTCTCTGTAAAGCCATATAAATTCGTGGCCTTTGCATTCTTCTTCGGCATCATTGCGCAGACTGTCGACGCAGCTTGCCTGGTCTACTACCTGAGCTATAATCTGGGCCTGACTGAAAATGAGCAGGCCATTGGATTCACACTCATGTGGGTCGTAGCTTTTGCATGGATCGCGCTGACCAACTGGGTCGCTATGAAATACTCCAAGAAAGTTGCCTGGAACTATTCCATGATCATCTGGTCTCTGGCACTGGTGCTCTTCATATGGGTAATTCTGAAACCGGGCATGGAGCACTTAGTATTCTGGTCGGTCGTCATGCAGAGTGTTTCCACATTCGGATACAATGCGATCTACCAGGTAACCTGGGCAGCTATTCCTGACTGTGTTGAGCTCGACGAGCTGAAGACAGGTCAGAGAAGAGAAGGCCTCTTCTACTCCATCGCGTCCCTGATCCAGAAGGCAGGCGCAGCTGTTGCTGCAGCGGTCTGCGGATGGATCATCACAGGATTCGGCTATGATCCGGAGCTGGAAGTACAGTCTGACGGCACGCTGACTGGATTCCTCATCATGAAGTCATTCGGCGTTATCATTTTCCTGGTGATCTCCATTATCATCACCGCACGGAATCCGATGACCAAGCAGAATCATGCGAAACTGATGGAAGCAGTTGAGTTGAAGAGAGCCGGGAAGGAATACACCACGGAAGGATTTGAAGAACTGCTGTAAACTAACAACGGGATTCCAATTGATAAATAAGATAAAGTAAAGAAAAGAACCGGCTTAGCCGGTTCTTTTCGTTTGCCCGGTTTTTGATAACAGTTACCTTTACTGTGACGATAAATGGTACAACGCATTACCATCAATACCCGTCCAGATAGGAATTAATGATCCGCATGGCGAAATCATAATCAAAGCTTTCGAACCTGGTGTTTTCTGAAAAGAGGTCTTCATTGAGTTCTTTTCTGTACTGGGACGGGGTCTTGCCAAACCATTTCTTAAATTGATTGGTGAGATGGCTCCTGTTGGACAGGCCTGTTTTGCTGGCGATTTCATCGAGATTTTTTGAGGTCATGCCAAGCAGAGTTTCAGCATGTTCGCATCGGATTACTGACAGCAATTCAGAGATACTTAGCCCCTTGCCTTTTTTGAAGCAAGAAGAAAGATAATTAGGACTTAGATATTCTCTGTCAGCAATTTCTTTTAAGGTGATTTTTTTTGTTGAATTATCAATAAGGTATTCGGTTATCCTGTAAAAGCGGTCATCCTGAAGCCCTTTGCCGGTATTGGTTTTGTTTTGAACGATCGCGTATTTGCCATTGTCCTGTTTGATATAGATATAGTTCTGGTAATAATCAAGTATATGAGTAAGAAATTCGTTGGCGATATCTTCTAAATCATGACTTGAAGCCGAAGGGTCGGAATATATCATATATATTTTTGCCATGAGAAATCTTAAGTGTCTGATCGATTCAGAATAAATGTTTCCGCGGTAAAAAGAGTCGCAGATAAAATATGTTGTTTTAGTAATGTCATATTGACCAGTTCCGTCATAGTCTGAAAATGTTTCTTTGAAATAGCTTAAATCGATATGGATCGTCAGAAGTATACCGGTTTCGGATGTTCTCTCGATTTTGTGAGTATCAGGGGCGTTGAAAAAATACACATCCCCATAGGAAAGATCATGTTCCAGCGCCCCGTTTGAAATTCGATAGCTTCCATCAATGACGCAAATCGCTTCCAGAATATTATTGTGTGTGTGGAAAGGGTAACAGATGATATTTTCCAGTGTTGCCTTGACCCTGCAATCATATTTGAACCCTATAAAATCATTAAACAGCATTACAGTGCTCCTGATCGTAAATGATCATTGTATATATTAAGATATTATACGTTTTATATGTAAATATAATACCATAAGAAAATAATAAGTATACCTTTTTTTTGCTATCATTTTATATATTTAAATAAGAAGAGTGAAACAAAAGAAATCTGTCTTTTGAAATTTGACTCATACAAAGAAAGGAGATGACAATGAGCGAAGAGAAAAAATACTTTACGCGACTAGGCGACGGTTATGGCATATGGATGACCGAAGCTGAGATCCGTGAAGATATTGAAGCCGGTGTTGCCGACGCTGTAAAACGCGGCAAGGTCCCGCCGCTTTCGGAAGAAGAAAAACAGCGGCTGTTTGAGATCATAACCATGGAAGGCATCATCGTCAGCGTCAAACAGGGCGACCAGGTGGTATTATCGACAGACCATGGATCAGCTACGTTGGAGCGTGAAGCCGGAGCTCCGATCGCCAAGGAAGTGCAGACGCAGCTGCTGGAAAGGGCCTTCGGGCATGATTCAACTGATTTTGGTTTTACGGAATACAGTTACAAAGCCATCAAGTCCATAGCTAGTTATGAGGCAGCCAGGGTCAACAGAGCCCTTGATGGTTCCATCATTCCTGTTCTTTACGGAGCGATGCCGAACCTGGGCTTTTACACCAAACCGGATGGACCTGTAGAAAACTGGGCTGAACTTCTGCCGCAGGGGAAGATCAAAGAAGCATTCAAAGCACAGGAAGAAGCCGTTGAACACGCAGTACATGACATCGTGTTCGTGGCAGACACCATGTACGATGCGGGAGCCGACGGAGTCAACATGGATACGGCAGGAGCATCGGGAGACTGCGACTTTCAGGCAGCACTGCTGGCCTGTGAGGAAATAAAGAAGAGGCACCCGGGCCCGGAATTCGGAGTAGAGATCGGAATGGCCGGAGAGTTCGTACTTGGGATGCATGGCAAACTCAAGTATAAGGGGGAAAGACTGGCAGGGATGTATGCCCACGATCAGGTGAGGATGGCAGAGGCAGCCGGGGCAACGATCTTCGGAGCAGTGGTAAATACCAATACATCGATGACATTCCCGTGGAACATTGCAAGAGTCGTAACCTTCATAAAGCAATGTGTCAAGAACGCAAACAAGATCGCAGTCCATGCTAACGTTGGAATGGGCGTCGGCGGGATCCCAATGGCTGAGATCCTTGCACCGGATATCGTATCGAGAGCGGACAAAGCGCTGATCGAGATCGCAAAGATCGACGGATTGTAGATAGGCGTAGGAGACACGCACGGGACACAGATCGGTCACGGGATCTCATCATGTATGGGCGGCATAAAGACTGCCGGAGATCTGGTATTCAGAATGCAGCTGATGTACGGTATGAGAATCAACGAGGCAAAAAAAGCAGTAGCGGATCAACTGGGGATCACAGTAGAACAGCTGGGTGACATAGACTTCATGAGCGGTTTCAGGGCAGATCGCGGATTTGGTGTATGTATGCCGAAAGCTGGAGACCCTACAGGTGTCGCTGCAAAGATCAGAATCGAAAAGGCAATGGACATTAAAATCAATTCCGTCAGGGTATGGAAGGAAAAAGCCGGCCTGTCAGATTAATAGATCTCTGTTAAATCTTTTTATAAATAAGAAGGCAACCATTCATTTGCATCTGAGTAGAACAAAAAATATCCAGGGAGGTGTTTATATGAGATTCGAAGAAAGATTTGCATTAATGAACGTGTCTGTTATTGATGGAAACGGCGGAGATATCATAAATGATGCAGCCGTTGTTATCAATGGAAAAAAGATTGAAAAAGTTTGTCCCGCATTAGAAGTTACAGAGCCGGAACTGCAAAAAATTGATCTTAAAGGTAAGTATGTTATGCCGGGATTGATCGATGCACATGTCCATCTTACAGGTGTTCCGGACTTTAAATATTGGGGGCTTGTTGAACCCGCTGCAGCTCAGGCGAACAGTTATACACAGGCCTTAAAGATGTTAAAACATGGTTTTACCGGAATCAGAGATATATCTGAAAACGGTTTGTTCCTGAAAAGAGCATTCAGAGTTCCTGGTGTAATAGGGCCAAGGATCGTAGCTTGTGGACGTGGCCTGAACAGAACCGGAGGTCACTGCGACGGAATTCATTTTGATGAGTTCGGATTTGAGGATAGAGTGAATTTTATAGCCCGCCGTGCTGATGGAGAAGACGAGATACGTACTGCAATAAGATCGATCATACGGCAGGGAGCTGATCAGATCAAGTTCTGGGCGACAGGCGGCGGACACAATATGATCGATCGTTTCAGGGATGTACATTACACCCGTGAAGAAATAACAGCTATTTGTAAGGAAGCAAAGCTGATAGATGGAATGAGGGTAGTTGCACACTGTGAGGATCCTGATTTATCGGCACACTGTATAGAGGCAGGAACGGATTCTATAGAGCATGCAGACGGATACAGCCCGGAAATTGCTGACTTGATGCTTGAACACGGAACATATTATATTCCTACAATGAGGCTTTTGGTAAATTGGCAATCCGACTACATGGATGAAGGACTGCAGCATTTTGAACAAGACAAACTCGGACCATTCTTCCAGATGAATGATGGAGAACTTGTGGATCCGCCTGATGTAACGGAAGATTTCAACCGAATGATCATAGAACTCTTCCAGGATGCGGTCGACAGAGGAATCAGAATTGGAATGGGCTCGGATACGATTTGGGAAAACATGACTCCATATGGGGAGTATAGTGTTTTAGAAATGATGAGTATGCAGAAATACGGTATGACTGCAAAACAGGTCATAACGGCTGCAACCAAAACAAATGCAGGGGTTCTTGGACTGGAAGATGTGCTGGGGACTGTAGAAGAAGGAAAATATGCAGACCTGCTTGTACTGGGCAAAGATCCGACAAGGGATGTTGGTGTCTTCCGGGAGGACGATTTGATCGAGTATATATTCCGTGACGGTAAGCTTGCTATGGATCATGGCATGCTTAAAGTTTAATAAAAAGGAGGAATCTGATGTCTACAACTACCGATAAAAAATTCCAGAAGACCTGGACTTCTGAGACCATCGAACATAAGGGGTTCAAAGATCTGGGCAAATACGTAATCGAATTACCTGATTATACCGACGCGTCTGTGCAGGAGAAGGGTCTTGCTATCATGAATTATCTTTGTGACCACGGTAAGATCAATACCTTCGGGTGCACGGCCATTGCCAAAAGCAACAGCAAAGGAGAAGTCATCCTGGGCCGCAACATGGATCTGGAGATCTCCCAGACCCCGGCCTTTGTATTTAAGACCACATACGGCAAGTATGAGACTTTCTGCATTGCATATACGCCCGGTATGACTCCAACCTACGAAGAGATGCAGAAGCTGGATACATTGGATGAGAATGTTCTGGCTATGCTGCCTTACTTTCCTACCGATTGCATCAACGAAAAAGGCCTTTACATGGAAATGAATATGCGGACAAGAAATCCTAAGCTCTCCTGTTACGGGCTGCATTCCGCCCACGGCGAGAAGACCCGGGACGACGGCACCCCCTGGAGTGAGCTCCGTGCCTGCAATATAGCGATGGCACAGCTGGTCACGCAGAACTGTGCTACAGTGAAAGAAGCCGTGGAGTTCCTGAAAAACAGCTACGACTGGTACACCTATGCGCCGGAGGGCGGAAGTGGAAGCGGCGAAGATATCGCGGACTGCAACATGTGCTTTATGATCGGTGACGCGACCGGTGAATTCGGTCTCATTGAGATAGCGCAGGATGAGCTCAGCTACATTCCTTACCAGTACGGCCAGGCAAATTCTTATATCACACCGAAGTGGGATTGTCTCGACAGAGGAGGAGCCGGCGCGGGGAGACTGGGCAGGGCCCTAGAAACCGTAAAGACTGTCGACACTCTGGATGAAGCGATGGACGCAATGAAACCGATCATGTGGAAAAACGAAATACTGTGGATCGGCGAGTCCGTGCGGGCAGACGATGAAAACCATCTGCATCCTTACAATCAGATCGTTTTCCAGGATGACAAGGGAGAACCTCAGCTCGACTGGAGAGGCGAATATGAAGACGACTATGTGGAGATGTGGCCGATACTGGAGAACGGCCTTATGGTCATTGCTCCGCAGCTCTACGAGGATGCTGTGAACAGCACCTACGATCCGAAGATCAAAGAATATCTGGATGATGGCATCAAAAGCGGCGTCATGGTGATCGATGACGGATCATTTACATTCGATGTCAATGGGGAACAGGTGACCGCGACAGACCTCTGGAAGAATTATACCTGGCCTGAAACGAATGCCGGCGACCCTGAAAAACGCAAGGCAATGAATGATATATACCTGCCGCTGCTGCGCAATATGGACCGCCTCTGGGTACATAACGACGACCATTTTGAAGCGCTGAAGGGCGCGGTCTATGCGAAACTGCACATCCGCTACGATGAAAACAAGAAGCTGGACGCCTCCTGTCTGAGCAAATATGAAAAGATGCTCGCTTTCTATGGCTACGGAGTCGAGAAGGACGAATCGATCCTCAGGGATGACGGCACGATCTGGACTACTGCTCTGAATATTGGCGTGAACTGTGCCCAAAAGGAACTGAAGGTCCGGTTCTGGGAAGACGATGAAGCTGTCTATGAAGTGAAGTTCTGAGGAAGAACGGATCACTTTATATGATGCCTGTGTATCAATAATCAAAAAAATATTGTGAGTCACTATTTATTATAAAACTAAAGAAAGGAGAATCTGATGAACAAGAAACTATCCTTCGGCACAAAAGCGGGATATGCGTTCGGTATGATCGGCGAATGTCTGGCCATGAATACCTTCTACATCTACTTCCTGTTCTTCCTGACTGACGGCGTAGGCATGGCAGCAGGTATCGCGGGAACGGTCGCGATGATCGCCACCTTCTGGGGCGCGTTCACTGACCTGATCGCCGGCAACCGGTCGGATAACAGCAGGAACCCGAACGGACGGCGGCGTCCATTCATATTCAAGGCAGCCATCCCTCTCGGGATCCTGACCTTCCTCATGTACACCGACTGGTCCGCCATTCCGATGGGCGCC
>JAILDT010000086.1 GCA_024689085.1 Clostridia bacterium | reverse complement strand
TGCTAAGATGGAAATCGCCGAAAACAAGATCTTCAAGGGTCTGGTGGAAGGCCGTGTTTCAAAGCAGCTGAAGGAAAGCTGCCTGCTCGATCAGACTTACGTAAGAGCGGAAGACGGCAAGCAGACTGTTGCTCAGTATCTGGGAACAGTTGACAAGGATCTGAAGCTGACCAAGGTTATCAGATTCGAAGTCGGCGAAGGTATCGAGAAGAAGGAAGAGAACTTCGCAGAAGAAGTAGCAGCACAGATGAAGAAATAAGCATCAGCTGAAACGAAATAATGAATAAAAAGCCTTGGGAACAAATTGCTCCCGAGGCTTTTTGCTTGCCTTTGATTTATCCTGTCAATTATAAAAAATCCTTTTCATCGCTTCAGGCATGGACTGGAACATCATCGTAACAATCGTCTCCGCAGGCGTAATATTATCGTTTAACAGCCACTCACGTGTCATGCCTGCTGTGCCGTAACAGTAAAGACGTATGCTGTATATGGTCTGTGTATCCAGCGTGTCCGTTCCGAGAACTGCCTTCGCCTCCTCTGTATAGCGTTTCACAAAATACTCCACCATGTATTGCCACAATGGGTTTTGTGAAGTATCTTCATAGGCCCGTTTATAGAAAAGGAAATCCTGACGCATCTTGTTCATGGACTTTGCAGCTGATTCGACGGACAGCACATCGGTCTGAAAGGCGTCGTGAAAGAAAATCCACGCCACCAGGTCATACTTGTCCTGGAAGTGGTAGTAAAATGTCGGGCGTTCGATCTCGGCGCGCCTGCATATTTCCGTCACCCTGATTTTGTCGATGGACTGATTCTTCATGAGTTCTTTCATGGTGTTCGCAATCCAGAGTTTTGTTCTTTCAGCCATTTAAGTCACCTGTTTTTACATAATCGCTATATTGTAAGAATTTCTATCATAATTATACTTCTGTAAGTAGACACGGGCAAGACCTTATCCTAAAATCGAACCATCAAAGACAGAAACAAACTGGAAAGGTGGTTCATAATGGATTTTTTAGAACTCGCAAAAGCAAGATATTCCGAACGTTTTTATGACAGCAGACCAATTGAGCAGGAAAAGCTGGATCGGATTCTGGAAGCGGGAAGAATCGTTCCGACCGCATGCAACTATCAGCCGCAGAAGTTTTATCTGATCAGAAGCGAATCAGCAAAAGCAAAGCTTCGTACCGTGACGAATTTTCACTTCAACGCGCCGCTGATGATCCTGGTGTGCTATGACGCCAGACAGGTATGGACGAACCCGGCCGACCGGTATTATCACAACTATAACTCCGGGGAGCAGGATGCCAGCATCGCGGCGACGACGATGATGTATGAAGCAGAGGAACTGGGCATACACACACTTTGGGTCCGCGGCTTTGATTCGAAGACGGTCGTAGACACCTTCGGACTTCCGGAGTACATGATTCCGGTCATGATGCTGGGACTCGGATATCCAAACGAAAGGGCAAAAGCCAACGCGTGGCATTACAAGAGAAAACCAATGGAAGAATTCGTAGAGGAACTGTAAAGAAGGAGTGAGTGAGATGCATTTCACTGATACCGTATATAGAAACCCGTATTGGCCGACGTTCCCTCTTCTGCAGATCACACAGGGGTGCACACACAACGTTTGCAAGTTCTGCACGATGTACCGGAATGTAGACTTCCGCATGCAGCCGATGGAATGGATCGAAGAAGATCTGCAGGAACTGGCAGAGAGCGTTCCGGACGCAAAGACCATACAGCTTCTTTCAGCAAACCCGCTGGCTCTGTCCTATGAGAAACTGGTGCCGATTCTGGAGATGATCAATCGTTACCTTCCTGAGATGGAATACATATACGCCGCGACAAGAGTCACAGATATCACAAATAAGACAGTCGAGCAGCTTAGACATCTGAAAGCTCTTGGTCTCAGAGAAATCTCCCTGGGCGTTGAAAGCGGTGATGACTGGACCCTGGACAGGGTCAACAAAGGCTACCATGCGAAGGACATTCTCGAGCAGTGTCATAAACTGGAGGAAGCCGGAATAGACTACTGGATGACATTTCTCAACGGTGTGGCAGGCAAAGAGCACAGTCTCGAACACGCCGTGAATTCAGCAAAAATCTTCAGTCAGTGCAAGCCGATGATCGTTGGAACCGGCGGGCTTACGCTTTTCCCGGGAACGCCGCTTCTGGAGGAAGCACAGCGTGGTGAGTTCACGCCGCTTTCTGAGAAGGAGATGCTGATTGAACTGAAGACCTTTGTTGAGAATCTGACATGTGATTGCGGCTTTATCACGCACCATACGATTTCAGGAAAGAACCTGACAGGTCCGGGTTTCCTGGGGAGAAAAGATAAGATCATTGCAGCGCTTGACAATGAAATCAGACATGGCAACATGGATATCATGGCCGCTATCCGAAAGGGGAAGCAAACACTGTAGAACAATCGCAATCATAAAGGCGAACCATCCTGATAGTGTTTAAGAGGCCGCCTTGAATGAAACCTATGACGGCAGACTATATTCGGCCTGATACTCGCTAAACTTCTGCTTGAACTGCTCGTCGTATTTTTTCTGATAACGCTGGCTCTCATGGATATTCATATTGTGATCCTGCAAATCCATGATGCAGCCCGCAATATTGGAGCAGTGATCCGAAATGCGCTCCAGATCAGTCAGGATGTCTGCCCAGATGATACCGGCTTCCATACTGCACTTGCCGGTCTTCATCCGTCTGATATGGTTGTTACGAAGGGTCTCCTTCAGCTGGTCGACGACCTGCTCTAACGGTTCGACCTTGCTGGCAGCGGTCATATCCTGTTCTCCGAAAGCCTTCATCGATAACGACATGACTTCTCGAACAGCCGCCGTGATGGTCTCCAGTTCCCGCTGCGCCTCCTCTGTATAAGCGAGGTTCGCCATCTGCATCCTCTGAGCCGCTTCCAGCAGGTTGATGCCGTGGTCGGCGATCCGCTCATAGTCTCCTGAGATTTTCAGCAGCGCCGTGATCCATTCATTATCCTCGTCGCTGATATCCTTCATGCTAAGCTTCACCAGGAAGGAATCCAGGGCATCCTCCAGAAGGTCCGTACGTTCCTCCGCTTCGAGTACGTTTTTCGCCATAGCCTCTCCAGCCTTTGCAAAGGCTGGATCATCCTTTCCCCCGGAGATACCGGTAACCATAAGGAGGCTGTTATCCAGCGCCGTTTCCGCCTCATGCGCAAGTTCCACCGCTTTTTCCCTGCAGCGGGAGAGCGCCAGAGATGGAGTTGCCAGAAGACGTTCGTCCAGCTCAGGTGCAGCGCCCTCCGAATCGGCTCCTTTATCGGGAACCAGCCAGGTCACAAGTTTTTCCAGAAGTTCGGACATCGGGAGCAGCAGCGCAGTGCTCAACACCTTGAACATGGTATTCGCCACCGCAATTCCCAGAAGGGAAGCGGGAGCACTTAGCAGTACGGGATGCAGCAGTGCCCGAACCACGCAGAACACTGTGATCCAGACCGCAGCTCCAATGACGTTAAAACAAAGGTGAGCCATTGCAGCCCGCTTCGCCTCTTTCTTGGCTCCCACCGATGACAGCAGCGCAGTAACACAGGTTCCTATGCTGTCTCCCATAAGGATCGGAATCGCTGCTCCATAACTCACCTGGCCGGTCATGGCCAGTGCCTGCAGGATTCCAACGGAAGCAGAACTGGACTGGATGATCGCTGTCAGGACCGCTCCTGCGAGAACACCGAGAAGGGGATTCTCGAACAGCAGGAACAGCTGCCGGAAGGCAGGAATATCGGCCAGTCCTGACACAGAGGATGACATGGTCTCCATCCCGAACATCAGCGTGGCGAAGCCGAGCAGGATCATTCCCGTGTCTTTGTGCTTTCCTTTTCCCACGAACATGAACAAGATGATTCCCAGAAAGGCGATCACCGGAACGAAAGAAGATGGTTTCAAAAGCTGGACCAGCAAATTGTCGCTGCTGACTCCGCTCAAACTCAGGATCCAGGCCGTGATCGTCGTCCCGACGTTTGACCCCATGATTACATTGATTGCCTGCTTCAGGGTCATCAGTCCTGAATTGACGAAGCCAACTACCATTACGGTGGTAGCCGATGAACTTTGGATCACCGCGGTGATTCCACATCCGGTCAGAAACCCGGACAGTTTGCCCGTGGTCATCCGCTCCAGCATATTTCTCAGTCCCGGGCCGGCTCTACGCTCCAGTGCCTGTCCCATGATGTTCATCCCGAACAGGAACAGGCATAGTCCGCCAATCAGTGTCAGCACATCAAATATCGTCATAAAAAACCTCCATTGATCCATATGATTTCATATCTATCATGGAGGTTTTCTGTAAAATCGATAATCTCTGATTTGTAAAATCAGTGTAAAGTATTCCTGGCGCAGGGGAGTGTTACTACTATCTCCGTTCCCTGATCCAGTGCGCTATAAAGCTGAATGGTTCCGCCATGCGCTTTTACTGCGTGCTTGACCAGGGAAAGGCCCAGACCGGTTCCGCCCACCTCTCGAGAGTGGCTTTTGTCCACCCGATAGAAGCGCTCGAATATCCGCTCCTGATGCTCCTTCGGGATGCCGATCCCATCATCTGCAACGCTCAGGCATGCATTGCTTCCATCGCTGGAGACACGGACTCGTACCGAGCCCCCCGGTCTGTTATATTTGATTGCGTTATCACATAGATTATAGGTCATACTTTCCAGAAGCTGCGGGATTCCTGCCATCAGGACTGAACTTCCCTCAACGTCAAAGGTAACCTCTGCCTGCTCCGCAGCCTGGCTCAGATTGCTCACGGTCATCTCCGCAATGGCGTAGAGGTCAACTTCCTCCTTCTGCAGCGATGCTCCTCCCTCGTCCAGCTGGGACAGTTCTATGATATCTTCCACCAGGGCGATCATCCGCTGGGATTCGTCGTATATTTTCTGAGCGAATTCCGGGACACGTTCTGGCTGTACATATCCCTCGGAAAGCAGCTCTGCGTTTCCGGATATGGTCTGCAGCGGGGTCTTCAGTTCGTGGCTCACGTTGGCTGTGAATTCCCGCCGTATTATTTCGGCCTTTTTCTTCTCTGACATATCCAGGATAAGTATCGTCACTCCGGTTACCTGCTGTCCTGACAGCACCGGGCTGACCATCGCCTGATACTCTCCCTTGCCTGTATGAATCACCGTCTCCTCCTGGCTGCCCGCCAGTGCGTGTTCAATGAACGGAATCAGTTCCTGCGCTTCTCTTTGGCCGCTGATATTCGCTCCGACAGACCGGCTTCCGATTCCGAGAAACTCTGCTGCAGCCTTGTTCAGCGACAGGATCTTGCCTTCCGAATCCATCAGCAGCATTCCTTCCGGCAGGTTTTTTGTCACCGCCTCGAACTCTTCTTTTTTCTGTCGAAGGGTCTCTTCCTGTATACGGATCTGCCTCTTCTGATCCCGGATCCGGTTCAAAAAAGGTTTCAGCTCCTCATACATCCCATCTCCTGACGGTTCATCGAGATTCAGCTCATTGATTGGCTGAATGATTCTTTTTGATAATCGGTAGGCGAGAATGACAGACAGGACCAACGCGACTACCGCAATGATGAGCAGCGGCTGGAGCATCCCCAGAAGCAGCCCCAGGATCGATTGCTGTGAATCAGCAAGCCGAAGGATGCTCCCGTCGTCCAGCCTCTGTGCGACATAGAACATTTTCTCCATCAATGTCGTAGAATAACGCGTGCTCTCTCCTTCACCGGTCTTCAGAGCGTCCCGGATCTCCTCCCTCTGCAGGTGATTGTCCAACTTGTCAACAGAGATCTGATTGTCGTATTTGACCGTACCGTCCGCCGCCATCCATGTGATACGGTATTCTTCTGATGTGAGGTCATCGAAATATTTTTCCCCATTGAGCTCGATTCCCCGGGAGATCAGAGCTGCGTGCTCCTTCATCTGTGTGGTCTGCAGCTTCGTAAAATAGCTGTACAGGACGCCCATGGTGAGAAACGATGATGCCAGAAAAACAAATACCGCAACGATGGCAATATACCGAAAAACTTTTCTCGTCATTGTCCGCTCCTCAGTCTGTATCCAACGCCCCGGACTGTTTCAATGTATTCACCGCAGGGGCCTAATTTCGTTCGAAGTGTTCCTATGTGTACATCCACAGTACGGGATTCTCCGACAAATCCCGTGCCCCAGACGAGATCCAGCATCTGCTGTCTCGAATACACCCGGCCCTGATTCTCCAAAAGTAGTCTGAGAAGATCGAATTCCTTCAGGGTCAGCCGTGCCGGGTCCCCGCACACACTGACTTCACGGCTTCCCAGATCCATGCAGATCTCTCCCGCACGGATCAGCTCGTTGCTCTCCTTTACAGATCGCCGGAGCACGGCCTTCACCCGTGAGACCATCTCCATCATACCAAAGGGTTTAACGATATAATCATCCGCGCCGAGATCCAGCCCAATGACTTTGTCATACTCCGTTCCCTTCGCGGTTGCCATGATGACAGGAATCTCTCCGGTCCCTGCTTCGGATCTGAGCCTCTTAAGCAACGTGATCCCATCTTCTCCCGGAAGCATAATGTCCAGGAGGATCAGCTCAGGCGTCTCTGTCTGAAGTCTGCGAAAAAGTTCTTCTCCATCAGAAATCCCAACCGCTTCATATCCTGCCGTCTGCAGAGTATACACGACCAGTTCGCGTATACCCCGATCGTCTTCAACACAAAAAATCACAGTATCACCTCTCACTGTTTTCGGTTCGATTTGATACTGCAATCATACCCTGTTTTTGGTAAAGTTCAATACCTTGCCTATGTAAAATAATTGTAAACTGGTGGAACTATGCCCTGAATCGGGCAGCAATAACAGAGAAACGAAAAGGATTAGGAGCAATTTGTCCCTAAGTCCTTTGCTTATTTGCTTAAATATAGTTAGACATGGCTAACCAAAGTGTGTATAATATGGTTAGCAGATACTAACTATGAGAAAGCAGAAAGAGAAGATATACGGAAATGACAGACCAAAAGGATATTCGAATCGGAACGCACGGCGAGCAGTACGGAAACTGGATGTCGAATCCATTTCTCACTATGATCGGCGGATTCGGGGCAATTGCAATGGTCCTGATGATCCTGTTCTTTGCATTATGGCATCTGATAATAGCGGGCATCATCTTCGCTGTTGTGACAGCTGCCATGATCGGCATGCTGATATGGTTTCTATGGCTCAGGAAACAATACGCCTACGGTGGCGGCGGAATCATGGATCAGGTGCATCAAAGGCTAGTGCCGTATCTGGATTTCGACGGAGAAGGGACGATTCTGGAAGTTGGCTGCGGCAGCGGGCCTTTGGCGATCCGGTGCGCGCTGACCTGGCCGAAGGCGAAGATCATCGGCCTGGATTACTGGGGCGTTTCCTTCGGCTATAACAAAGAACTGTGTGAGAAGAATGCGGCGCTGGAAGGCGTCGGAGACCGATGCACCTTTGTTCAGGGTGACGCCAGGAATCTGGATATGCCGGATGAGTCAGTAGATGCGGTCATCAGCAACTACGTTTATCACAACATCATGGGAGCCGATCAGCAGGAACTGCTTTTGGAGAGCCTGCGCGTTCTGAAAAAGGGCGGCGTCTTCGCGCTGCATGATGATATGAAACCAAAACTATACGGCGACATGGAGGCCTTTGCGCAAAAGCTCCGCGACATGGGATACGAAGAAGTGGATCTGGTAGATACGCGAGTACCGATTTTCGGATCAGAGGCCAAAGCAAAATCCATGATGCTCGGTGGATCCAGATTGCTCAAGGGCAGAAAGTAGAGGGAGAAATGGCTACAATCATCATAATTTGCGCAATCCTGCTGATTGCTTTTGCAGTATACAGCACTGTCAGGAAGATGCGTGGCAAGGCGAAGTCCAGCTGCTGCGGAGGCCCGGAGGTCAAGACGGTGAAGAAAGTTGCGGACACGGATCAATCCCACTATCCATATCGGTACGAGGTTGGAATCGAAGGCATGCATTGCTCCAACTGCGCCCGCGCGGTCGAGAACGCGCTGCACGAAAAAGACGGAGTATGGGCAACCGTAGAACTCGGAAGAAACCGGGCAATCGTCCGGACAAAACAGAAGATGACAGAAAGCGACTTTGCAGAAGCGCTTCAACATACATCATACAATGTAACAGCATATGAAGAGACAGGAGGAGAAACAGCATGAGTTTATTTGGAAGTCTATTCGAAGGGAATAAGGAATTAGCATTATTTCTTGGCGGCGTGCTGATGGGCACAGCGGGAATCCGCGTACTGACGAGCGATGATGCCAGAAAAGTGTATGTACAGGGCACTGCAGCTGCGCTGCGAGGCAAGGAAGAGGTGATGACCACAGCGACGACTCTGCGGGAGAACTGCGAAGATATCTACGCGGAGGCTATTGAAGTCAACGAGAAGAGAGCTGCGAAGAAAGCGGCGGAAGCAGAAGAAGAAATCATTGAAGATATAGCTGACGCGGCAGAAGAAGCATGAGCGACTGAGAAGAAGGTGACCAAAAAATGAAATGCAGAATCAAAGCGGAGACAAAGGGGAGGATCCGTGTCCACGCCGAGATCAGCCGCATGAGCCTGCAGGAAGCGGATGTGCTGGAATACTATCTGAGAAGCATCTCCGGCGTAACAAAGGTGCAGGTCTTCGACCGTACCTGCGATGCCATCGTGCAATACGCCGGCAGCAGAAACGATGTGGTACAGGCGCTGGCACGCTTTCGCTTCGATGACGAACATGCAAAGGCATTAGTGCCCGATCAAACGAGTCGTGAGACGGGCCGGTATTATCAGAATCGACTTGTGAACTACGTCGTACGGAGGTATTTGAAAAAGTGGTTCTTACCCCATGACATCCGGCTGGCAATCACGATTCTGCACGGGCTCAAGTATGCGAAAGAAGGTTTGAAAGCGCTTGCCGACCGCAACCTGAACGTTGCGGTGCTGGACGCGACCGCAATCATGACCTCGATAGTAAGAGACGACCACGATACGGCATCGTCTGTCATGTTCCTGCTCGGCATCGGTGACATACTTGAGGAATGGGTCCGCAGGAAATCGATCAATGATCTGGCGGGCATGATGTCTCTGAACGTGGACAAGGTCTGGCTCTGCGCGGAGGAAGGAGAAATCCTGGTACCGGCGTCGGAGATTTCGGCCGGTGATATGATCGTCGTCCGCACGGGCAATATGATTCCGCTGGATGGCAAGGTCGTCTCCGGGGAGGCTATGGTCAATCAGGCGTCCATGACAGGAGAGTCGATGCCAATACGCAAGACAGAAGGAAGCTACGTCTACGGAGGAACGGTCGTCGAGGAGGGCGAGTGCAGATTCACAGTGGACAAGGCATCCGGAAGCGGGCGCTACGACCGGATCGTGAAGATGATTGAGGAATCCGAAAAACTGAAGTCAGAAACAGAAGCAAAAGCAGCAAATCTGGCTGACAAGCTGGTTCCTTACAGCCTGCTGGGAACCGGTCTGTCCTATGCGTTGACGCAGAATGCCCAGACGGCTATGGCGTTCCTTATGGTGGATTACTCCTGTGCGCTGAAGTTGACCATGCCGCTGGCGGTCATGTCCGCTATGAAGGAGAGCAGTCGGCACAGTATCTCCGTTAAAGGAGGGAAATTCCTGGAGGCTGTGGCAGAAGCCGACACCATCGTCTTCGACAAGACCGGGACGCTGACCTATGCGAATCCGAAAGTGGTAAAGGTCATTCCGTTCGGCGGAAATGACGAGGATGAAATGCTGCGTCTGGCAGCGTGTCTGGAGGAGCATTATCCACACTCCATTGCCAACGCTGTGGTGAATGAAGCCAAGATACGGGAACTTCACCACGAAGAGCGGCACACGACTGTAGAATACGTTGTGGCTCATGGCATCACCAGCATGATCGATGGTCAGAAAGCCTCCATCGGCAGTTACCACTATATTTTTGAAGATGAGCATACCGAAATTGCAGAGGAAGACCAGCCGTTATTTGACAGTTTGCCGGACGAGTATTCACTGCTATATCTGGCATTGAACGGCAAACTGGCAGCGGTGATCTGCATCTCAGATCCGCTCCGTGAAAACGCGAGTGATGTGATACATAAGCTGCATGACGCGGGTTTCAAAAATATCGTGATGATGACCGGAGACAGCGAGAAGACGGCAGCATATATCGCAGCCGGCGCAGGTGTCGACCATTATATCGCGGAAGTTCTGCCGGAAGAAAAGGCGGAATACATCCGCATGCAAAAGCAGAAAGGACGCAAGGTGATCATGATTGGTGATGGCGTCAACGATTCCCCGGCACTGTCAGAGGCAGACGCGGGGATCGCAGTCAACTCCGGTGCGGCCATCGCCAGAGAGATTGCAGACATCACCATAGAAACTGATGATCTGGAAGCGCTGCTGATGCTGCGGAACATCTCAGACGCGCTGATGGAACGGATTCACAGAGACTATAGGGTAATCATCGCATTCAATACACTGCTGATTGCGCTGGGAGCAACTGGGCGGATCACACCACAGACTTCCGCGATGATGCATAATATATCAACACTCGTGATCAGTGTTTACAACATGACAGACCTGCTGAAAAAACCAGCAGGCTTACTGGAGGAAAGAAATGGAGAAGCATAAATTTTTCGCATGGGCAACCGTGATCTGTTTTCTGATGACGATGTACACGGGGTATAAGAAAGCATAAACCACCATTGTGAAACATGCCGCTCGCATGTGAGGGCGGCATATATCAGGCATAGAGGTTAGTTATAACTAACCATTAACAAATGTTTTTCTGCAGCAAAGGCAGACAGGAGGAGGGGAATGGAAAAAAAGAAAAAAGACACGCTTCGGCAGTTGCTGGCTTACGCTGGAAATTACAAAGGGCTTACATTTCTGGGAATGGCCTTGTCTGCAGTCGCTATGGTACTTGGTATGCTGCCATATATCTGCATTTGGCTTGTGGCTCGTGACTTGATTCGGGTGGCGCCGGATTGGACTTCGGCCAGCGGCATCGGCGGCTACGGTTGGATGGCTTTTAGCAGCGCAGTGGCAGGCATCGTCGTATATTTCGCAGCGCTCATGTGCACGCATCTGGCGGCCTTTCGTACGGCGACAAATATCCGAAAAAGCTGCATGGAGCGTCTCATGCACGCGCCACTGGGATACTTCGATAATAACGCGTCCGGGTATTTGAGAAACCGCATCAATGGAGCGGCATCGGAAACGGAAACGCTGCTGGCACATAACATGGCGGATATCACCGGAACGGCAGCTATGTTCCTGACAATGTTGGTGCTGCTTGTCGTTTTTGACTGGCGGATGGGACTGGCTTGCCTCATGGCTGCAATCATCTCTGTGCTTGCGATGTTCACTATGATGGGTGGGAAGAACGCCCGACTTATGATGGAGTACCAGACCGCTCAGGATAATCTGGCTAAGGCTGGCACAGAATACGTTCGCGGTATCCCGGTGGTAAAGGTATTCCAGCAGACAGTCTATTCGTTTACTGCATTTAAGAAAGCAATCGACGAGTACAGTGAAAAAGCTAAAACGTATACTGGAGTCATATGCCGGGTTCCTCAGTCCGTCAACCTTACATTTACAGAGGGAGCCTTCGTCTTCCTGGTACCAGTTGCCGTTCTGTTGGCTCCGCGGGCCTTCGCTTTGGGAGACTATGTATCGCTGTTGTCGGATTTCGCGTTTTACGCGGTGTTCTCGGCCATCATTTCTACAGCTCTCGCTAAAGTGATGTTCGCGTCTAGCGGAATCATGATGGCAGAGACGGCTCTTGCACGTGTGGAGACGGCGGCGAACGCGCCGCAGCTCCCGGTATCGGCGGCCCCGAAGGAGCCTATGGATAACAGTATCGAGTTCCAGGATGTCAGCTTCACCTACGACGGCTCAGATGTGCCGGCACTGGACCACGTAAGCTTCGAAGCCAAAGCAGGACAGACTATTGCGTTGGTCGGACCATCCGGCGGTGGTAAAACCACGGCTGCGAGTCTGGCTGCCCGATTCTGGGATGTGAGCGACGGAAGCGTTCTTGTCGGCGGCGCGGATGTGCGGGAAATCGATCCTCATGTGCTGATGGACCACATTGCGTTTGTTTTTCAGAACAATCAGTTATTCAAGACTTCCATCTTGGAAAACGTAAGGGCGGCAAGACCGGAGGCCTCCAGAGAAGAAGTGTTAGAGGCTCTGTCGCAAGCCCGCTGCGACGACATTATAGAGAAGCTTCCTGATGGTATCGATACACAGATCGGAAGCAAGGGAACATATCTGTCAGGAGGAGAGCAGCAGCGTATCGCGTTGGCAAGAGCAATCCTGAAAGACTCGCCGATTGTACTTCTTGATGAGGCGACAGCCTTTGCAGATCCTGAAAATGAGGTTCTCATACAGAAAGCCTTCACACAGCTGACGAAGGGGCGCACGGTCATGATGATTGCGCACAGGCTGACGACAGTTATGGGAGCGGACCGAATCATCGTGCTGGCTGAGGGAAAGGTAGCAGAACAGGGAACACATGAAGAACTGCTGGCTGCCGGCGGACTCTATGCACACATGTGGGCGGATTACCAGCAGGCAGTGCTGTGGAAAATCGGAAAGGAGGCGTGACAGATGTTTTTCGGAGAAAAATTCAGACGCAGGTATGCTCTGACAAGTCAGGGCATCGTCAATGTGAAAAAGGCCACTTTCTGGACGGTCGTGGTCAATCTGGTCGTCATGTGCGGCATGGGAATCCTGTATTTCCTGATGATGGAGTTCATGGACACCCTGACAAGCGGCGCAGATCTTCCGAAGGCCGGCATGTATATCGCGGCGGTCGTCGCTTTTATCATTCTTTCTCTAGTGACACACTTTCAGCAGTATACCAACACCTATACATTGGTTTACGATGAAATAGCGGCTACGAGGGTTGGTCTGGCGGAGAAGCTTCGCAGACTCCCTCTAGGTTTCTTCGGCAAGAGAGATCTGTCTGATCTGACAGAAACCCTGATGAGTGATATGAACCGCCTGGAGCAGGTGTGGTCGCATGTTCTGGGATATCTGCAGGGAGCGTGCATATCCACAGCGGTAATTGCAATCGGCCTTCTGATTTTTGACTGGCGTCTTGCCATAGCCTGCCTTTGGGGCGTGCCGGTTGCATTCATCCTGCTTTTTGGAAGCCGGAAACTTTCAAAAAAGTATTCCTACGAGGCCAAAGGCAAAGGATTGGATGTGGCAGACAACATTCAGGAGACAATAGAAAATGTTCGCGAGATCAGAGCAACCAATCAGGAAGGGCGTTATCTGAAGGAACTGAATACGAAAGTTGACGATTTCGAGAAGACCATGATCCGCACAGAACTCGTGACAGGATTGTTCGTAAACGGGGCGAGTGTAATCATGCGTCTTGGTGTTGCAACGACTATTCTGGTTGGCGCCAAACTTATTATGAGCGGTCAGATTGATTTCATGTTGCTGTTCATGTTCCTTTTGGTGATTACCCGGATTTATGCTCCCTTCGATCAGTCGCTGGCGCTCATAGCGGAAGTGTTTATCTCCGAAGTCAGCGCTGAGCGAATGGAGCAGATTGCAGACACCCCTGCGGCCTCCGGGAGTGAAGTCTTCGCACCGCGGGGCCACGACATCGAGTTCCGGGATGTCACATTCGCCTATGATGAAGAGCCTGTTCTAAAAGGGGTAAGCTTCACGGCGAAAGAAGGAGAGGTAACAGCGCTGGTTGGTCCGTCAGGCGGCGGCAAAAGCACCTGTGCGCGGCTCGCAGCCAGACTTTGGGATATCGATTCCGGCAGTATAGAAGTCGGAGGAGTCGACATCAAAACCATTGATTCCGAAGTACTCCTGGGAGACTATTCTATGGTGTTCCAGGACGTCGTGCTCTTTGATGACACT
>JAILDT010000079.1 GCA_024689085.1 Clostridia bacterium | reverse complement strand
TCGATGAGCTGAAGAATCCATATGATCCCGGCCACTATAAGTACTTCGGCGTGTTCCGCCTCAAGTAGGATTGTGAGCCCGGCTAATCTCAATAAAAAGAAAGGATAAAAATGCAAACAGATGTTTGCATTTTTTGTTTTTGTGTGATACTATGTTCGTGAAAGGGGAACAAATATTCGGAGGTCACGCGAATGAAAGAACGTGAAAAGAAGATACTTGAATATATGAAGACGGAAATCCGCGAGAAGGGGTATCCGCCGACGGTCAGAGAAATCTGCACGGCGCTGGGTATCAAGTCCACGTCGACGGTCCATAAGGACATCGCCAATCTGGAGAAGGAAGGGTACCTGAAGAAGGACCCGGCCAGACCGCGCGCGCTGCTGGTGGTCGATGAAGATTTTGATCAGCTGGCAGCGGTAAAGGCTGCTTCAGACGCAGGTTTCGGCGTTGTTCCCGGCGGCACGGGCAATGTGGAGCGCACGGACATTGTTGACGTTCCGCTGGTCGGCAGGATCGCGGCAGGCACGCCGATCCTGGCAGAGCAGAACATCGAGGATTCCTTCCCGATTCCGGCAAGGTTCGTGGGCAATGGCACCACGTTCATGCTGACGGTCCGCGGCGAGAGCATGATCGAGGCGGGCATCATGGACGGCGACTACATCCTGGTCGAGCAGTGCAACACGGCGCGAAACGGTGATATGGTCGTGGCCATGGTCGACGGATTCGAGAGCGAAGCCACGGTCAAGACCTTCTACAAGGAGGACGACCACATCAGACTCCAGCCGGAGAACTCCTGCATGAGCCCGATCATCGTCAAGGACGTGAAGATTCTGGGCAAAGTCAAGGGCGTGTTCCGGTACTTCTAGTAATAGATGAACATACTTCTGGATACTTTGAGGGGCAGCGTATTTTACGCGCCCCTTTTTTTGTACCTGTTTTCGTTTTTTGCTTGACAGTGACGTTACGTCGTTAGTTACGATGAAGCGGTGTTGCTTCGCGAAACAGAAGGAGAGTGAAGACAATGAATGCGGAATTATCAAATACGGCATACATGACGGTCGGAGAAGTCGCCGCAAAGACGGGACTGACAGTTCGCGCCATCCAATACTACGACCAGCAGGGGCTGCTCACGCCTTCTGCCAAAGGCAGCAGGAACCTGCGACTCTACACCGACGGGGACATGGAACGGCTGTACAGAATCATGACTTACAAAGCCCTCGGGCTGTCCATCAAGGAAATCCGGTTTGCGCTGGAAGACGAGAAGCAGCCGGCGCAGATCATGGACCGGCTGCAGGAGGAAATCAAGGCGGAAGAACGAGAACTTCTGGATAAGGTGAAGCGTTACGGCGCCATGAAAAATCTGGAGGGCTACATGCTGCACAATGAGGTCGGCAGATGGCAGGATCTTTCAGAACTGATCAATTACCTGCGAGTCAAGTGGGACATGATCTGGGAACTGAATCTGGATACAGAAGGAGAACGTCTCCGGAGTCAGTCAAAAAACGCTGCAAGCAGGGCGTTGCTGCCTTACTACACGCTGCTGGCGGAAACGGTCCGCCTGATGCGGGAAGGAGTGCCTGCGGACAGTGAAGAAACCATGGATGTTATGAAACAGTTTACGGCATTGGCCTCTGAAGAGCAGGAAGAGGCGCTTCTGTTCGTTGATCCGGAGATCATGAGCTTATGGCCGAAGGACTACGCGGGACTTTGGCAGGACATCAAATCATATATGAAAGCAGCAGAGGAACATTATACAAAAAGAGAAGAGGACTAAGAGCATGAAGATTTCAAAGGAAAACGTATTTTACAGCTTTTGCGCTGAGAATGACCCGGCGGTCAGAGTAGACGCGCCGGCGACGATCGAGTTCGAGACGATGGACTGCTTCGGTAACCAACTGCGCAGACCGGAGGACGTTATGGAGGAGATCGATTGGGACCGGATCAATCCGGCGACGGGACCTGTGTATGTGAATGGAGCGAAACCGGGCGACGCCCTCAAGGTGACGATCGACCAGATCGTGCTGGATGAGAAGGGAACTGTCTGCTGCCTGACGGACGAAGGGACCCTCGGCGCACGCATCGAAGGCTCCCACACGAGAGTCGTCAGTGTGTCTGACGGAACCGTTCACTATCAAGCGGCCAACGGGCTGGAGGCGGAGATTCCGGTGAAGCCGATGATCGGCGTAATCGGCGTGGCTCCGGCGGACGGGCAGGATATCAACACAGGAACGCCTGGCGCTCACGGCGGCAACATGGACAACACCATGGTCGGGGAAGGTGCAACCCTTTACTTCCCGGTGGCAGTTGATGGCGCGCTGTTCGGATTCGGCGATCTGCACGCCGTCATGGGCGACGGAGAGATCGGCGTATCAGGGCTGGAGATCCCGGCTAACGTAACGGTCACGCTGGAAGTATGCAAAGGCAAGGCGCCGCAGTTCCCGGTTCTGGAAACAGCGGAGAATCTGTCCGTCATCGTTTCGAAGCCGACGGTCGATGAGGCCTGCCAGAGGGCGACGGAACTCATGCAGGAGATGATCGCGGCGCGTACGGATTTGGATCTGCCGGACATCGTTATGCTGATGAGCCTGGTGGGTGATCTGCAGATCTGCCAGATCGTAGACCCTGAGAAGACAGTGCGATTCGTCTTCCCGAAAAAGTACATACCCGGACTGACTTTCTAGCAGTTCGGTAGAAATTATATCTATTTATCAAGGAGGTTATTTCTCAAATGAACAACAACACTATTGAGAGCCTCGGCTATAAGCAAGAGCTGAAGCGTGCACTGACCGTTCCGGACCTTGTATGCTATGGACTGATCTTCATGGTTCCGATCGCACCGTTCGGAATCTACGGAACAGTTGCATCTATTTCCCAGGGCATGGTCGCCCTGGCGTACAGCATCGGTCTGGTCGGAATGGTATTTACAGCGCTAAGCTACTGGAGAATGGCTGAGGAATTCCCTATTTCCGGATCCGTTTACGGATACGCGACGAAAGCAATCAGCAAACCGGTCGGATTCATGTCCGGATGGGCGATCCTGCTGGACTATCTGCTGGTTCCGACGTTGCTCTACATCGTAGCAGCGACGGCCCTGGCAGCGATTCCGGGGCTGTCCGGTGTGCCGATTTTCGTCTGGCTGATTGCGTTCATCCTCATCAATACGGTCATCAATGTTATCGGTATTGAGTGGACCAATCGCTTCAACTGGATTATGCTGGTGCTGGAAGTCATCGTATTCATCATCTTCTGTATTGCTGCGATTCACTACATCGTGACAACACCTGGCGTGTCCTTCACGCTGAAGCCAATCTACGACGGTGACAACTTCAGCATGGGCATCGTCATGGGCGCCGTATCGGTTTGCGTACTGTCCTTCCTCGGATTCGACGGTATCAGCACACTGGCGGAAGAGACCAAGGGCGGAGCGGATTCCGTCGGTAAAGGCTGCGTTGCCGCAATTCTGGTCGTCGGCGCATTCTTCATCGTACAGACCTATCTGGCTGCCTGCGTACTTCCATGGCACGGTGAAGGTACGTTTACAGACGTTGACGCTGCATTCTATGAAGTGGCACAGCTCGCAGGAGGCGCGAAGGTCATGGTCATCTGCGCTGCTGCTACCGGCTTCAGCTGGGGTATTGCAGACTGCATGGTAGCCCAGGCTGCGATCTCACGTATCATCTTCTCTATGGCACGTGACCGCATGCTGCCAAAAGCGCTGGCAAAGGTCAGCCCGAAGTATCAGACACCGTATGTATCGACAATCTTCATCGCGGTTCTGTCACTCGTACTGACCATCGGAAGCGTATACCTGCTCCCGAGCGCAATCAACGCGATTTCTGTCGTCATCAACTTCGGCGGATTGTCCGCGTTCATCATTCTGAACTTTACCGTCATCTATTACTTCTGGTTCAAGAAGAAGACGGGCAAAGTCTGGAAGCACCTGATTCTTCCGGGTATCGGGTTCCTGATCATCGCATACATCTGGACAAGCCTGTCCTCCTATGCGCTGACGCTGGGTATCATCTGGCTGTGCATTGGCGTTGTCTTCTATCTGGTCAACACCAAAGTGCTGCACAGAGATGTCAATCTGGAACTGGAATAATAAGAATACTCTTGAAAAGACCGCTGGGCACGAACGGCGGTCCTTTTTGTTGCCTTTTGCATTGGCGGTACGCAATTGCGGCTGAATGTGCTATAATGATACAGAATTGAATCGGCCAGGATCGGCCGATTGGCAAGAGGAGAACAGCACATGATGAATTTCAACACGACAGAGCTGACGTTGGACCAGCTGCTCCCGATCTTCGACGGCATCACGGACGCGGTCTTCATCGACGACGCTGAGGGCGTCTGCCAGTGGTGCAACGACGCCTGCGAAGAAGTATACGGCATCGAGATGGATGACATCGTAGGGAGAAACGTTGACGATCTGGAAAAATCGGGCATCTTTACGCCGTCGGTTACGAGAAGGGTGCTGGATGAAAAACGTGAAATCACGATTATCCACGAGAACCGTTTCGGCAGACGGTTGCTGACCACAGGCACGCCGATTTTCATCCCGATGACCAGCGGCTGGGTCGCTGCCGGCGAAGGGCGGTACACCAGAAAAATCGCTTTTGTCGTGACGACGTCCAGGGACATCACGCAGATTTCCGATGCGACAGGTAAGAGGGCGCAGGCAAACAATGCCGGGCTCTTCGGTCCGGAACTCCTGCCGCCGGGCGGATTGTCCGAGAAGGACATCTATGTGCAGGATGCCAAGGAGGCGGAAGACTCCAGGGGCAGCACCGTCCGAATCGTCTCCAGGAGTGAGGTGATGAAGAACGTCATCACCTTGACGAAGCGGCTCGCTTCTGTTAACACAACAGTGCTTATCACCGGCGAAT
Source organism: Clostridia bacterium (assembly GCA_024689085.1). Taxonomy (GTDB): domain Bacteria; phylum Bacillota; class Clostridia; order Peptostreptococcales; family Anaerovoracaceae; genus Lentihominibacter. The sequence goes on along the minus strand of JAILDT010000079.1, from coordinate 194 downwards.
CCGGTGTCGGCAAGGGACTGATTGCGAAAACACTCCACGAAGAGGGCAATCGCTGGCAGAAACCTTTCGTCACCGTCAACTGCGGCGCCATCCCGGAGAATCTGATTGAATCGGAACTCTTCGGATACGTGGCGGGAGCCTTCACAGGATCCCGATCCGGCGGCAAGAAGGGACTCTTTGAAGCGGCCCAGGAC
>JAILDT010000070.1 GCA_024689085.1 Clostridia bacterium | reverse complement strand
ATATCTGGATGAATACATGGACAGAGCTGCTGTCGAAAGCAAAGAGCATATCGGATACATCGTAGACCGTACCGGTTTTGAAGAATTCCTGAAGTATATCATGAAGGATGTCACTCCGAATCCGGAATGCGAGATCCAGGGGCGCATCTACTGGGGCGGCAAACGCTATGATCAGAGCAACGAGCTGAGACAGTCGATGTTCCGCTTCTCAGAAAGAGAAGAGTAGTCAGAAACTGACAGAAAGGATCTTGATATGTTTAATGAAGAATTTACGGCGGCTTCCAACGGAGCAGCCGCAAAAGCAACTCTTCTGAAGAAGAATCCGGCTGGCTGCTGATCGAAGCGAAAAGAAAAGGAGAGAGAAAAATGCTCAGAAAGATAATCAATATAGATGAAGAAAAATGCAACGGCTGCGGACTTTGCGCCGCAGCCTGCCATGAAGGCGCCATCGAAATGATTGATGGCAAGGCGAAGCTCGTACGGGAAAACTTCTGTGACGGATTCGGCGACTGCCTGCCGGCCTGTCCGACAGGCGCGATTTCCTTTGAAGAGAGAGAAGCGCCGGAATACGATGAAGCGGCAGTGAAAGTAAACAAAATGATGAAGGAACTGCATGCAGGCGGAGGATGTCCGGGCTCGAGCGTGGCGCAGTTTGCCAGTGCGAAGGAAAGGTCTCCAGAAGAACCGGAGTCGGCGCAGTCTACCGCCAAGCCGGTATCCCGCCTGGCCCAGTGGCCGTGTCAGATTAAACTGGTCCCGATCCAGGCGCCTTTCTTCGAGGGAGCGAAGCTCCTCATCGCAGCAGACTGTACAGCTTTTGCATACGCCAATCTGCACGAAGAATTTATGAAGGGCAAAGTCACCATCATCGGTTGCCCGAAACTGGATGACGTCGACTACACGGAGAAACTGACCGCCATCATCAGGGACAACGACATCAAGAGTGTAACAATCGTGCGCATGGAAGTGCCGTGCTGCGGCGGACTGCAGCGAGCTGCAGAGATCGCACTTAAGGCAAGCGGCAAATTCCTGCCATGGCAGGTGGTCACGATTTCAAGAGACGGCAAAGTGCTTGATTAGGGGACGATAGTGGGTCAAAGGAAAAAACGAAGGCTCAAACGCAGTAATACCAAGGGCTTTCGAAAATAGAGTTCCCTGTCCTCCGCCAAAAAGAGACGACGCATTGATACAATGTGTCGTCTTTGTTTTGTCCACGTTAAAAGCTCCCAGATTTCCCGGGAGCTTTCTTTCAGGTTTGTCTTAATTATTCTTCTGTCGTATCTTCCTCGCCCGGCATCTCCGGTTTCAGCGTCAGACCGCTAACGAGCTTTGCAGCCGCCTTCTTGCTTTCACCGTGCTTCAGGAACGCATATCCCGCGGAGCAGAAGACGATCGCTCCGATGAAGTTTACAAGCAGATCCTTCATCGTGTCCAGAATTCCGATGTCTAGATACCCTCCGTTTATTGTGATATCTCCCGAACCGGTATGAATTACTGTTCCCGTTATATCTTCAACACGCACGACTTCCTGGCTGTGTGTCTCGTCAAGAGTTACGGACTGGAAGTGATCCACGATGAAATCTTTCTGCATGTCCTGATGCAGGAAAATATCAGCGCCGCATTCGAAGAACTCCCAGAGCACGCCGATGGTCATCGAGAAGCAGAACGCAACCATGGTCAAATACAGCGGTGACAGTTTGATGTTCTTGCTTGTTCTGTTCAGAATGTCGACCGTGGAGAAACCGACAGCTGCGAACAGGAATCCGTTCAGTGTGTGCAGCATAGTATCCCAGATCGGGAACTGGGTGTAGAAGTGCCCCAGCTCACCCAGGATCTCTGCTGCAAAGATGAAACAGTACATGATTCCTTCCAGCAATGGCGGAATCTTGATCTTAAGCGTCTCCTCCAGCAGGCTCGGTATGAAGAACAGTGCCAGGACCAGAAGGCACGTGACAGTTGCTTCATAATTACCGAGAATGATTGTTCTGATCATGATCAGAACGACCAGCAGTCTGAGGACCGAGTACAGGATAAACACGCCTTTCTGGTCTTTGACGTGTTTGCCCAGATCTCTTATGTACTGATTTGGTGTTCTCATAATAATGTTCTCCTGATTTTTTTGTGAGGTTAATGTATCATGACCATAAGAGTATTACAAGGCAATATTTTGATTCTTTTGAATAGCAGATCAAAGGATGAGTTCATATTCTTTACTCTTCGTCAGGAGAAACCCCCTAAATTTTAACGGTTTAGGGGTTTTCATTTACCTTTGTTTTGATTACACTTAATGACAGGACGTCAAAAAAAGGAAATGAGGAGCATATCATGATCAAAAAGCACTGGCCGATACTGTTTGCGATCGCAGCAGTGGTCATCAGCATTATTCTCGGGATCGTCGCGTCAAACTCGTCGGATACGGGTGTCGCGATCCTCGTTGGTGTGATCATTTTTATGTTTTTGTTTCCGCTAACCGGCGCTTTGATCGGAGGCTGGTACGGATGGAGAACCCGGTCGCCGCTGAAATGGATCGCTGCACCTGCGGTTTATCTGGGCGCTGTGCTGTATCTGGTTGCCGCGGACCTGATGTCCGGCATCGGGTTGACGGACCTTGGTTCATGCCTGTCTGTCGGTTCCTTCACAGGGATCGCAGCGTTGGGTGTTGAAGCGGCTACAAGCGTGATTGCATGGCTGGCGAGAAGAAATAAAAAGACAGAATAAAAGGAAGAAGGAGCATCAGATATGAAGAAAAAGACAGTATTGATTATCGCAAGTATCGCTATGTTTGTAATAGGATTTGCGGGATGCAACAGTTCCAATTTCGGGATCGTCGTGAATGAGGATCTGAATGTTGAAATCACTGCGGAGAATGCGGACAAAGACATGACAGGGGCGGCGGGCAACTTTACGGTAGGTGAGGGAGACGACGTTCAGATCGAGCCGAACTTCGAAGAAGGAAAGGTTCTTGTCGAGTTCTATCCGATCGATGCGGCAGATGACGTGAACGCAGATGCGGAAGAACTTATGTCGAAGGGAGAACCGGAATTCGACGTGGAAGTGTCCGGAACAGAACCGATTGAATGCGGATTCGCCGCCGGAGACTATATGGTCAATGCGACAGTCCTTGAGAAAGCCAATGGAACAGCGGTCATTTCCCTGATCACCGCGGAAGAGAAGGATCCGTGGACGAAGGTTTCGTCCGCAACGGAAGCAGCGAAGGGCGCAGGCAACATGGAAGATTTCGAAGTTCCGCAGCAGCTGAAGATCAACGATCTGACGTTCAGCGATCCTGCTTTTTCATACCTGGATGGGGTTGCGCAGGCGTCCTATGAAAGTGGGGCGATCGGCATTTATGTCAGGAAGGCCTGCGGAATCTACGGCGGACCGATGACGGACCGTGATCTGGACAGTTTCCCGCAGCACTGGACCCAGCAGGTGGGTGATGATACGGATGATGTCGTGGATTGTTACGGCATGGAGAAAGGTTCCGCGATCGTCATTCAATGGGGGGATACAGAAGAGTTCTATACTGTTACAAGTCAGGGACTGGGCGGAGAAGAATACGGCATGGATGCAGCAACCGTTTCATGGCTTGAGGATGTGATCGATTAGGCAATAAAGAAGAGGGGACTGGCTATGAAGACAAGACAACATAAAGTATTGGATCACCCGATTTTAGGATATTTTCTGCTGGGCGTTTTCGCTATGCTGATCTCTGAGCTGTTCGGCAATATCGACGTGGTCATGAATCATTATGCGCTGGGTATCGAAGGCGGAAGCACAGTGCATCTCGGCTGCGGAATCTTTACCGCGGTCGGAGCCCTTGTGGCGGTGTTACTGTTCAAACTCTGGTTCAGACCGGATTTCAAAGGGTGTGCAGACAAAGGGACTGTTGACAGGGATACTCCTGCTTTTGCCGGTTCTGGTCACGCACTACGTCGGAAGCATTGTCAGTTGGGGCGTCTTCGGAACGGGAAGCGTCTTTCTGGCGCTGTTGGCAGCGTTTGCTCCGGGCTTTAGTGAGGAAGTCGCCTTCCGAGGGCTGGGCGTAGCGAACTACATGCGGACGATCCAATCCGGGAAGCAGATCAAAGTCATATTCTGGCTGTCTTCTATCGTGTTCGGCCTGATTCATGCAACCAATATTTTTGCAGGCGGAGATCCGTTCGCCTGCGCGGTACAGGCGGTCTATGCGACCGGAATCGGCATGGCGTTGGCCGCGATTTATCTGCGCACGGGAAATCTTCTGCCGTGCATTCTGGGGCACATGAGTCTGGATTTCATGGAATTCATGCGCGGTGACATATCACAAAGCGGCGGACTCATGATGAACATGGGCGTGGGTGACTGGATCACTTGCTTCGCAGCTGCGGTCGGAGCTGTATGGGGATTATGGCTAATTCGGTCGAAATATCACCCTGAAATCATGGCGCTCTGGAACGACAAATGGAGCAAAGTCGATAGCGACAAATAATCATGCAATCATTCAAGGAATGCTGTCTGCATCAGATAGACTTCATCCCGCAGCGCTTTCGCGGCGTGTGCGGAGATGGATCCATCCAGGCGGCATTCTCTTATTTTGTCTAATTCGATCTGCATGGCGTTGGCGTCTGCCTCGTCGTGGTAGTGCCACGCCTTGCGGAATTGTTCCATCGTTTTGTTTTCCATACCTTCCGGCAGTTGATCATGCATTCCGTGGATGAACTCGTCCACTTCTTCCATCTTCGTTTCCTGGCCGTAGTTGATTCTTCCCCACAAAGACTGCAGCGACGCTTCATGTTCCTCCAGAAGGACCTTGGCAATCTGCGCGCGCTGCGGATCCGGTCCTTCCAGAATCCCCTGCAGATACCGGATCGAGGTGTATTCCAGATCGAGCGCGAAGATGACGGTGTCGTAATAGACGCGCGCCTGCCGTTCGTCATCGAAATCTGCAGTTTTTTTCGTCAGGCTGGCCAGACGCATAAGCAGTCTGCCTTTGCGTGTCTCAAAACGAGAGCCGACTTTTTCCGCACCGGCAAAGTAACCGACGGATTCCCGGATCATCGGGAGAATGGAGTAGTATGCCAGCCGTTCCGTTTCCGGAATATGCCAGCTGCCTTTCTGGATCTCATCTGCGCGGGCCTGCTGTATGTCCAGCACTTCTAAAATCATCTGGCTCATCTGCTCCCCGCAGGTATCCATCTGCAGGCGTTCTCTCATCAACCGGACACGATAGCGCATGAGTGCGATCCGGAATGCCGGTACAAAGTCTTCATCCGCATATTCGTCCAGCACCGCGCGCATTTCCTGAACCGTTTTTTCCAGCACCAGCATGCGCGCATGAGACAGTTCCCGGGCTTCATCCGCGTCGTGCTCGATCGGCGCAAGCAAAGGCAGCACGAAGTTCGCCAGGAGCAACGTGCAGAGAATCGCGGCGGATGTAATGAATATGATCAGATCTCGTGATGCAAAGGCAGTCCCATCTGTCATGGTAAGCGGAATCGTCATGATAATGGATAGTGTCACAGCACCTTTTGGCCCCGCAATGGTAGTAATCAGGGACTGCAGCTCTGTCACAGCGAAATGAGCCGTACCGCGCTCTCCGCTCTCCGGATCCCGGTGTACCAGTTCCAGACCGCTGATCCACAGGAACCGCACAGCGATGATCACGAACGTGACCGCGAGGACAGCGACGATTACGTAAGCCGGTGAGAGTCCTTCCATATTATCAGTGTCCAGCACCATCGGCAGCTGCATCCCCAGCATAACGAAGAGAATGCCGTTGATCAGGAAGATGATGACTTCCCAGAAACTGTTTGTGACCATTTCCTGCCGGGCCAGTTCCGGCGATTTGATATTAACGTTGGGTTCCTGCATCACAAGCCCGGTCGCCACAACGGCCAGGATGCCGCTGACATGCAGTTCTTCCGCGAAGAGGAAGATCACAAAAGGAGTAAACACATCGAAGATGACGTGTGTGGTTACGCTCATGAAGCCCCTGCGGCGCAGCATCCTGCCGCCGGCGTTCAGGAACAAACCGCAGAGAATGCCCACGATGATGCCGCCGAAGAACAGGACGGCGAAAGCTCCCAGGGCCTCCCCGGCGTGGAAGGCTCCGGTTACCGCCGCAGCGATGGCAAACTGAAACGCAACAACACCGGAGGCGTCATTGATCAATGCTTCTCCCGACAGCAGAATGGATTGCCGTTCTGAAAGGTTCACGGTAGAACCCATGGCTGCAACAGCCGCAGCATCCGTCGGACCCAGGGCGGCAGCGCATGCAAAAGCAGCAGCGAGTGGTATGGCAGGGATGATCTGGTGAAGGACAAAACCTGCGGCTAGCACGCTGACAATGACCAGCGCAATCGCCATGGACAGGATCGACCATCGGTTGGACCACAGCATGACCCTGCTGACCTCACGGGAATCCCGGTACAGGAGCGGAGCGATGAACAGCATCAGAAACAGTTCCGCTTCGATGTGTACATGCGTCAGGAACGGGAGGATCAGCGCGATGACGAGCCCCACAGCAATCTGCAGCAGCGGCAGTGATAAGTGCGGTATGAACTGATCGGCAACGGCCGATGCCATTACACAGGCTAATAATATGAGAATAAGTTCAAATAGTTCCATAGGCACATTATAATCCTTTTTCGGTATCAAATGCGAGGGGTAAATGGTGTATAATATAGCAGAATGTAGAGGGTTTACAGGAATGAATCAGTCAGAAAGAAGACAATATCTGATCAGACGGCTTCTCGATGAGGAACCGCGGTACAGAGAAATCGGGACACCGGTTGATGCGCAAGAGCAGAAACGGCTTTTGCGCAGTCTGATGAATGTCCGAATGCCTGCGATGATCAGCGAAGAGTTTCTGCAGGTGCAGGATGAGTATCTAACAGAGGCGACGAACGAAAAGGGCGTCACGGATTTCTCAGAGCTTGAGCCGATTGAAGAGGGGATCTATCTCTGGCAGGGAGACATCACCACGCTCCGCTGCGACGCCATCGTAAACGCGGCAAATTCCGGCATGACGGGGTGCTATGTGCCGTGCCACGGATGCATCGACAACTGCATTCACACTTACGCGGGGATCCAGCTCAGGAACGCCTGCGCGGCGCTCATGCAAAAGCAGGGATACGAGGAACCGACAGGACAGGCGAAGATCACGCCGGGGTTCAACCTGCCGTGCAACTATGTGCTGCATACAGTCGGACCAATCATTACGGGAGAGCTGACAGAGGAAGATGAAAACCTGCTGGCATCCTGCTATCGGTCGTGCCTGTCCCTGGCAGAGGAGAACGGTGTGAAGAGCATCGCCTTCTGCTGCATTTCCACGGGAGAGTTTCACTTCCCGAACCGGCGCGCGGCGGAAATCGCAGTGCAGACCGTGCGGGATTACCGCAGAGAAAAGAGCAGTCATATAGAGGTAATATTCAATGTCTGGAAGGATATCGATGACGAAATCTACCGAGAGCTACTCGGATAGCATACAAAGGTTAAGGAAGGCGATCGACGAAGCGGATGCGATCGTGATCGGTGCCGGTGCGGGACTGTCCACATCCGCCGGCTTCACCTACAGCGGGGAGCGGTTCGAAAAGTACTTCTCCGATTTCGGAGAAAAGTACGGCTTTGAAGATATGTACACCGGAGGTTTTTATCCGTATGAAACGCCGGAGGAGATGTGGGCCTACTGGTCGCGGTATATCTTCATCAACCGCTATATGGACGCGCCGAAACCGGTCTATGAAAACCTGTTCGAACTGGTGAAGGACAAGGACTATTTCGTCATTACGACGAATGTGGATCACTGTTTCCAGAAAGCCGGCTTCGATAAGGAAAGATTGTTCTACACTCAGGGTGATTACGGACTGTTCCAGTGCAGCGAGCCGTGCACGCCTGTGACGTATGATAACGAAGAGATGATTCGGAACATGATGGAGCAGCAGGCGGATATGAAGATCCCGAGCGAGCTGATCCCGAAGTGTCCGAACTGCGGCAAGCCGCTCACCATGAACCTCCGCTCCGACGACAAGTTCGTGGAAGATGAAGGATGGGACAGAGCGGCAGAGCGGTACAACGAGTTCCTGCGCACCAGAACAGGGAAGATCCTGTTCCTTGAACTCGGCGTAGGATACAACACGCCGACAATCATCAAGGTTCCATTCTGGCAGATGACGGCGAACAATCCGGACGCGACCTACGCCTGCGTCAATTTCGGCGAAGCGCTGTATCCGGAGGAGATCCGGGATCAGGCAATTGGAATCGACGCGGACATCGGGAAGATCATCGAAGAGATATAGAAACAGTTCCGCACGGGATAGAAGACTGGAGGACAAAGTGCGATACAGAGAATTCAAAGACACAAAACTATCGCTATTGGGCTTCGGCGCCATGCGCCTGCCTGTCATCGACGGAGACGACGCGAATGTTGATGTACCGCAGACCATGCGCATGGTGGAGTATGCCATGGAGCACGGCATCAATTACTATGATACAGCGTGGGGATATCATGGAGAGCACTCCGAGGAAATCATGGGAGAGGCGCTGCGCAGGTATCCCAGAGACAGCTACTATCTCGCGGACAAGTTCCCGGGTTACAATCTGGCGAACATGCCGAAGGTGAAGGAAATCTTCGAGACACAGCTGCAGAGAACCGGTCTCGATTTCTTCGATTTCTACCTGCTGCACAACGTCTGCGAGATGAACATCGAACAGTATCTCGATCCGCAGTACGGCATCATGGACTATCTGCTCGCGCAAAAGCAGGCAGGCCGCATCAAGCATTTCGGCTTTTCCTGCCACGGCGAGCTGCCGGTGCTGAAGCGGTTTCTGGAAGCCTATGGGCATGAGATGGAATTCTGCCAGCTGCAACTGAACTATCTGGATTGGGAGTTCCAGCACGGCAGGGAGAAGGTTGCGCTGCTGAAGGAATACGATATACCAGTCTGGGTCATGGAACCGCTCCGAGGCGGCAAACTGGCAAAACTCGACGACGCGCAGGAACAGGCGCTGAAGGCGCTCCGCCCACAGGAGGAGATCCCGGCCTGGGCCTTCCGCTTTCTGGAGACTTTGCCGGAGGTGAAGGTGATTCTGTCCGGCATGTCCAATGAGGAGCAGCTGCACGCCAACGTGGCCACATTTGAGAAAGAGGCGCCTCTAAAGGAAGAGGAGATGGCAGCGCTCATGCAGGTGGCGAAGGAGATGGCGAACGAGAAGTCCGTGCCGTGCACTGCGTGTCATTACTGCACCGACCACTGTCCGCAGGGTCTGGACATTCCGCGCCTGATCGAGTTATACAACGAACACGTGCTGACCACAAAAGCCGGACTCTTCGGTTTCATTGCGCCGATGGCGCTGGCAGCGATTCCGGAAGACAAGCAGCCGGCGGCGTGCCTGCACTGCGGCAGCTGCGAGCAGGTCTGTCCGCAGCAGATCAAGATTTCCGACGTCATGGGAGATTTCGTGAAAGTGCTGGGAGGCCAGAGCGAATAATACTATAGAGGGAAAGCGACAGCTTCGCGATAAAGGCCTGTAAGGATATCGATGAAATCCTGCAGGCTTTTTCTATGGTCGGATTTATGTGTGCAGAGGACGCAGGAGAAACTCTCTTTGCAGTCGAACGGAATCCAGGCGAACTGCTTGCTGTGGTCGTTCAGGAAACCGGGCGCCAGGCAGATGCCTTTGCCGGCGGCGACATTGACCCGGGTCGTATCGTGGTCGGGGCTATTGAAATACTGAATCTTGCCCGAGGCAATCAGCCGCTGCTGGACAGAGCGGAGAGCAGCCGGAGAACCGCCGCCGACCATCAAAGTCCTTCCCGTCAGATCCTGTTCTGTGATGAGATTCTTCTCTGCGAGTGGGTCATCTTTGTTTGCAATCAGATAGATTCTGCTGGTGAAGAGCTTGTGCACGTTGATCGATGGAATGTGCTGTGTGTATTCTTCCAGCGTAAAGAGAATATCTGCTTCATTTTTCAGGAAACTCTCCATCCCGCCTTCGTATTGAAACTTCGGCGTCACTTGCACGTCAGGATGGATGTCTGCCAGAAGACGAATCGCTTCCGGGAGAAAATATACCGCCTGATGAACCATCAGACTGATGGAAATGTCGTCTTTGTATTTCGCGCTGAAGTTCTGACCCTGCTCGATGGCGCGCTTCATCTCTTCTCGCATGCGGGTCAGGTAGGTGACGAACTGCGCACCTGCCGGAGTCATCGCAGCACCTTTGCCGCTCCGTTCGAAAATAGGGAAGCCGATTTCTTCTTCCAGCAGCCTGATCTGATAGGAAAGGGTGGGCTGACTCACAAACATATTGTCCGCCGCGCGGCTGAAGTTCAGTGTGTGGGCCAGTTCAATGCAGTAGTCGATCTGTTTCGTATTCATGAGAGTTTACCTCGTTTCGTTATTTAAGAATTAAATCAATTATACAACTATTGAATTGGATTTTTCAATAATGATGTGCGACAATCATTACAGAAAGAATAAGCAATGGAATCCATAAAAGGAGGAACCATAAATGGCAAAGACATTAATTGCGTTTTTTTCAAGAGCAGATGAAAACTACTTCGGCGGATCTATGAGATACGTTAAAGTCGGAAACACAGAAATCGTATGCAACCTGATGGGAGAACTGATCGACGCGGACAGCTTCAAGATCGAGATGGTTGAGCCTTACTCACCGGACTACATGACTTGCATCGATCAGGCAAAGAAGGATCTCCGCGCAAAGGCAAGACCGGAGCTGACGAATTACCTGGATGGAATCGATGATTACGATACGATCGTTCTGGCATACCCGAACTACTGGGGCACCATGCCGATGGCGGTGTTCACATTCCTGGAGCGCTACGATTTCACAGGCAAGACGATTCTGCCGCTGTGCACCAACGAGGGAAGCGGCATGGGATCCAGCGAAAGAGATATCAAGAAAGTTGCGCCTGGCGCAGTCGTGAAGAGCGGGCTGCCGGTCAACGGAAGCAGCGCGGCAAACTCACAGGGTATCGTCAGCGACTGGCTCAGAAGTAACGGACTTATTTAAGGAGGAGAGCGCAATGAATTATGCAGAAGGACATGTGTTTGATTTGATGGAACAAGGCGGTCCGACGGATGTAAGGGAACCATATTTCAAAGAAGCGATTGATGAAATGATGCGGGCAAGAACTCTTTGCGCAAAAGCAAACGCTAAAATGCCGGATGACCCGAGCTATGTGGACGATCTCGAGGAGCTCTTTGGAAGGAAACTTGACGACGTGAGGATTTTGACTCCATTCATCTGTGATTTCGGGAATCGTGTGAAATTCGGTAAAGGTGTCTTCTTAAATCATTCAGCAATCCTCTCGGCATCCGGGGGAATTGAATTTGAAGATGGATCCATGGCGGCTCCGGGACTTCGAATCGCAACCATCAATCACGATATGAATGAACGTCATGCCATTTACACATACGGGAAAGTCACCATTAAGAAAAATGCCTGGCTTGGAATGAATGTAACGATTTGCCCCGGCGTTACGATAGGTGAGTACGCTGTGGTTGCTGCAGGAGCTGTTGTTACAAAAGATGTTCCTGATTACGCAGTAGTGGGCGGGGCGCCTGCTAAAGTCATCAAATATCTTGATCCAAAGGAGCAAAAGGAATAATCATGAAAGATGCTGAAGCCATCAAAGAAAT
>JAILDT010000148.1 GCA_024689085.1 Clostridia bacterium | reverse complement strand
ATCTCGCACCGCAGAGAGAGAAAGAGCCTCTCAATGAGGGCGGTGTTGTCCCTGAAGCTGCAGGATGAGGACCGTCTCTGTGAAAACACGTAGTCTTCGATGATGCTCAAGGCTTTCTCATCAGTCATTTCCTCCACGGATTCTGTGAGCAGAAGCCTGATATCACGAATATACTGTTTCACGTCTGCCTTTGTATAAAATGACATTATAACCATTTATTTCCTTTCGTGAAGTATAATACCACAGATTCCAAAATATAGCAATAGCAAAATTACAGAAAATCTTGCGGTTGCCTTTGCATTATTGAATGTAACATTTGTTTTGTAATTGCGTTTTTTTGTGATACAATTGTTTTGTTCGTTTATACGCAATCATTATTTGGTTTTATGAGGTGAAAAAATGAGTCAGGAACAACCGCAACTGCAGGGTGTAGCCGGACTGAAAAAGCATGACATCAAGGTTTCAGGAATTGTGTTCATGCTCTACTGTCTGGTAGCAGCAGGAGCCTTCGGTATCGAAGAAATGATACCGGAAGCAGGACCGGGAATGACATTGTTGCTTCTGTGTCTCTTCCCATTTATATGGGCATATCCTATCAGTTCGCTGGTAGCGGAATGTTCATCTGTTATGCCGTCGGAGGGCGGCGTGTACGTCTGGGTCAAGGAAGCATTCGGTGAATTCTGGGGATTCCAGACTGGATGGTGGGCAACGGTTTCCACTTATATTACAAACGGTGTTTATGTAGCGCTGGTATCAGGTTATGTAAGCCAGATGATTCCAATGTCTTATGCAGGATCCCTGGCTCTGAAGATCGGCATGATTGCCATCTTCACTATCGTAAACCTGCTTGGTCTGAGGGAAGTAGGAACGGTAAGTACTGTTCTCTCCCTGCTGATCGTCGCAGCCTTCCTGCTGGTCGCCATCGTTGGTTTCTGCAACTGGAACGCCAACCCGGTGGAGCCGTTCATGCCGGAAGACTACACACTGATCGACGGACTGGGCGGCGGTATCTGCATCTGCATCTGGATGTACTGCGGATATGAATGCATCTCCAACATGGCCGGTGAGGTCAAGAACCCGCAGGTTATTCCTAAGGGACTGAAGATCGCTATGCCGCTGGTAGCCCTGACTTACGTGCTGCCGACGCTGGGCGGACTTGCTACTCTGCCGCAGGGCACATGGGAGATGTGGTCCACAGAAGGCGGATTCTCCGGTGACCATGTAGGATACGCTACTGTACTTACTGCAAACCTGGGACAGGCTTGGGGTTACGTATTCCTCGTCATCGCAATCATTTCACAGTGCGCGATATTCAATACATATCTTGCATCAGGCTCCAGAGGATTCTTCGTCCTGGCGGACGATCACCTTTGCCCGCAGTTCCTGGTTAAGGTCAGCAAGAACAGAGGCGTGCCGTATGTCGGTATTCTGTCTCTGGCAATCGTGACATTCATTCTTTCGTTCAATGACTTCACGACGCTGGTATCCATGGAAGTTGTATTCATGCTGGCACTGTACATCATCCTGCCAATCTCCGTCATCAAGCTGCGTCACAAACTGCCTGTTGAGGAGAGAAGAAAGAGAGGCCTGTACATTATCCCTGGCGGAAACAAGGCCCTGATCTTCTACTGCGGATTCCCGATCGTCATCGCGATCATCGCGCTGCTGATCAACGGAACAGACTATCTGACGACAGGTCTGATGGCGCTTTGCTCAGGACCGATCGCATACATCCTCTTCCGTAAGATTTGCGGCGGACTGTCCGTCAACGATCCGGAAGGCAACCCTGTCAACGGATTCGGTATCCCGAAGGGCGACACGGTCAGAATCGGCGTGTTCTCCCTGTGCGCAGGCGTGATGGCATTCTTCGGTCAGTTCTGGCTGAGATGGTATGAAATCAGCTGGGGCGAATGGGAACCAGACGACTACGATGTATTCTCAAATTGCATCCCACAGGTACAGACTGGTCTGGCCATTGGCGGCGCAATCCTGATCGTCTTCGGTCTGATCATGTACTTCGTAGGCAAGAAGAACGACCCACCTCTTCCGGAGCACGAACTGGACGTCGAGGCTACACTCAACAAGTACCTCATGGAAGAGAAGACAGAATCATTCTTCGATTAATACAAGAGCAATAAGGCAAAAGCCTCAAGGGCGGTGTTTGTAAAAGCACCGCCTTTTTTGTATAATGTTCTCCGCAGGAGGATTTGAGATGATACCTTTATCGACAAAAATGAGACCGACGAAACTGGACGATTTCGTCGGGCAGAAGCACTTCATGTATGAAGGTTCGCTTTTCTATAATTCCATCAAAAATAAGACCTTTGAGTCGGCCATTTTCTTCGGTCCGAGCGGTACGGGGAAAACCACCCTGGCCCGCATCATCGCCGGGGAACTGGACGGCAATTTTGTCGAGCTGAACGCCTCCACAACAGGCACGAAGGAACTGAAGGAGATCCTCAAAAACGCCTCCGACCGGTTCCATGGGCTGCTGCAGGAGACGACGGTGCTGTATCTCGACGAGGTTCACAGATGGAATAAACTGCAGCAGGACTCCCTGCTCAAAGCCATCGAGGAGGGCATCATCAAGTTCATCGGAAGCACGACGGAAAACCCGTACTTCTCCATCAATAACGCGATCATCTCCCGGGTGCGGAACATCTACGAGTTCAAACGCCTGTCGGCCGATGAGATTCTGATTATTCTCAAGCGGACGCTGGCGGATCAGGAAAAAGGATTTGGCGGACTCGACGTCAAGTATGATGAGGACGCCCTGCACATGCTTGCCGCCATGGCGGGCGGAGACTGCCGGGTGGCATTGGATGCGCTGGGCTTCATCGTGGATAACCTGGCGGAAGGACAGGTCCTTGACAGGGACATCGTCGCCGAGGCAATGCAAAAGCAGACCACTTTCTATGATAAGGAAGAAGATAAATACAACTTGCTTTCCGCGCTTCAGAAATCCGTGCGCGGATCGGACCCTGACGCAGCCATCCACTATCTGGCGCGGCTCATTGACGGCGGCGCTGACGAGATGATGATTGGTCGGCGGCTCATGGTCATGGCCAGCGAAGATATCGGTATGGCATATCCGAACGCCATCTCCATCGTGACCTCCTGCGTGCAGGCGGCCCAGATGATCGGCTTCCCGGAAGCGCAGATTCCGCTTGCCCACGCCGTCATTCTGATGGCGTCCTGTCCGAAGTCCAACCGGGCCAACGAAGCGCTGAATGCAGCCCTGTCGGACATCCACTCGCGGAAGATCGATGACGTACCGGCCCACCTGATGGATTCCCACTACGGCGGCGCCAAGGATCTGGGCAGGGGCATCGGCTACAAGTATCCGCATTCCTACGGCGGCTATGTGACCCAGCAGTATCTGCCGGACGATCTGTACAGGGAAGGCGTCCGCTACTATGAGCCTTCGGCGAACGGCAGCGAAGCCGCCTTCAAGAAATACCTGGAGGAGCTGCGTGAAATCGACCGGAAGAGCGGGAAGAAATAGAGAAGACACAAATGGCAATCATCAAAGCAGGTGACAAGACAATTACATTGGCTGAAACGGCAGGTTTCTGCTTCGGCGTCAAGAGGGCGATGGACATCGCTCTTGATTCTGCGCCTGCCGTTACCCTCGGTCCGCTCATCCACAACGAGGAAGCGGTGGCGCGCCTTCGCGAGGAAGGCGTCCGTGTGATCGGCAGTCTGGAGGAGGCTGCATTGCCTGACGACGCCGGCGTCAGTCTACCTGTGATCATCCGCTCCCACGGAGAGGGCAGAGCCACCTATGAATATGCAGAGACAAAGGGCATCCGCCTGATCGACGCGACTTGTCCCTTTGTGGAGAAGATCCATAAGATCGTCAGCGAAACGGACCGTCAGGTAATCATTGCCGGCGACCCGGATCACGCCGAAGTCAAAGGCATCGCAGGCTGGTGCCCGGAAGACAGACCGGCCATCGTGTGCAAAACCGGAGAGGAAGCGGCGCAGGCCGCAGGGCTTTTGCAGGAGGGCGTGAAGCTTTTGCTCGTGGCGCAGACAACAGTCAGAAAAGAGACCTTCGACGAAGTCGCCGATGCTCCGGCAAAGGCAGGTTTCGATGTGGAAATCCGCAACACGATCTGCAGCGCCACAGCGGACCGTCAGGAAGAGTGCGCCCGGATCGCCCGCGAAAGCGAAATCATGATTGTGATTGGCGGACGTGGAAGCTCCAATACACGGAAGCTTTTTGAAATTGCTTCCAGATATTGTGACAGAGCCTATTTTGTTGAAAATATAAGAGATTTACCGTTGCACGAGGTCCGGAAGTGTAATAAAATAGGCGTAGTGGCCGGTGCGTCGACGCCGGACTACACAATTAAGGAGGTTATTGCCAACATGAGTGATGTCACACTTGAAAACAAAGAAATGACTATGGAAGAACTGCTTCAGTCTGACGAGTTCAACAAGACGCTGAAGCTGCCGAGAAACGGTGAAATCGTAGACGGCAAAGTACACCAGGTCAACGCTGAAGAAGTTATTGTTAATCTTGGAGTCAAAAAAGACGGAATCCTGCAGAAATCAGAAGCCAGCCTGGAAGAAGGGCAGACCCTG
>JAILDT010000146.1 GCA_024689085.1 Clostridia bacterium | reverse complement strand
ATAGTCGTTCTTATTTACTTCCTCATTGCTGAGCTTCACGCCAAAGAGTCTCTCTATCGTTGTCTTAACGGTATCCTTATCCTGTCCCATCGCGAGTTTAAGTCTCGATGCCATGCGCTCGAAAACATCCCCCGCAGGCTTCTCAGATGCACCGGATATATCTGTCACGATCTCATCTTCACTGCTGCCATCAGATAAGACAGCATCAGTCACGGACTCAGTAACCACAGGCGCCGTAGTATCAGAAGGCACACCGCCTTCATTGCTTAAGCACCCTGCAAAAGATGCGCCCATCGCTAAGACGAGTCCTAAAGTTGCAATACTTCTAAAGATCTTCATTAAAGTTGTCCTCCCAATTTCCTATTATCCTGCGCCATTTATCCCCAAACGCGTTAGTAGGATATCAGAATCAGAGGGGAAGAGAGGAGGAAAAGTGTATGAGTTGAAGGGCAGTTGAACAAGTGATCAATCAATATATGCTTATAGTAATTTAAAAAGTGATCATCGTGACTAGAACTAACTGGTTGTTTTCATCGAATATGAAGAACCAACGGGAGAGGTCACTAGACATGTAAGAATATTCCTCAAATTCACCCGTAACGCCTCCCCCTTCCTGTATCGTCATGATAGGAAGCAAGTTGAGAGAGTAAGTAACATAGGAATCTCCACTGTTCTCAACCAACTGCTCAGGAGTCATATCCATAGGGAAATCAAATACCAGATCATCTCCCCAAACGGCAGCATCTTGCGGCGTACAATCGAATCCCTGAACGGTGCAATCCTTTATCAAAATGTTCGGAGTCTCAGGACCGCCGATTCTAAGGCTCAGCCCTCCGGTTCCTGCTGCCGCCGAAGCTTCGTCGGGGAATACAACAACTCTCATTCCTTCTATATCGTATTCATCATCCAATGTATAGTACCCATAATCTCCTGAAGCATAACTCCAGATAACCAAATAACAACCTGTCTCAGCTATATCCTGCACTGTACACCCGTCGGTGAGTCCTACTTTGAACTTCTGCCCGCAAATGCAAAGGTAACTGTTGTCAATCCATCTGTCTCCGGTGACCGATGAAGCAGTAGTAGTTTTTTCTGAAATCGCTTCGGTAGAGCTTACAATAATCATCTCAGTAGTCTCGTTCTCCTCTGAGATCGATGTTGTATCTGAGATGACGGGCGTTTCCTCTGTTTTTTTATTCACTACTCCGAGAATGATTCCAACAGTTGCACCAACTGCAACTACAGCAGCAACGCTGCCGATCAAGATTTTTGTTTTCATAATATCTGTCCCTTTCTTTACTGCCATTTTGGCAATGTTTGTTCCGGCTTTTGAAGCCTCTGCAGATGCGGACAGAGAAATCAGTTTTGCAGGCATAGCCTTGAAAGGCACAAGCTCTGCTTCTTTCATAAAGAGCTTGCTCAAGAATGGCAGTGCCATGCTGAACAACTTCGTATCGTTTTCTTTCTCATAATTCTCGACCTCCTTTTTAATCTTGTTTCTGGCAAAATTTAGACGGCGGCGGACAGTTCCTTCGGGAACACCAAGTGCTTCGGCAATCTCTTTGGTGCTCATCTCGTCAAAGTAGAACAGGATAAGTGTTCTTCTGATATCATCAGACAAAGAATTGTTGATGATATCCATGACGATCCTTCGGGCATCCTCCGATTCGATAATGGAATCGGGAAGAAAATCCTCAGGCACTGCCTCGACACTGTCCAGGAACTCATCTTCAGCAACATCTGTTCTCGAGAGCTTAATACGGTCAAGACACTTGTTTGCTGCAATCTTTTTAAGAAGAGCTACAGCCTTGGTCGTATCCTCCATGTTGCCATAAGACTCCATGAAAGATATGAAGGTATCCTGAACAACATCTTCAACATCAGCTTCATTCTTAAGGAACTGCATTGCTGTCCAGTAAACGGCTTTGTAGGCTTCGTTGTAGATCTTTTCGAGTTCTTTTTCGGTCATTTCTTTTGCCTCTTTTCTATCCGCATCTACCCTATTAACGAATGACAGATGCGAAATGTTCGCTGGTCGAAGGAAATTTTTGAGATATTTTTTCGAGCTTTTCGAAAAAGAACGAAAAGCTCCATCACTAATTTTATCATTGCATTCCAAATCCAATAAAAATGCCCGAAGCAATCGCTCCGGGCATTCATTGATCAGTTTATTAAACTGTTACTTTCTGTGCTTGATTGCAGCCTGTGCAGCAGCAAGTCTTGCGATCGGTACACGGAAAGGTGAGCAGGATACGTAGTCAAGGCCGATCTCATCGCAGAACTCTACGGATGTCGGGTCGCCGCCGTGCTCGCCGCAGATTCCGAGGTGAAGGTCAGGACGTACTGCCTTACCGTTCTCAATAGCCATCTTCATGAGCTTACCTACACCGTTCTGGTCAAGACGTGCGAACGGATCAGACTCGAAGATCTTGGACTCATAGTAAGCTGTGAGGAACTTGCCTGCGTCGTCTCTGGAGAAACCGAATGTCATCTGTGTAAGGTCGTTTGTACCGAAGCAGAAGAACTCAGCTTCCTTAGCGATCTC
>JAILDT010000120.1 GCA_024689085.1 Clostridia bacterium | reverse complement strand
AGCCTGCCGGTTTTTTCAGCAGGTCTGTCATGTTGTAAACACTGATAACAAGTGTTGATATATTATGCAACATCGCAGAAGTCTGCGGAATATCGCGGACGCGCTGATGGAACGGATTCACAGAGACTACAGGGTAATCATCGCGTTCAATACATTGCTGATTGCGCTTGGGGCAACCGGACGGATCACGCCGCAGACTTCTGCGATGTTGCATAATATATCAACACTTGTTATCAGTGTTTACAACATGACAGACCTGCTGAAAAAACCGGCAGGCTTACTGGAGGAAAGAAATGGAGAAGCATAAATTTTTCGCATGGGCAACCGTGTTCTGTTTTCTGATGACTATGTACACGGGGTATAAAAAAGCATAAACCATCATTGTGAAACATGCCGCTCGCATGTGCGGGCGGCATAAACAAAGCATATTGGTTAGTTATAACTAACCAACTAACTAACATACTTCAAAATAAATGTCTGCGGGAAAAGCAGACAGGGAGGAGAGAATGGGAAAGAAGAAAAAAGATACGCTGCGGCAATTGCTGGCCTACGCTGGAAATTTAAAAGGACTTACATTTCTGGGAATGGCCTTGTCGGCAGTCGCTATGGTGCTCGGGATGCTGCCGTATATTTGCATTTGGCTGGTTGCCCGCGACTTGATCCGAGTGGCGCCGGATTGGACTGCGGCCAGCGACATCGGCAGCTACGGCTGGATGGCTTTTGGCACCGCCGTAGCCGGCATCGTCGTATATTTCGCGGCGCTCATGTGCACACATCTGGCAGCCTTTCGCACGGCGACCAATATTCGAAAAAGCTGCATGAACCGACTTATGCACGCGCCGCTGGGATACTTCGATAATAATGCGTCTGGGTATTTGAGAAACCGCATCAATGGAGCAGCAGCGGAAACGGAAACACTGCTTGCGCACAACATGGCGGATATCACGGGAACGGCGGCTATGTTCCTGACTATGCTGGTACTTCTTGCTGTCTTTGACTGGCGGATGGGATTGGCCTGCTTTCTGGCAGCAGTCATTTCTGTGATCGCCATGTTCACCATGATGGGCGGGAAGAACGCCAAACTCATGATGGAGTATCAGACAGCTCAGGACAATCTGGCAAAGGCAGGAACAGAATATGTTCGAGGAATCCCGGTCGTTAAGGTGTTCCAGCAGACGGTCTATTCCTTCACAGCATTCAAGAGGGCAATCGATGAGTACAGTGAAAAGGCAAAGATCTATACCGGCGTCATCTGCCGTGTGCCTCAGTCCGTCAACCTTACGTTTACTGAGGGCGCCTTCGTATTCCTGGTACCGGTTGCCGCCCTGTTGGCACCACGGGCTTTCGCATCCGGTGATTATGTATCGCTGCTGACAGACTTCGCGTCTTACGCGGTGTTCTCCGCGATCATTTCGACGGCTCTGGCAAAGGTGATGTTTGCGTCCAGCGGGATCATGATGGCAGAGACGGCCCTTGCCCGGGTAGAAACCGCTGCAAATGCGCCGCAGCTCCCGGTGTCGGCAGACCCGAAGAAACCTGCGGACAACAGCATTGCGTTCCGGGATGTCAGCTTCACCTACGAAGGTGCGGATGTGCCGGCACTGAACCATGTCAGTTTCGAAGTAAAAGCAGGACAGACCATAGCGCTGGTCGGACCATCCGGCGGCGGCAAGACAACGGCAGCAAACCTGGCTGCACGGTTCTGGGATGTGAGTGACGGAAGCATTCTGATTGGCGGCGTGGATGTGCGGGAAATCGATCCTCATGTGCTGATGGATCATATTGCCTTTGTTTTTCAAAATAATCGGTTGTTCAAGACCTCCATATTGGAGAACGTGCGGGCGGCAAGACCGGAGGCTTCCAGGGAAGAAGTATTGGAGGCACTGTCGCAGGCCCGCTGTGATGACATTATAGAGAAGCTCCCGAATGGAATCGACACAAAGATCGGAAGCAGAGGAACCTATCTGTCAGGGGGAGAGCAACAGCGTATCGCACTGGCCCGGGCGATTCTAAAAGACTCCCCGATCGTGCTTCTGGATGAGGCGACGGCTTTCGCGGATCCGGAAAATGAAGTTCTCATACAGAAAGCTTTCACACAGCTGACGAAAGGGCGCACGGTAATGATGATCGCGCACAGGCTGACCACAGTCATGGGAGCAGATCAAATCATCGTGCTCGCAGATGGGAAGGTGGCAGAGCAGGGAAGTCACGAAGAACTGCTGGCAGCTGGCGGGCTCTATGCGCGCATGTGGGCGGATTATCAGCAGGCGGTGCAGTGGAAGATCGGAAAGGAGGCATGCTAGTTGTTTTTCGGAGAAAAACTCAGACGCAGATATGCTCTGACGAATCAGGGCATTGTCAATGTGAAAAAGGCCACTTTCTGGACAGTCATTGTCAATCTGGTCGTCATGTGCGGTATGGGAATCCTGTATTTCCTGATGATGCAGTTCATGAACAGTCTGATAAACGGAGCAGATTTCCCGAATGCAGGCATGTATATCGCAGCAGTAATCGCCTTTATCATCCTTTCCCTTGTAACGCATTTCCAACAGTATACCAATTCCTATACGCTTGTTTACGATGAAATAGCGGCCACGAGGGTTGGCCTGGCGGAGAAGCTGCGCAGACTTCCTTTGGGCTTCTTCGGCAAGAGAGATCTGTCTGATTTGACAGAGACGCTGATGAGTGACATGAACCGGCTGGAGCACGTGTGGTCGCATGTTCTGGGATATCTGCAGGGAGCGTATATATCAACAGCGCTGATAGCGATCGGCCTTCTGATTTTTGACTGGCGCCTTGCCATCGCCTGTCTCTGGGGTGTGCCGGTAGCATTCATTCTGCTCTTTGGGAGCAGGAAACTCTCTAAAAAGTATTCCTACGAGGCCAAAGGCAAAGGCCTGGATGTGGCGGACAATATTCAGGAGACCATAGAAAATGTGCGCGAGATCAGAGCCACTAATCAGGAGGAGAGATATCTTGCGGAGCTTAACGGCAAGGTGGATGATTTCGAGAAGACCATGATCCATACGGAGCTCGTAACGGGATTGTTCGTCAATGGAGCAAGTGTAATCATGCGTCTTGGTGTTGCGACGACTATTCTGGTTGGGGCGAAGCTCATCATGAGCGGACAGATTGATTTCATGATGCTGTTCATGTTCCTTCTGGTGATCACTCGGATTTATGCTCCCTTCGATCAGTCGCTGGCACTCATCGCAGAGGTGTTTATTTCCGAAGTCAGCGCTGAGCGTATGGAGCAGATTGCAGACACACCGGCGGCAGGAGGAAGCGAGGTTTTCGAACCGCAGGGCCACGACATCGAGTTTAAGGATGTCATCTTTGCCTATGATGAAGAACCTGTGCTGAACGGTGTAAGCTTCACGGCAAAAGAAGGGGAGGTAACAGCGTTGGTCGGCCCGTCAGGCGGCGG
>JAILDT010000073.1 GCA_024689085.1 Clostridia bacterium | reverse complement strand
ATGATGACTGACAGTTCGTCGCGCTCGGTCTCCGCCTTGATCAGCTGTTCCAGTTCTTTGACTTCGAACGGGTCGATTTCGAAGACGTTCCGGACGCCGATGGCTCTGCAGAGCGTATAGATGTCGAGGGCCGGAGCCGGTTCCCCCTTGGCGTTCTTTCCCGACGCCGGGTTCTGCTGGTGCCCCGTCATCCCGGTGATGCGGTTGTCCAGAATGATGACCGTGCCTTTCGCTTCGTTGTAGACCATGTTCACCAGACCGGTGATGCCCGAGTGAATAAAGGTGGAATCACCCAGCACCGCGACCAGGTTTTTGCTGTTGCCCGTGGCTTTCTCGAATCCGTGTTCCATACCGATGGAACCGCCCATGCAAAGGCACGAATCAATGGCGTTGGTCGGTGCCAGTGCAGCCAGCGTGTAGCAGCCGATGTCGCCCATGACCGTCGTCTTCAGTTTGCTGAGCACATAGAACAGTCCCTTGTGCGGACAGCCTGCGCAAAGAAGCGGCGGTCTGCCCGGGGCATCGGTCCCTGTCGCTGCGCCTTCCTCGAAGCTATCCACACTTGCCTGCGGCAGTTCGACGCCGAAAGCCTTACGGATCATGTTGGCGCTGTACTCACCCTGGATGGTGAACAGTTCTTTGCCTCCGTGGACCGGAATGCCGGCCGCGCGGATCTGCTCCTCCAGGAACGGATTGCCCTCTTCGATCACGTAGAGCTTGTTGACTTTGCGTGCGAATGCTGCGATTTCTGTGAGCGGCAGCGGGTTGACAATACCCAGTTTGAAGACGCTGGCATCCGGCAGCGCTTCCTTAACGTACTGGTAGCAGATGCCGCTAGTGACGATGCCGATTTCCGGATCGTTCAGTTCTTCTTTGTTGAGCGGGTAGCCTTCGATGGCTGAGACGAGCTCGTCTGTACCAAGAGGCACACCGACCATGATGTCGTGGGCGTCTTCCGCGATCTGCGCCAGACGCTGCTCCTGCTTCACATGATTGACTCTCGCCATGGCAGGCATAGCTACGTACTTGCGGAAGTTCTTCTCATACGGAATGACCTCGTGCTCCTCACGCTCTCCTTCCTCCACGATCCCTCTCGAATGGGAGATCCTCGTGTTGGAACGCATGAGGACGACCGTGTCGTACTTCTCGCTCATATCGAAGGCCAGTTTCATGTAGTCTTTGCATTCCGTCGGGTCGGCCGGTTCCAGCACCGGAACGCCGGCAGCCCGTCCGTGGTATCGCGAGTCCTGCTCATTCTGGCTGGAATGACATCCGTTGTCATCGGCCACCAGCACGACCAGTCCGCCGGTCACGCCGTTGTACGCCGCCGTAAAAAACGGATCCGCGGCCACGTTCAGTCCCACGTGCTTCATGCAGGAAAGAGCCCGGGCACCGCCGATGGATGCGCCTACGGCCACTTCAACGCCGACCTTCTCGTTCGGCGCCCATTCCACATGGACTTCGTCACCGCACTTCGCCAGTGTCTCGGTCACCTCCGTACTCGGCGTCCCCGGATACGAGCTGACCACCCTGACGCCCGCTTCCCAGGCGCCTCTGGCAAATGCTTCATTGCCTAACATAATTCGTTTCATTGTTTCACCTCTTGTTGAAGATATTTCAATCCCTGTGCGGGAGTATCGTTACGATTTCTTCTGATGCGATGGCGTCTTTGATCAGTTGCTCGCAATCCAGTTTCGACTCACTCTCCAGAATCTTATTGAGCTTCGGCTTCGTGCTTGGATGCTTCGGCAGGAAGACTGTGCAGCAGTCCTCATACGGCTCGATAGACTTCTCGTAGGTCCCGATTTCCTGTGCCAGATCCATGATGTCCACCTTGTCCATGCCGATGAGTGGCCGCATGACCGGCATCTGCACGCTGGCATCGGTGACCACCAGGGCTTCCGCCGTCTGGCTCGCCACCTGCCCCAGATTCTCACCCGTGATGAGCATATTGCAGCCATTTGCTTTTGCAAGTTCCTGGGCGATACGCATCATGAACCGTCTGACCAGAATGGTCGTCTCCTCTTCCGGGCAGTTGGTTACGATCTGCTCCTGGATCGGCAGCAGGTTGATCACGTGCATCTGGAATCTGCCGCAGTAAGTCGCTACCAGAGATGCCAGTTCTTCCACCTTCTCACGGGCACGCTGGCTCGTATACGGATAGGAGTGAAAGTGCACCGCTTCAATGAGCATGCCCCGCTTGGCCATCATCCAGGTGGCCACCGGCGAATCGATGCCGCCGGAAAGGAGCGTCATGCCTTTGCCGTTCGTACCGAGAGGCAGTCCACCGAAGCCCGGAATCTTGTCCTGGTAAACGTAGGATTTATCGTGTCTGACGTCGACAAAAAGCCGCACGTCAGGATCGTGCACATCGACTCGTAAGACTTTGCAGCCCTTAAGCACCGCGGCACCCGTCTGTCTGGCGATGTCCGGCGACTTGACCGGAAAGTTCTTGTCCGCCCGTTTGGCCTCGACCTTGAAGGTCTTCACACCGCGCTCTTCGATGGCCTCCATCATGTATTCCACAGCGGTCCGCCCGATGTCCTCCATGGTGCTCTCGCACTCCATGGCCGGACTGATGGACGCCACGCCGAAGACCTTGCCGATCTCACGGATGATCGCGTCCTTACGCGCCTTCGCTGCGGCTTCCGTGGCGATGCCTTCCGGATACTTCTCCGCGCGCACGTAAATGAGGCCCTCATGCCGATAGGCTCTGACGCCGTCGAATTTCTTCAGCAGTTTCTTGATACGCTCGAGCAGCATGCGCTCGAAGTACGGTTTATTCGTTCCCTTCAGCGCTACCTCGCCGCATCTGACTATAAAAATGTATTCGTCTTTCTTGATTTCGTCTGTCATTCTATTCCTCGTTGCTATCTGAAGCTTCCCAATTTGCGGAAGCGTTTCACCGCCGACGCAACTGCGTCGACAACCGGATTCACTTCGTCCGGACTGTTCAGTCGTCCCAGACTGAACCGGATGGCGCCTTCGATGTCCTTGCTCGAGCGGCCCATGGCCTGCAGCACGTGGCTCTGGCCCTTCTTGTTGGAGGAACACGCCGAGCCTGTGGATACGCAGATGCCGTCCTGCTCAAGGGTATGGAGGATAACCTCTCCTCTCGTTCCCCTGAAATTCACGTTCAGCACGCTCGGACAGCATTTCCCGGTTACCGTTCCTGCTTCCGTCGGACTGTTGATCTCAATATCATCGATCTTACTGCAAAGGCCATCCAGCAGCTTTTGTCTCATCCCGGCGATGTCTGCCATGGTGAGATAGCCGTCTTCTGCGTCAACTGCTCCGTCTGCGGCAGCAATCTGCGCCGCGCACCCCAATCCAATGATTGCCGGAACATTCTCTGTGCCGGAACGAAGGCCCGACTCCTGTCCGCCGCCCTTCATCAGCGCCGGCAGATTGATGCTCTTGCCGGATGCTGTTTTTCCTTTGCTGATGAGAAGCGCGCCGCTTCCTTTCGGGCCGTGGATCTTGTGGCCGCTGACGGAAATCATATCCGCATCGGCAGGCAAAGGCATTTTACCGAAGCTCTGCACGGCGTCGCAGTGGAATACTCCGGGCGCTCCGTTCTGTTCCATGATTTCCCGAATCAAACCGACCGGCATGACCGTGCCGACCTCATTGTTTACATGCATCATGCTCACGAGGATCGTGCGGTCGTTGACGGCAGCACGCATCTCATCGATGAGAAGCAAACCGGTACTGTCAACGCCTACTTTCACCACTTCGAACCCTTCCTCTTCGAGGCTTTTGCAGCACTCGAGCACTGCCGGATGTTCGACCGCAGTCGTCACGATACGGTTGCCATATCTGCGCAGCGAATGTGCTGCGCCGAAGATGGCCATGTTGTCGGCTTCCGTTCCACCGGAGGTAAACACGACCTCCCAGCTGTCCGCGCCAAAACCGCCGCTGGGTGCTCCCTCCTTCGTCGCCAGCCTGCTTCCGCAAGCCGCTTCCAGCACCTGACGGCGCGCTGCTTTCAACGCTTTTTCCGCGTCGACGCCAAGCTGATAGAGAGACGACGGATTGCCGTAGTCTTCCTTCATCGCCCGGACCATTGCCTCGGTCACTTCATCATATTGTCTTGTGGTTGCGCTGTTGTCTAAATATATCATCGTTTTCTGCCCGGCGTTCGCGAACGCCTTATGCTAAAAGTTGACAGAAGGTGTTCCTTCTGCCAACTTCTGTGTGCTCAATATTGCCGTCCCTATTTCGCGTAATCGATTGCGCGGGTCTCGCGGACGACGTTGACTTTGATCTGTCCCGGATACTCCAGTTCGGACTCGATCTTCTTCGAAATGTCGCGGGCCAGAAGTGCGATGGAATCGTCGCCGACTTCGTCCGGCTTCGCGATGATTCTGATCTCACGACCAGCCTGGATCGCGTAGGAATTCTCAACGCCCTTCGTTGTATTCGCAATCTCTTCGAGTTTCTGCAGACGCTTGATGTAGGACTCGAGAGTCTCACGCCGCGCGCCCGGTCTCGCTGCCGAAAGCGCATCCGCCGCCGCGATCAGAACCGCTTCGACTGATTTTGGTTCGTAATCGCCGTGGTGGGCCGCCATGCCGTTGATGACCGCCTCGGACTCCTTGTACTTCTTCAGCACTTCGATACCGATGTCGACGTGGGTACCTTCGCGCTCGTGGTCGAGCGCCTTGCCGATATCATGCAGCAGTCCCGCACGCTTGGCGAGTGTAATATCCAATCCCAGCTCGCCGGCCATCAGTCCGGCCAGGTGCGCTACTTCGACGGAATGCTTTAATACATTCTGTCCGTATGAAGTTCTGTATTTCAGTCTGCCCAGAAGCTTGATCAGCTCCGGATGCAGGTTGTGGATGCCAACGTCAAAGGTCGCCTGCTCGCCGGCTTCCTTGATGATGGTGTTGACTTCACGCTCCGACTTGTTGACCATTTCCTCAATCCTCGCCGGATGGATACGTCCGTCGACGATGAGTTTTTCGAGGGCCAGTCTGGCGATCTCTCTTCTGACAGGATCGAATCCCGACAGGATGACCGCTTCCGGTGTGTCGTCGATGATGAGGTCGATGCCCGTAGCGTTCTCGATTGCCCTGATGTTTCTTCCTTCACGGCCGATGATACGGCCCTTCATCTCATCATTAGGCAACGGTACTACAGACACTGTTGATTCCGCAACGTGGTCGGCTGCACATCTCTGGATCGCTCCGGTGATGATTTCCTTGGCCTTTCTGTCCGCCTCGTCTCTGGCTTTGCTCTCTATTTCCTTGTAGAGAACCGCCGCGTCGCTGCGGGCTTCCTGCTCGACCTTCTGCAGAATAATCTCTCTCGCTTCGTCCACTGTGTAACCGGAAATCTTCTCCAGTTCCTCCAGCTGTTTCTTCAGGATTCTATCCTGCTCTGCGAGTCTGTTTTCAATTTTCTTTTCTTTGTTTGTAATGCTTTCTTCTTTTTTCTCTATGTTTTCCAGTTTGCGGTCGATGGAGTCCTCCTTCTGGTTCAGTCTCCGCTCGGCCTTTGAAATTTCGTTTCTTCTCTCTCTAATCTCCTTATCCGCGCTGTTTCTCTGTCTCTGCGCTTCCTCTTTTGCCTCCAGGACGATTTCCTTTCTGATGCTCTCCGCATTCTTCTCCGCGTCCAGGATCATGTTTCTAGCCTTTGTTTCGGCGTTTCCGATTGTCTTCTCGCCGATGGATTTTCGTAATATATATCCAACCAGCAGCCCAATCAACAGGGCTACCAGGCCAACTACTACAGGTATGATCATTGTCATGTAGTAATCATTCCTCCTTTCCATATTCATTTTTCAAGTTGCGCTGCCACGGCGGCCAAAGCTGCAGCAGACTATATGTTCAACTGAATTCTTCATTCATAGAAGTCAAAAGCATACACAGTTATTATATAGCCCAAGTGCACTTTCGTCAATGAAAATTGACAAAAAATTACAGATTTAAGCTTTAGCAAGAGCCAGTTTTTCTTCTACTGCCTCCTCAATAAAACTGTTCAAACTCTGCTGATGTTTGATTGCATAAATAGCAGCCCTTCTATGGTTGTCCTTGTTCTTAAAACGGACATTCAGGCTGCCTTTATACGGTGTTTCCGGCTTTGTTCCCTCCTCCTCACAGAGTGCGAGATAATCATCGACCGCATTATGAAAATCGGAAACCAATTCCTTGGCATTCGTCCCCTCATAGGAAATCAGAGAACGGATCCCCTGAACCTTTCCATAAAAGACACTGTCCGTTTCAGAAAACTCAACGCTGCCGACATATCCTTTGTATTCCATGATGTTGTTCATAACAACCCCTCCTGTTCCAGTTGTTCAATCAACTGCCTGACCTGATACTCACGCAGTTCCTTTCGCGCGTGAGGTTGGTGAAGTAATATCTTCGCCGCGTATTGATCACTTTCAAAAGCAACACGTGAACCGCTCGTTTTTCCTTTGTTGTTTCTGTGGTAAGAGAAATAACCAAGTAATTTTTCGGCATCTGTAAAGGTAAAGTCCCTCGGATTGGACTTCAGTTTTGCAATCAGTTTTTCTTTTTGACTCATACCCATACCCTTTCAAACAAAATATCATATATTATGCATATTTGCAACTAAAAACAGTTGCAAAAGCAAACCACATAAAAAGAACGGGCCTTTTGCCCGTTCTGTCTTTCTTCTGCTGTTACCGGATGATCTTCGCAATGATCTCCACGAAGTTCTTCTCGATGTAAGTGCCCCGCTTCATCACGATCGGGATGCCTTTGTTCGTTGAGATCCGGATGTTGTCATCCTCCTGGATGATGCCGACAAGCGGACTGTTAAAGCTGCTCGTAACCGTATCCAGATCCGGCATGTAGCCTTCTCTCATGAGTTCGACATTGACTCTGTTGAGCACGACGCAGGTGTCATCAAGGCCATGTTCGTGGAGGAACCGCTCGGTCATATCCGCATCGCGGCTAGCCGCAAACTCAGGTTCCGTCACGATGACTGCCTTATCAGCGGCTTCCATCGAAACCTCAAGCATCTCGCCGATACCGGCAGGGCAGTCAATGATAATGTAATCAAAAACTTCCCTGAGCTTGGCGCACAGTATGGCCATATGCAAAGGCGTAATATCCCTCTCATCCAGTCTCGGCGCGGCCGCCATAAAATAGAGTGAACTGAAACCGTCCACACGGATGATGGCCTTGCTGATCCTGCAGATTCCGGACAGAACGTCCATGATGTTGTACACGACTCTGTCTTCCATGCCAAGATAGAGGTCCATATTTCTCAGGCCCATATCCATGTCGACGAGCAGCACGTTGTATCCCCTCTGGGCCAGCGCGGCGCCCATGTTCACCGAAAACATTGTCTTGCCGGTTCCCCCTTTTCCGGAGGCAACCAGTAGAACTTTACCCATACTTTACTCCAAAAAACCAAATAATACTGCATTATTATTTTGCATGGATTGCAAAGTATAGTCAAGAACAAATTGTCGGGCAGAATGTGAAAACGCTACGTGATATACCCGAGTCCTTTCATGCTGATATAGGTCCCGTCGCCGATGATAATGTGATCGATGACCGGAATCCCAAGCAGGTTCCCCGCCTCCACCAGCCGCCTGGTGGAATCAATGTCCGCGTCGGACGGGGAAGGATCTCCGCTTGGATGATTGTGCACGAAAGCAACTGATCCCGCGCTTCTTCTGACAGCGGGGCTGAATACCTCTCTCGGATGACTGGCCGATGAGTTCAGATCCCCAATCGACACCTCATGTTCTTCCAGAATCTCACCCCGCGAATTGATGAGCAGACACTTAAAGTGCTCTTTTTTCTCATATCGCAGACGCTCCAGAAACAGATTGGCGATGTCGTCCGGGCACTTGATCCGTACCCGATCTTCCGCCGGCAGACAGGACAGACGCTTTCCCAGTTCCAATGCCGCCATCAGCATGCACACCTTTGCCTCGCCCATCCCCGAGACTGTCTTCAGATCCTCCGGACTGCACTCCGCCAGATACCGGAGTCCTCTCGCATCCATGGCCAGCACCTCACCGGCCAGATCCATCACCGACTTCGAACGGGTGCCCGTGCCTAGAATAACCGCGAGCACCTCCACCGTTGACAGGCCTTCCGGCCCATCGCGCAAAAGCTTCTCCCTGGGTTTCTCCCCTATCGGGAGCTGATTCATTCTCATCTCCAATCCCTCCTTATGCACCTTGCGGTGTCTGTTTCTTTCTGCGAATGTACCCTTTCTTCAAAGACGCATGACTTCCTCACCTCAGGTGATTGTAAATATTTTACACCATATCCATCAAATAGCAATCCTTTTTTTGACTTTTTTAGAATTTATTCACTTTATCCGCAACAAAAAAAGGAGGCTGCTGCCTCCTTTTGATTTCTATCTGTCCTGCATACTGATGGATTCAATCGCCACCGGGCCGCCCCGGACGACTTCGATATTCTTGAAACGCTCATTGATGGCGCGCAGAATGGAGTCGTTCTTAGCTTCGGTGCGGGTCGCCTCGATGAGGACGCTCTTCTTATCCATGTCCTTGACCTGGAACTTGAAGGCCGCAGCCATCTGGAAGATCTCCGCGCGGTCCGTATTGCTGACGTTGAAAATCTTGATGAACATGACCTCCTTGCTGCGGATGGACTTGTCCGTGTAGTCGATGACCTTGATGACCTCGACCATGCGGTTGAGCTGCTTCTTGATCTGCTCGTGGGTCGCGTCATCTGCGTCCACGCATACGGTCATGCGGGATATGTTCGTATCCTCGGTCTCACCGACTGTAAGAGAATGAATATTGTAGGCTTTGCCTGAGAAGGATCCGGAGATCCTGGCGAGTACGCCGACCCGGTTCTCCACGTAGAGGGAGATCCAGCGTCTTCTCATTCCGCCGCTTGCTAATGTTCCGCTCATTTCCAGTACCTCCTCCCTACATCTCCGTGATCAGATCCGTGATTGCGCCGTTCGGCTCGATCATCGGCATAACCAGATCCTCGTCTTCGATGATAAACTCGATCAGCGTCGGACCGCTCTTGTTCGCCTGCGCCTCTTTCAGCGCCGGCTCGATCTCATCGGCCTCAAAAACACGCAGACCTTTTGCGCCGTAGGCTTCCGCCAGGGCAACGAAGTCCGGTACGTACGGCGGACAGGTCTTGTCGCGGCCGTGGCACTCCTTGCACAGATTCCTGCGCTTCTTCAGGCAGGTGCCCGAGTAGACTTTGTTCGCGAAGAGTTCCTGCCACTGGCGCACCATACCGAGGTAGCCATTATTTAGGATGCAGATGGTGATCGGCAGTTCGTTGACGACCGCCGTTGCCAGCTCCTGTGAGTTCATCTGGAACCCGCCGTCGCCGGTGATGGTGACAACTTCCATGTCAGGATTGCCCAGCGCTGCGCCGATGGCTGACGGGAGTCCGTATCCCATGGTGCCCAGACCGCCTGAAGTAATCAGCTGACGCTTGCCGTAGACCTCGAAGAACTGGGTCGCCCACATCTGGTGCTGTCCCACGTCCGTGGTCAGGATCGGCTCATCAAAGACTTTGTTGATACCGTCCAGGATCTGCTTCGCACGAATCTTTTCACCGGAAAGGCACGCCGGCATATCGGCGCCGACCGCCTGGGTCAGCGGTTTTTCCGCACGCCACTTATTCAACCTGCTGATCCACGCCTCGCGTCGCTTCGCAACAGATGAGGAAACGGCGTCTTCGCTCTCCTCCAGAACCTTCAGCAAGGCGCGAATGGCTTTGCCTGCGTCGCCTACGATCGGCACGTCGACGTTGACGTTCTTCGAGATGGACGCCGCGTCGATATCGATGTGTATGATCTGGGCTTCCGGAGCGAACGTCCCCAGCTTGCCCGTGATTCTGTCGTTGAATCTCGTCCCGATGGAAATCAGGATATCGCAGTGGTTGACCGCATTGTTGGCCGCCCAGTTTCCGTGCATGCCCACGTCGCCGTAGTACAGTTCGTGGTTCGTCGGAATGCTGCCCCGGCCCATGACGGTGGTGACCGCAGGAATGCCAGAAGCTTCGACCAGCTTGGTCATATCTGCCTGCGCGCGGGAAATCTTCACGCCGCCGCCGAGAATAAACAGCGGCTTCTTCGCTTTCTGAATCATACCCGCCGCACGCTTGATCTGACCTGCGTGTACGGTGGTCGGCGGCTTGTAACCGCGGAGATTGACTTTATCCGGGTACACGTCGCTTCCCAGTTCATCCATGACATCCTTCGGCAAGTCCAGCAGCACCGGCCCCGGTCGTCCTGTGGATGCAATATAGAATGCTTCCTTGACCATCTTGTTCAGTTCGCCCCTGTTGTGGACCATAGCCGAATACTTGCAGATGTTCTTGGTGACACCGACAATGTCGACCTCCTGGAAGCTGTCGTTTCCAATCAGTTCGAATGGCACCTGCCCCGTGAAGCAAACGAGGGGCACACTGTCCAGGTTCGCATCCGCAATGCCGGTGACC
>JAILDT010000060.1 GCA_024689085.1 Clostridia bacterium | reverse complement strand
AGCGACACGGCAGTTCATGGAGGAGGATCACATCTGCTCCTACGATGACCGCTGGGACAAAGGTCTCATGCGGCAGATGACCGTGCGCACCGCCTTCGGGACGGGTGAAGTCATGGTCATCTACGACATCCACGGCAAAGGTATCCCGAATGCGGCCAAGCTCGTGGAGTATCTGGACGATGCTGTCTATGAAGCCGGGGGTTCCCTGGAGAGTGTCGTGATTCGAAATGATAGGAAGACAGAAACGTTAGCAGGCAAAGACACCATAACCGATGCTGTGGTAATAGAAGATAGAACACTGGATTTTGAGATTTCCGCGAACTCTTTCTATCAGGTCAATCACGACCAGATGGAAAAACTGTACGGTATCGTGCGCAGTTACTGCGCGGCAGTGTACGCGCAGAACGGAAGCGAGCCGGTGGTGCTGGACCTGTATTGCGGCGCGGGAACCATAGGACTTTGCGTTGCGGATATCGCTTTCCATGTGCACGGCATCGAAGTCGTGCAGGACGCGGTACTTGATGCCAATCGGAATGCGACGATCAACGGCATCGTCAACGCCACATACACCTGCGGTAAGGCGGAAGAACTGATACCACAGTGGGTGGCGGAGGAGAACGAAGCCGCGGAGGCGGATATTGCGATCCTTGATCCTCCAAGAACAGGGTGTAAGCCGGAACTGCTGCAGGCGATTGCGGACGCCGCGATTCCGAACGTGATCTACGTGTCCTGCGATCCGGCCACACTGGCGCGGGACGTGAAGCTTTTGCATGAAGCGGGGTATGAACTGATTGAAGCGACACCAGTCGACATGTTCCCAAACAGTGGACATGTAGAGACAGCTGTTCTTTTACGAAGGAGAAACAATGATTAGATTTGAAGAAATCACAAATAAGAATATCTGGAAGGTATGCCTTCTGGAGCCTTTTGAAGAGCAGAAGGATTTCGTCGCGGAGAACATACAGAGTCTTGCGGAAGCATACGCGACGAGAAATGAAGGCA
Source organism: Clostridia bacterium (assembly GCA_024689085.1). Lineage (GTDB taxonomy): Bacteria > Bacillota > Clostridia > Peptostreptococcales > Anaerovoracaceae > Lentihominibacter. The sequence goes on along the minus strand of JAILDT010000060.1, from coordinate 1,517 downwards.
ACAACGCGCTGCCATTGGCGGTTTACAATGACGACGAACTGATTGGTTTTGTCATGATTGGCAAGGGAACCGTGGGCAACCAAGATGAGAGTGATTTGATCAAAGAAAACTACAGCCTCTGGAGGCTGATGATCGATAAGAAGTATCAGGGGCGGGGATTGGGAAAAGAGACTATAGATGCCGCCATGGATTTGATACGGACCTTCCCGTTTGGCGAGGCGAAAAAAGTGTGGCTATCTTATGAACCAGAAAATACCCGCGCGCGAGACATCTACCGAAAGTACGGGTTTGTGGAAAACGGAGAGATGTGCGGCAATGAAATCGTGGCAGTATATGCATTATAGAGGAAGAGGTAAGACATGGACGAGGTAAAAACGAAGAAGAAAAAGAGCATTATCATATTTGCTCTTGTAGTTCTGGCAATCATCGTCGGGCTTCTGCTGTATCTGAATTCCGGCACAGAGAACTCCAATCCGGAAGCGGAGGCTTCCCTGCAGACGACGGATACCGTCCTGATGGTCAGCCCGGTAGCGTTTGACTACAATGAGGAGACTGCTGTGAACAATGCGTTCCAGGAAGAAGGGGACGAGAGTGAGAAGAGAACGGTTGACCTCACTCACTATGAGGAAGAGGGAATATTTCTCGAGGGAACAGGTTCTATGGTTCTGGATAGGGTCAATAAAATCGCTTATGCGTGCGAGTCTCCTAGGACAAATAAGACTGTATTGGAGGATTTTTGCGATCAGCTCGGATACTCCCCGGTTCTCTTTAAGGCAGTGGACGCCGACGGAGCGAAAATCTACCATACGAACGTCATGATGCACGTGGGATCAGAAGTCGCGGTGGTCTGCCTGGGTGCCATCAAGGATCCTGACCAGAGAGCAGAGGTCAGGAAGTCCATTGAGGATTCGGGAAAGACAATTGTGGAGATTTCGTTCGATCAGATGAACCACTTCGCCGGGAACATGCTGGAACTTCGCAACAGGGATGGGAACCGTGCCTGATTATGTCCCTTACTGCATACGAGAGCCTGGCGAAGGAACAAATCGATTTTCTGGAATCCAGGATGACACTGATCACACCTGATTTAGACTGCATCGAACAGAACGGAGGCGGTTCCGCACGGTGCATGCTGGCTGAACTATTCTAATCCGGGAGAGATACCAATCATGATAAAAAAACATTGGCCTATATTATTTGCGATTCTGGTGGTGATCATCAGCACCATTCTGGGCGTTGTCGCATCACAATCAACAGACACGGGCGTCGCTATCGCGGCGGGCGTGATTTCATGGATGTTTCTGTTTCCTCTTGCCGGCGCACTGCTGGGAGGATGGTACGGCTGGAAACTCAGATCGCCGCTGAAATGGCTTCTTGCTCCGGCGGTATATCTGGGCGTCGTCCTGTATTTGATTGCTGAGAGCCTGATCGTCGGTGCCGACTTGACGGATGTGGGTGATTTCCTGTTCATCGCTTTGTTTACAGGTATCGCATGTCTGGCCGTTGAAGCGGTTTCG
>JAILDT010000054.1 GCA_024689085.1 Clostridia bacterium | reverse complement strand
CAGTCCCGCGTCGATCTCCGGAATCTCGGTGAACAGGTCGATGAAATCCTGGATGCATCCCGCGCCGCCTGATGCGATGACGGGAACATTGACTGCGTCGCAGACTTTCCGGAGCAGCGGGATGTCAAATCCTCTTTTGACACCATCTGTGTCGATGGAGTTGACCACAACCTCCCCGGCGCCCATGTCCACGCAGCGCTTAATCCAGTCGATGGCTTCCATGCCGGTGTTCTCCCGTGCACCTTTGGCGAAGACTCTGTAGACGCCGTCAATCAGGGCGATGTCCGCGGAAATGACGACGCACTGGTCACCGTAGAGTTTGGCCGCCTCGCCGATGATTGATGGATTCCGGATCGCCCCCGAGTTCACGCTGACTTTGTCCGCGCCGCATTTGAGCACCCGGTCGAAGTCCGCCACGGTGCTGATGCCGCCACCTACAGTCAGCGGAATGAACACATTGGCCGCCGTTTCCGTCAGGATCTCGGTGAACAACTTCCGTCCGTCACTGGACGCCGTGATATCATAAAAAACCAGCTCGTCCGCTCCTGCATCCGTATAGAATTTGGCCAGTTCCACCGGAGAGGAAACGTCGTTCAGATCTTTGAATTTTGTTCCTTTTACCACCCAGCCGTCTTTCACGTCCAGACAGGGGATGATTCTCTTCGTTATCATTTTACTGCCTCTGCTATCTCGCCGCCTCGATCGCTTCCGCCAGATCGATGGCGCCGGTGTAATACGCCTTGCCGATGATTGCGCCGTACATGCCCCGGGCCGCCAGCCGCTTCACATCGTCTATCGTGGATACGCCGCCTGACGCCACCAGCTGCATGCCGAAACGTTCGGACAGTTCCTCATAGAGCGCGTGATTGGTGCCCTTCATGGCGCCATCTTTGGAGATGTCCGTGACGATGATTGTCTTCACGCCCAGGTCCTGCATCTGTCCGCAGAAGTCCCGGGCTGTCAGCTGTGTTTTCTCCGTCCATCCTCTGATGGCCACACAGCCGTCCTTCAGATCGATACCTACAGCAATCTTCCCGCTCCACCGACCGACTGCTTCCTCAAGGAACGGACGGTCCGTCACCGCTGCCGTCCCCAGGATTACCCGGTCGATGCCGGCGTCCAGATACTTCTCGATGACTGCCGCGCTCCGGATTCCCCCGCCGATCTCGCAAAAGCAACCGCTTTCTTTTTTGATCCGGCAGACGGTCTCAAAGTTTGGCGTCGTGCCGTCCTTCGCCCCTTCCAGGTCCACGATGTGTATGTACTCAGCCCCTGCCGCCGCGAAATCTCTGCCGATGGCAGGCGGGTCTTCGCTGTATATGGTCATGTCCTCGTACCTGCCGCGCAAAAGCCTCACAGCCTTTCCGTCGAACAGGTCGATTGCAGGAAAGATCTTCATTGCTGCTCCTTAAAATGCTAAATCTCGCAGAACGCCTTCAGAATGTTGAGCCCGACCTTGCCGCTCTTCTCCGGATGGAACTGGCAGCCGTAGACTTTGCCGTCGGCGACAGCCGCTGTGATCGGCGCACCGTACTCCGTCAGCGCGATGGTGCTGTCCGCGCAATCCGCCCCATAGTAAGAATGGACGAAATACACATGGTCGCCCTCATCGATGTACTTGAACAGAGGCTCGCGCTCTTCCGCCGCTCTGCCCGCAAACGCCAGCGCATTCCATCCGATGTGCGGAATCTTGTAATGGTTCGGAACGGCGTCTTTGATAGGCACGATGCTGCCTTTGATCAGGCCGAGCCCTTCGTGCTCGCCATACTCGTAGCTCTTCTCGAACAAAAGCTGCATGCCGAGGCAAATCCCCATCAGCGGCTTCCCTGCTTTTGCCTGGGAAATCACCAGGTCTGCCATTCCGCTCTCGCCCAGTTTCCGCGCCGCGTCTTCGAAGGCGCCAACGCCCGGCAGTATGATCCGGTCCGCCTCTTCGATGATGTCCGGGTCCGCCGTCACGCGCGCTTCCTGCCCGATGTAGTTCAGTGAACTCTGCAGGGAAAAGAGATTCCCCACGCCATAGTCGATGATCGCTATCACTTACAGAACTCCTTTCGTCGATGGAATCTCCTCCGCGAAGGCCTCGTCGATCTTCACGGCTTCACGCATACTCCGCGCCGCGGACTTGAAGGCTCCCTCAATGATGTGGTGAGAGTTCGTACCCGCCAGCTGCCGGATGTGCAGATTGCACGCCGCGTTTCTCGTAAAGCCCATCCAGAATTCTTCCACAAGCTCCGTGTCGAAGGTTCCGACTTTCGCCGTCGGAATATCCAGCGCAAAACCAAGATAACTCCGTCCGGAGAAATCGACTGCCGTCATGATGAGCGCTTCATCCATTGGAATGATGGCGCTGCCGTACCGACAGATGCCCTTTTTGTCTCCGAGTGCTTTTGCAAAAGCTTCCCCCAGTGCGATGCCCACGTCTTCTACTGTGTGGTGATCGTCCACATATGTATCGCCGCTGCACCGAACGTCCAGATCGAACTTACCGTGTTTCGCGAACAGCTGGAGCATGTGATCGAGAAATCCGACCCCTGTCTGGATGTCCGATCCGCCCTTGCCGTCCAGTTCCAGTCTGACGGTGATGGCTGTTTCCGCTGTCGCTCTGCTTACTTCCGCTGCTCTCATTTCAATTCCTCTATCACCTCTCCGAGAACCGTCAGGAAGATATCCATCTGTTCTCTGCTTCCTATCGTAACTCTGTTGTACTGCGCCATCCTCTCCTTGGTGAAGTGGCGAATCAGTACGCCTCTCTTCTTCATCTCTTCGTATATTCTGCCGCCGTCGACCGTCGGATGCTTCATGAAAATAAAGTTGGCGACGGAGTCAGTTAACTCAAAACCCATGGCCTTGAGCTGTTCCTGCACATATCGCCTATTAACGATGATTGCTTCGCAGTTCCGTCGGATGTAATCCTCCTCCTCAAGCACACCGATTCCCGCTTCCATGGTCATGGCGTTGACGTTGTACGGATTGGTGGAAAACCGGATGGTGTTCAGGTCACGGATGATCTCTTCTGACGCGACCCCGAAACCCAATCTGGCTCCCGCCAGAGACCGTGACTTGGAGAAGGTCTGCACGACGAGCAGGTTGTCGTACTTGCCCAGCAAAGGCAGACTGCTCTCTGCGCCGAAGTCCACGTAGGCCTCATCCACGACGACCAGATCGTCAGGATTGCCCCGCAGGATCTCTTCGATTTCATCGCGGCTTAACGCGACGCCTGTATGCGCGTTCGGATTGGCGATGAAGAGCGTTCCTCCTGCGCACATGTAGTCCGCCGGCCGGATCCGCAATTCATCATCGAGGGGAATCTCGCGGTACGGCACGCCGTTCATGTCCGCGAACACCGGATAGAATCCGTAGGTGATGTCCGGAAAGACTGCCGGTTTTTCGCTGCCGCAAAATGTCATGAAGGCGAAGTTGAGCACTTCGTCCGAGCCATTGGTGATGATCACGTTGCCTTCTGTCAACGGTAGTTCGCTGTCTTCTGCAAGACGTGCCGCCAGCTTTTCCGCCAGCGCCCTGCAGTCAGGGTCTGAGTAAAGCTGCAGTCGCTCCGCTGCGCGGGCCGCTCTGTAGACGGCCGCCCGGGACGGCGGAAACGGCGACTCGTTGGTATTCAGTTTCACGTACTGCTGATCCTGAGGCTGTTCCCCCGGAACGTACGGCGCAAGATTATTGTACTTACTGTTTAAGAATCTGCTCATGCTGTGCTCTGATGCTTTTACATTTATTCTATTATGTCTTCCAGTTTGTTTGATATGTTCACAATCTGTTTTGTCTTGAATTTGAAGGCCGACTTGTTGGCGATAAGTCTGGCGCTGATATCCGCAATCACGTCGATGATCTGCAGGTTATTCTCACGCAGCGTCGTTCCTGTTTCAACCAGGTCCACGATGACATCGGACAGTCCCAGAATCGGCGCCAGTTCGATCGATCCATTCAGACGGATGATATCGATGTCCGTGCCGGAGGCCGCGTAGAAGTCTCTGGCCACATTGACGAATTTCGTCGCCACACGCAGTTCGTTGCTGCTGTCATAGCTGAAGTCCGCAGGCCCTGCGGATACCATACGGCATTTGCCGATGCCAAGATCCAGCAGTTCGTAGACGTTGGTTCTGTCTTCCATCAGGATATCTTTACCTACAACGCCGATGTCGGCGGCGCCTCTTTCAACATAGATGGCTACGTCGGAAGGCTTGACCCAGAAAAAGCGGACTCCCTTTTCCGGATTCTCGAAGACCAGCTTTCTGCTCTTCTCCCGGATCGCTGGGCAGTCCAGTCCGGCTTGCTCGAACATGTCGTAGACACTGTCGCCGAGTCTTCCCTTCGGGAGCGCGATGTTGATCATATCAGTCATCGATCTCCACCTCCTCCCCGTCGAATTTGGAGAGCTTGCCCAGATTATCCATATAGACGCCGAAGCCAATCGCCCGCGACGTCCGCTTCATCCGCTTCATGAGCTTGTCGTACTGACCGCCTGACAGAACACTGTCAGGAACGCCGGCAGCGAAACCCTTAAAGATGATGCCGTTGTAGTACTTCAGATCGCTTACAACGGAGAAGTCGATGTTGAGCATGGCCTCGAACCCCGTTCCGTCAAAAGCGTCCACGATCTTCTGCAACGCGCCGAAGCTCTTCCGGAAGGACTCTTTTTCCTCAAAGGAAAAGACGCCGTTTCCAAGGAAGGCCTCTTCCAGTTCCGGAAGGACATCTTCCGGCGCGCCGTAGGTCGTGACCAGCGTCTTCAGCAGTTTCGCCTTGGCCGGACCGAGATCCGCGCTTCGGCAGATCTTTTCCAAGCCGTGAATATTCTTGCTGCTGATACAGGCCGTGATCTGTTCCTCTGTCTCCTTGCTGATGCCGCAGCTCTCGAAGAGCTGTGTCAGGATATCCAGGTTTGACACGTCCAGCTTTGCCTCGTCACTCAGCACGTTCATGCTCTCCGCGGCAAGCAAAAGCACCTCGCTGATGCAGGCGTCATCCACTTTGCCCAGGCACTCCAGCCCGACCTGCATGATCTCCCGGAAGTAGTGGGTCTTCGGGGAGACTCTGTAGATGTTCTCGTTGTAGAACAGCTTGATGATGCGGTTGCCGATATGCCGGTTGTTCTTGACGATGGACAGGGTCACGTCAGGCTTGAGGGCCATGAGCATCCCGTCCGTATCCGTGAAGGTGATGATCTGTCCTGAATCCAGGAAGTCCATGTTCTCCGCGTAGAGTTCGAACTTCTCGAACTTACTCATCCGATACATAGAAAAGCCATGACTTGCGTACAGGGCTCTGAGAGCAAACATGGCTTTTTCTTTATTACTGAATATGTTATCTGTTTTCATCTCGTCTCTGTTTCGTTTATTCAAATCTGCTCAGTATGGACAGCGCATGGCCTTCCAGACCTTCCTCCCTGGCAAGCAGAGCGACCTTGTCCTTGGCGTATTCCAGAGCCGCCTCTTCGTAGTATGTCAGCGACATGGTCTTGGTGAAGTCATCCACTGTCAGCGGTCCTGCGAACCGGGCCGTGCCCGAGGTCGGCAGCGTATGGTTCGGTCCCGCGAAGTAGTCGCCCAGGGCTTCCGGGCAGTTCTTCCCTACGAAGACGGATCCCGCATTCTCGATCTTGTCCGCATAATCTTCCGCATTATCAAGGAAGAGCTCCAGATGCTCAGGCGCCAGTTTGTTGGCCAGATCGATGGCTTCATCGATGGTTTTCACGATGATGATCTTGCCGTTGACTTCAATGGATTCCCTTGCGATTTCCTGTCTCGGCAGCGCAGATAACTGAACCTCCAGCTGTTCCGCTGTTCTCTCCGCGACAAATCTGTCGGTGGTGATCAGTACTGCAGTCGCCATTCTGTCATGCTCCGCCTGAGACAGCATGTCCGCCGCGACAATGCGCGCGTCAGCGCCCTTGTCCGCGATGACAAGGACTTCGCTCGGGCCTGCGATAAGGTCGATGCCTACCTGTCCGAAGACCTGCCGTTTCGCTTCCGCTACATACGCGTTGCCCGGTCCGACGATCTTGTCGACCATCGGCACCGTCTTGGTACCATAAGCCAGCGCCGCGATTGCCTGCGCGCCGCCAATGCGGAAGACTCTGTCAACGCCGGCGATTCTCGCCGCCGCCAGAATGACCGGTGCGATGGTGCCGCCCGCCGTCGGCGGTGATACCATGATGATTTCTTCGACGCCGGCGATCTTGGCCGGAATCGCGTTCATCAGAACAGTGGACGGATACGCCGCCGTGCCGCCAGGAATGTAGATGCCCACCTTCTTCAGAGGCAGCACCTTCTGACGCAGTTTCACGCCGTCTTCTTCCAGTGTGTATCCTTCTTTGAGCTGTGCTTTATGATAATATGCGATCCTGTCGGCCGCTTCCTGAAGCGTCTCTTTGACCTCTTCCGGAACTTCCGCGACAGCAGCATCAATTTCCTCCTTTGTGACCTCCAGACTGGTTAAGTCTGCGCCGTCCAGTGTCTTGCAATAATTGATGAGGGTCGGATCTCCGCCCATCTTGACACCGAAAATAATATCCGAAACGACCTGACTAACATCTCTACCGGATCTGTCTCTGATCAGTACGTCTTCCAGCGCATATTCACCCTTCTTCAAAATCTTTATCATTGCTTTCTCCTTTAGTTCTTTATTGCTTTATCTGAATAAACAAGTAAACCATGTTGATACTATAACGCTTCACCCTACCTCTGTCAAGGGAATCGGGGTTTTAAAAACTGTTAGAATACAATTAAAACACCCGGTGGCTGTCCGCCTCACCGGGTGTTTCTTCTTTCGTTATGTTTTTTGATGCTTTTGCGCTACAACCAACGGGCTTCCGCGCGTTTCGCTGCTTTCCTGAGATGCTCGCTGACGGCAGCTTTGGCCTTCTCAACATCCTCCTCTTCAATGGCCCTGCAGATAGCGCGGTGTTCGTCGAGGACCTCCTGCAGGTTTTCACTTCTCGTCAGCATGCCTTGTCTGGCCAGCTGGATGTATTCCTGATAGGATTTGAGGGCCTGAATGATGAACCGGCTCCCTGTCATTCTGTAGAAAACATTCTCCATTTCCTCTGCGGCGCGGACGAACTTTTCCACCGCGCCGTCTGCCAGATGCTGTCCCATCAGGGAGAGTTGTTCCTTGAGATCCGCCATATCCTCTTCCGTCTTGTTCCTGATGGCCCATTCCACGGCAAGCCTTTCCACAGCGTTTCTCACGGCGTAGATGTCATGCAGGTCATTCTTATCGAAGCCCTTGGCGAAACAACCCTTGTTTGGCACATACTCGATAAGGTGCTCCTTGGTCAGCTGCTTGAACGCCTCTCTGACCGGCGTTCTGCTGACCTTGAGCTCTTCTGCTATTTTGTTTTCAACGAGTTTCTCTCCAATCGAGTATTCGCCATTGATGATTCTGCTCCTCAGAATCTGAACGATTTCCTCCGCCAGAGAGGATTCTCCCTTTAATACCTGATCGCTCATGTGCCTTCACCTCCTGCTGATGATTCCGGTTCAGCTGCAAAATCCACCTACAGCAGATGGTTCTCGATGACCTGGTTGTCCGGGTCAAAGTCTTCGATCTGCAGATAGTATTCTGCCGCATCGAGGAACGCTCTCATCGGCGCCAGTCCGATGACTTCCGTGCCGATAACGTTGACGCCATATCTGGCCGCTTCCCTTCTGACGAGTTCAAGCACTCTGTGGAGCGGCGTGATGCTGTAGTTGGTCATATTGATGGAGACCTGCGCAACATTCCTTTCTTCGAGAAGCAGGCCCATGGCCTTGACGCACTTGAAGCCGCCCTTGACCTCTCTGATGATGTTGGCAATTTTCTTGGCGATCTCTACATTGTCCGTTGCCAGATTGATATTGAATGCGATGAGCGGAGGACGAGCGCCTACTGCTACAACGCCGCCGGTCGGATGGATCCTTGCGCCGCCGAAGTCCGGGCACCATTTCTCTTCCTTGACCTTCTCGGCCATGCCTTCGAACTGGCCCTTTCTGATCTTAGCCAGGTTCTGTCTGTGCTTCGCTGTCGCAGAATCCTCATAGAGGAATACCGGCAGATCCGCTTCCGCTGCGATTCTCTCGCCGACTCTCTTTGACAGTTCAACGCACTCTTCCACCGTCACGTCCTTGAGCGGAACGAACGGCATGACGTCGACGCAGCCCATTCTCGGATGTCCGCCTTCGTGCTTTGTCAGGTCGATGAGTTCGACTGCCTTCTTGGCCAGCTTCACGCTCGCTTCTTCACAAGCTTCCGGGCTGCCCATGTATGTAATAACCGATCTGTTGTGTGTCTCATCCGATGAATAGTCGAGGAGCGTGCATCCCGGAGTGTTCCTGATCTGATCGACGCAGGCCTCGATGACTTCCTGATTTCTTCCTTCGCTGATATTCGGTATGCTTTCGATGATTTTTGCCATTACAGTTCCTCCTCTATTGCCTTATATAGTCTGTTCGCAATCTCTTCTCCCTCTGCGAGAATCTTTCTTCCTTCCGCCTCGGCTTCCGCTGCAAAAGCTTCATCCTTGACACCCGGAAGATTGATCTTGACGTTCATCCATGCACCGCGGATGCCTGCCAGGAAATTCAAAACGCCTACGCCCAGGTCGCTGGCGCAGTTCTTGTTGAAATGTCCGTAGAGTTTGTCCGCCAGCTTGAGGCCTTCCATGCCCATCTGCATGACACTGAGCGGAACCTTCGTCGCTTCGAGGGTACCGTCTGCGATCGCCTTCTTTCTTGCGGCCTTTTCTTCATCCGTCTCCTTCGGCATCTTGAACGCCGCAGCGACGAGGTTGTAGGCATCCGTATCCTTATCGATAGCTGCCTTGAGCTCGCCGTAGAGTTTCACGGCGTCTTGCTTGACCTCCCCGCACAGTACGTGGTCGTCAGCGTATTTCTTCTTGGCCGTCGTCAGGTCGCAGACCATGGAGACCAGAGCCGCACCCTGGGCACATGCCAGCGCACTCACGCTCCCGCCGCCCGGTGCCGGTTCGTCGGAAATGAGGATGTCCAGATACTCATCCAGTTTGAGATCGATTAGTTTCATGTTCTATCTTCTCCTTTTTGTCTTTGCAATAACTTCTATCTTTCTTCTTGTTTATCGAAGTTTTGTGCTGCTGTTTTGTCTATCTTGCCACAGTGATCTTGCCCTTCTTGATGACTCTGTCAACAAGGTTGGAGCCGAGTCTGTAGCAGACCATCTCGAAGTCAGGCGCATTCCAGATGACCAGGTCCGCCTGCTTGCCCACCTCCGCTGTTCCGACCTTTTCTCCAAGGCCGATGGCACAGGCTGGATTGATGGTGACCGCTGTCAGCACTTCTTCCGGCGTCAGCTTGTACTTGAGACAGCCGAGGTTGATGACGATCTGCAGGTTCAGTGACGGGCAGGATCCCGGGTTGAAGTCGCTTGCCATCGCCACTGGAATGCCCTTCTCTACCATAGTCTTCGCCGGCGCATAGGTTTTGCCGAGATAGAAGGACGTTGCCGGCAGACACATCGCCGTTACGCCGCCCTCCGCCATGGCATCCATACCGGACTCAGTGATGGCGATCAGATGCTCCGCCGATGCGGCGCCCAGTTCGCCGGCCAGTTCCGTTCCGCCGATGGCTTCGATTTCGTCTGCGTGGATCTTCAGACCAAATCCCATGCCTGCCGCGCAGGTCAGGTATTTCCTGCTCTGCTCTGCATTGAACACGGAGTCTTCGCAGAAGATGTCGCAGTATACCGCCAGCTTTCTCTTTTTGATCTCCGGCAGAATCTCCTGACAGGTCATCTCGATGTACTCGTCGCCTTTGCCTTCGTACTCAGGTGGTACCGCATGGGGTCCGAGGAACGTCGGGACCACGTCCATGGCGTGATTCTCCGCCAGGTCACCGATGACTTCCAGCATCTTGATCTCTGACTCCAGGTCGAGTCCGTATCCGCTCTTGGCTTCGCAGGACGTTACGCCCATGTCCATCATCTCATCGAGGAAACCCCACGTCTTTTCGTAGAGTTCCTCCTTTGACGCTGCTCTGGTTTTACGCACTGTATCCAGAATGCCGCCGCCGGCTCTGAGAATGTCCAGATAGTCGGCGCCTGCCAGTTTCATGGCGATCTCGTGCTGCCGGTATCCGCCGAAGACCAGATGCGTGTGTCCGTCCACCAGGCCCGGCGTCACCAGTTTGCCTTCTGCATCGATCACTTCATCAAAGTCGCCCGCCGGGAGCTTCCCTCCTGTGGTAATCTCTTTGATGATTCCGTCTTCGATGGCGACGGCAGCGTCCAGGTATTTCTCATTGACGCCCTGCTTGCTGCCTTTGTGGCTATAGCTGCCTACCGGTGTCTGCAGGCAGCCAATGTTCTTAATCAGTACTCTTCCCATATCACTGTCCTTTTATTTCACAAACTTGTCCACTGTCTCGTCGATGATACTGTCGTCTACCAGGTAAGGAATCGTGATGTGTCCCTTGCCGGCGTAGTTCTTGTTGTACTCGACAGATGTCTCAATGGCGTGTTCGTTTCTCGCCCAGTTTCTTCTGGCAACGCCGCCCATGACGTCCCACATCATTGCGGAGTGCAGAATCTTATCGACTCTTTCGCTTCCATCGAGGAGCAGACCGAAACCACCGTTGATGGCCTTACCGATGCCTACGCCGCCGCCGTTGTGGAGGGCGCAAAGGCTCATGCCTCTGGCTGCGTTTCCTGCGTAGCACTGTACTGCCATGTCAGCCATGACGTTGGAGCCGTCCTTGATGTTTGAGGTCTCTCTGAACGGTGAGTCAGTTCCGGATACGTCGTGGTGGTCTCTTCCCATCATGACAGGGCCGATCTTGCCTTCTCTTACCAGCTTGTTGAATGCGAGGCCGATATCTCTTCTGCCTTCCGCATCCTGATAGAGAATTCTGGCCTGGGTTCCGACGACCAGTTTGTTCTTCTCTGCGTCTCTGATCCAGATCCAGTTGTCTCTGTCCTGACCGCGTCTGTTCGGATCGATGACGTCCATTGCCGCCTGGTCAGTTGCGCGCAGGTCTTCCGGCTTGCCGGAAAGACATACCCATCTGAATGGTCCGTATCCATAGTCAAAGAGAATCGGTCCCATGATGTCTTCTACATAGGACGGCCAGATGAATCCGTCTTTGTCATCCACGCCGTTCTTGGACAGTTCCTTCACGCCTGCGTCATACATTGCTTTCATGAAGGAGTTGCCGTAGTCGAAGAAATAGGTTCCTCTTTCTGTAAGTGTTTTGATTGCCGCATAATGCCTGTGAAGCGTTTTGTCAACTTCCTTGCAGAACTTGTCTCTGTCTTCGTGAAGCATCTGTGTTCTCTCTTCAAACGTATATCCTACCGGACAGTAACCGCCATCATATACGTTGTGGCAGGACGTCTGGTCTGAAAGCAGATCGATATGGAAGTTTCTGTCCACCGCCGCTTCAAGCAGGTCTACGATGTTTCCATGATAAGCGATCGAGATGCTTTCTTTCGCATCGATCTTTTCCTGTGCGAGCGTGAATACCTCGTCCAGATTCTGGCATACGACGTCGACCCATCCCTGATCGTGTCTTGTATCGATTCTTGACTGGTCAACTTCCGCGAAGATACCGACCGCATTGGCGATGTTCGCCGCCTTCGGCTGCGCGCCGCTCATGCCGCCGAGACCGGATGATACAAATGTCTTTCCGGCCAGATCGCCGTCTTCCGGAACGCCCAGTTCCTTACGGCCGGCGTTCAGAATCGTGTTGAATGTTCCGTGCACGATTCCCTGCGGTCCGATGTACATCCAGCCGCCAGCCGTCATCTGTCCGTAGTTGGCTACGCCCATTTCCTCAGCGACTTCCCAGTCCTCCAGGTTATCGTACATGCCGATCATCATGGAGTTGGTGATGATGACGCGCGGCGCTTCCGGTTTGGACGGGAACAGTCCCAGCGGGTGTCCCGACTCAACGACCAGCGTCTGTTCCTCTGTCATTTCCTCCAGATATCTCTTGATGAGATTGTACTGGAGCCAGTTCTGGCATACAGAACCTGTCTCGCCGTAAGTGACCAGCTCGTATGGATAGAGGGCAACTTCAAAATCCAGATTGTTGTCGATCATGACCTGGAAGGCTTTGCCCGCCAGGCAGTTGCCTTTGTATTCATCGATTGGCTTGCCGTAGATCCGGCCTGCCGGTCTGTATCTGTAAGCGTATACTCTGCCGTATGTCTTCAGTTCTTCCATAAATTCCGGAGCGAGTTTTTCGTGAAGTTCTTCCGGGACGTAACGAAGCGCATTTCTGAGTGCAATCTTCGTCTGCGCTTTCGTCAGTCTGAATCCTCTGTCCGGAGCTCTTCTGATTCCCTCCTGGAATGCAGGCATTTCCGGATATCCCAGATCCAACTTGATTGTCATTGCGTTTGCAATTGCTTTATTCTCTAACATTGGGGTTCCTCCTTCTCTTCGGGATTTATTTCAGATTGATTACTTTAGCTACTTCTTCATTCAACGAGAAGTCCTTGACCATTTCGTCGAACTTCTTCAGTTCGTCGAGCATGATGATGTCTTCTTCGATCGGCTCGGACTTTGATCTGATGAATTCATAAGCCTTTCTTGTCGCAGGCGCCAGATTGTCGATGCCTTTCTCGCCCTGCTCCTGTCTGAGCCAGATGGCCTGTGCTGCGGCAGAAAGCTCAATGCCGATGACCTTCTGTGCGTTGTCGAGGACAAGCGCAGCGGTTCTGGCAGAGGTGGTTCCCATCGATACATGGTCTTCCTGGTTTGCAGACGTCGGGATTGAATCGACGCATGCCGGATGGTCATAGACTTTGTTTTCTGATACCATTGACGCTGCCGCGTACTGCGCGATCATGTAACCGGAGTTCAGTCCGCCCTGCTTGACCAGGAATGCAGGCAGTCCTTCTGAAAGCTGTGAGTTCACAAGGCGTTCGGTTCTTCTCTCTGAAACATTCGCCAGCTCTGATATAGCGATCTTCAGGAAATCGAAGGCAAGCGCCATCGGCTGTCCGTGGAAGTTTCCGCCTGAGATAACTTCGTCCTCCTCTGCAAAGACCAGAGGATTGTCTGTTACCGCATTGATCTCTATCGTTACCTTGTCGTAAACATACTGGATGGCGTCTCTGGATGCGCCGTGAATCTGCGGCAGACATCTCTGCGAATACGGATCCTGCACCTTCGTTTCATGCAGCCATCTTGCATTGTATGATCCATCGAGAAGTCTTCTCATGTTTTCGGCCTCGATCATCTGACCCTCGTGACCTCTGATGGCGTGTACTTTCGGGTCATAGGCTTTACGGATCGCGTGCATTGCTTCTCCTGTCAGCGCACCTGCGATGTCCGCGGTGATCAGCAGCTGCATCGCGTCATAGAGCACATTGACGCCGACCGCTGTCATCATCTGCGTTCCGTTGTTGAGAGCCAGTCCTTCTTTGGCGTGGAGCTCGACAGGTGTCAGGCCTTCTGCCTCAAACGCTTCTTTCGCTTCGACGACTTTGCCTTTGTATTCGACCATACCCATGCCGATGAGTCCGAGCGCGATGCAGGAAAGCGGTGCCAGGTCTCCGGACGAACCGACGGATCCCTTCTCCGGAACAATCGGAATAATATCCGCGTTCAGCATGTCTATCATTGTCTGAATCGTTGAGAGCCGGATGCCCGAAAAACCTCTCGTCAGATTGTTGCATCTGAGCAGCATCGCTGCTCTGACATAGTGCTTCGGATACGGATTGCCCATTGCACAGGTATGACTCATGATGAGGTTCTTCTGGAGCTGCGCAGTGTCTTCGAATGAGATTTTAACGTTGGCAAATCTTCCGAACCCTGTTGTCAATCCGTAGATGACCGCATCGTTTTCCAGCTTTTCTCTGACGTAGTCTCTGGATCTGTTTACTGTGATTTTCGCATCTTCTGTGATTTCGACTTTCTCATAATGTCTGCAGACATTGATCACGTCTTCAATCGTAAGACTTTTTCCATCGATTCTGACTGTCATGGTTCTTCTCCTTTAACTGATCTATTGCGTATTAATAATATGTAGACTTGTTTGAAACCATTATAACGAAAGATTGTACAAAAAACTATACGATTGGCAAAATTTGGCACTTCACTAAAGAATTAATGCTTTGTCGCGGTAAAGCATGCAAAGGCACAAAAAAGAGGCCCCTTCGGGCCTCTTCCTATTGTTATGCGTTACTCTGTCGTATAGTTGTCGAAGTATCCCTGAATGTAAACAATCGGGGTGCCTTTGTCACCGGAGCCTGAGGTCAGATCGCAAAGGGATCCGATCAAGTCTGTCAGCTGACGCGGCGTCGTTCCTTCCGATTCCATCTTGCCCACCAGACTGCCGTCCTTCTCTGTGATCCTGTCTTTGATGGCGTCCTTCAGGTCGTCTCCCGAAAGATGCGCGAAATCGTTGTCCGCCAGATACTTGAGCTTGAGTTCGTTCGGCGTGCCTTCGAGTCCCTTTGTGTAGGCGACGCCAACTCTTGGGTCAGCCAGTTCCCAGATCTTGCCCACAGGATCCTTGAACGCGCCGTCTCCGTAGATCATGACTTCCACGTTCTTGCCTGTTCTCGCCTTCATGTCCGCCTGCATGGCCTCTACGAGCTCCTGGCTCTCTGCAGACCTTGGGAAGAGCTTGACCGTGTCTTCCGTCGCCTTGTTAGAGCCGAGGAGTCCGAAAGTCTCGTTGTATCCGCTGCCATCCACGGAAGCTGTCAGGATGTCGTCCAGTCCGAAGACCTTTTCGGCACCGGCCGCCTTGAGCAGCCGCTTGCTTCTCTCTCTTGTGTGGATATCGCATGTGATAACGTTCTTCGTGTAATTCAGAATCTCTTCCGCATGGTTTGCGAAGATGATTTCCACATCTGCGCCGCAGTCTTTGATCAGATCACCATAGTACTGAACGTAGTCTACGCCGGTAAACTGGTGCACGTTCTCGCCGAAGAGCTCTCTGTACCTGGTCAGGTCCAGTACATCGCTGTACGGATTGATGCCCGCTTCGTCAACCTGGTCCATCGTGATGAGCGCGTTGCCTACTTCGTCGCTCGGATAGCTCAGCATGAGAACGATTTTCTTCGCGCCCTTGGCGATGCCTCTCAGGCAGATGGCAAATCTGTTTCTCGAGAGGATCGGGAAGATGACGCCGACTGTGCCGCCGCCCAGCTTCGCTTTCACGTCCGCCGCAATGGCGTCGACGCTGGCGTAATTGCCCTGCGCCCTTGCTACAACTGACTCCGTCACACACAGAACATCTCTGTCTCTGACTTCAAAACCGTCCGTTTCGGCCGCCCTGAGCAGGCTGTCAACAACGATTTTTCCGATATCGTCACCCTCTCGGATGATCGGGCCTCGGATGCCCCTGGAAATTGTCCCAACGTTTCTTTCCATTGTTAACCTTCTTTCTATATTAACTTCCATTATTTACCAGTTCGGCATGTTTCACGTGAAACATTCAGCTCAGACTTTTGAGTAACTCAATGAGACGTTCCAGTTCCTCTGCACTGTAGAATTCGATCTCGATCTTTCCCTTTTTCCCCTTTCGGTTGAGGTTGACTTTTGTCCCGAGGGCTTTCCTGAGGTCCTCTTCCACTCGCTTCTCATCGGCGCTCTTCGGCGTTCTCTTTGCCCTTGCCGCCGGCTCTTTGGCCTCTTTTGCCAGTTTCTCGATCTGCCGTACAGAAAGGCCTTCTCTGGCTGCCTTAACAGCCAAATCGATCTGCTTCTGCTGACTTTTTACGGAAGCCAGCGCGCGTGCGTGTCCGGTCGATATCTTCCCTTCCGCCGCAAGTTCCTGAACTCTCCCAGGAAGCTTCAGCAGCCGGAGACTGTTTGTGATATACGGCCGGCTCTTGCCGACGCTGTATGATACCTGCTCCTGCGTAAGGCCATAGGTGTCAATCATCTTCTTGAGCCCTTCCGCTTCCTCGATTGGATTCAGATCCTCTCGCTGCATGTTCTCAATGATGGCCAGAAGCATATTTTCCTCGTCGGAAAGCTTCTTCACAATGCACGGGACGTCTTTCAGCCCCGCAATTCTGGCCGCTCTCCACCGCCTTTCGCCGGCAACAATCTCATATCCTTTGCCCAGACGGCGCAAAACCAGAGGCTGAATGACGCCGTGTCTCTCAATTGACGCGGCCAGTTCCTCCAGTTTTTCCTCATCGAAGACCTTTCTCGGCTGCGCGGTGTTCGGCCTGATGTCATCGATATTCACATAAAGTACTCCACCCTCTTCTGAAGGGGCTTCTTCCGCTGCTTTCGCTGTCTGCTTTTTCCTTGCTGCCGGTTTTTTCTCTGCCGGAGCGACTTCCGCGTCTCCGAAGAGGGCTTCAAGGCCTTTTCCCAGCCCTTTGGCTTTGGTCTTTGCTGCCATCTACTTCTCCTTTTCGTTCTCGAGGAATTCTTCGGCAAATTCCATATACGCCTGCGCTCCCCTGGATCTCGGATCGTACTGGATAACAGGCATGCCGTGGCTTGGCGCTTCCGCAAGCCGTACATTTCTTGGGATTACCGTCGTATAGACCTTCTCCTTGAAGTACTTCTTGACTTCCTCTACGACCTGAGCTGACAGGTTCGTCCTCCCGTCGAACATGCTCAAGATTACCCCTTCTATCTCAAGATCCGGATTCATGTGCGTTCTGACAATATCAATAGTACTCATGAGCTGGCTTACGCCCTCAAGAGCATAGAACTCGCACTGTATTGGAATCAGGACGGAATCTACCGCTGTAAGAGAGTTGATGGTCAGAATGCCCAGTGACGGCGGACAGTCTATGAAAATGTAGTCATAGTCCGGCTTCAGGACATCGATGGCCATCTTGAGCCGTTTCTCCCTGCCGGCTATGTTGATGAGTTCGACCTCGGCGCCCGCCAGCTGTACGCTTGCCGGCATGATATCAAGATTCGGCACACCCGTTGGTATTACTGCTTCCGCCGGATGATGGTCGTCCTCTATAAGTATCTCGTGCGTCGTCAGTTCCAGGTCTTTTTTAGATACGCCCACACCGCTTGTCGTATTGCCCTGCGGGTCAATATCAAGGATCAGAACTTTCTTCCCCTTGAGCGCCAGGCATGCTGCCAGGTTGATGTTTGTGGTCGTCTTGCCAACGCCGCCTTTCTGATTAAATATCGCTATCGCCTTACCCACTTTTACCTCCTACTCTATCTTTCATTTAAGTCATTTTGATTATATACTATCGCAACTTTTCTTTCTATAGCAAAAGTAATAAAAAACATGAAAACCCGAAAAAATCTTCAATGTTTCACGTGAAACATTTCCAACTCTTTCGGGTGACTTCCATATATTTCCATTTGTTGTAAGGGTAGGGGATTGATTAAAAAAACATCACAGCGGTTTCTTTGACGGTGTGCCTGCTTTTCTCGGATAAGCCGCCGGGGTCGGTTCCTTTTTCCGGATCACGACCAGGTTGTGTCCCAGATGGGGCAGTGGAGTGATATGCGGTGGCTCTCCGCCTAACAATCGGATCGCGTTCTGTGCATCGCCTATTTCCGATTCACAATCAGCGCCTTTGTATGCGATAAAATATCCGCCTGCTCTGACAAACGGCATGCAGTACTCGCAGAGCACGCGCATGTTCGCGACCGCTCTGGAAACGCACAGATCAAAACAATCTCTATAGGCTTCCTGCCTGGCCAGATCTTCAGCTCTCCCGTGAATCGCAGTGACGTTTTCGATGCCCAACTCGTCGCAGAGTTGTTGTACGATCCGCACTCTTTTTCCCAGAGAATCCATGAGGACGAACGTTTTATCCGGATAGCATACGGCGAGAGGAACGCCCGGGAATCCGCCGCCTGTTCCAACATCGCAAATAGACGATGATTCAGTAAAGGCAAAGGTTTCAGCGCACAGAAGAGAATCAATCAGGTGCTTTTGCACGAACTCGTCGCGGTCCGTGATCGCAGTGAGATTGACCTTCTCATTCCAGATGAGAACGCCCTCCATGTACCGCTTGAGGGTGTTTGCTTTCTCCTCGGCTCCATCGATATTCAGTTTTTCCAGAAATGCTTTCAAGTCGTTCATTTGCTTCTGCGGTTTTTCTCCAGATGGATCAGGAGCACGTTGATGTCCGCTGGTGAAACACCGGAAATTCTCGAAGCCTGTCCGACGGAGAGAGGCTTCAGAGCGTTCAGCTTTTGCTGTGCCTCGATCCGCAGCCCGTCGATCTGCGCATAATCGATATCGCTGCTCAGCTTCTTTCCTTCGAGACGCTTAAACTTCTCGATCTGCGCCAGTTGCTTCTGAATGTATCCACCGTACTTGATCTCTACTTCCATGGATGTCTTCTGATGGCGGGACAGGGCAGGGCGGTTCGCGTCGATTTCCGCAAGACCGTCGTAAGTGACTTCCGGTCTTCGCAACAGTTCATACAGCGACTGTGCTGTTTTAATCGGCGCGGTTCCAAGCGATTCGAGAAGCGGATTGACTGTTTCCGGGCTCACAACAGCGCGTCTGAGCCGTTCTGTTTCCTTTTCAACAGCTTCCTTTTTTTCGAGGAATCTCTGATAGCGGTCCTCCTTCACGAGTCCCGCGTCATAGCCAAGCTGCGTAAGCCGCAGGTCAGCGTTGTCCTGACGGAGCATGAGCCGGTATTCCGCGCGGCTGGTCATGATCCGGTATGGTTCGTTGGTGCCTTTGGTGACCAGATCATCTAGAAGCACCCCGATGTAGGCCTGGCTTCGATCCAACACGAACGGCTCTTTGCCATCCAGTTTCAGCACGGCGTTGATGCCGGCCATGAGCCCCTGTGCCGCAGCCTCCTCGTATCCGGAGCTGCCGTTGAACTGTCCGCTGCAGTAGAGATTTTCGATGGTCCGGTTTTCCAGCGTCGCCTTGAGATTCAATGGATCGATACAATCGTACTCGATCGCATAGGCCGGCCTGACGATTTTCAGGTGTTCCAGTCCTTCAATGGTTTCATAAAAGGCCTGTTGTACATCTTCCGGAAGAGAAGATGACATGCCCTGAATGTACATCTCGTCCGTATCCAGTCCCTCCGGCTCGATGAAAAGCTGGTGACGCTTTCTATCCGCGAATCGGTTGACTTTATCCTCAATAGAAGGGCAGTACCGCGGACCGACACCTTCGATCTTGCCGCCGAAGAGGGCAGATCTGTGGAAGTTGGCCCGGATAATTTCATGAGTTTTCTCATTTGTGTACGTGAGCCAGCATCTGATCTGGTCTTGTTTCAGCTCATCGTTCATGAAAGAGAAGGGGACGATTTCCTCATCACCGTCCTGCGGAATCATCTTATCGTAATCCAGGCTGCGGGCCAGCGCTCTCGCCGGCGTACCTGTCTTGAACCGCCGCATCGGAAGCCCGTACTCCCGAAGCTTTTCGGCCAGCTCCACAGACGGTGCCAATCCGTTCGGACCGCTGTCGTAGACGCTATCGCCGATGAAGATCTTTCCCGCCAGAAAGGTTCCCGTCGCCAGAATGACAGCGCGGCTTCTGTAGACGGCGCCGGTCCTGAGTACGACGCCGCAGGCTTTACCGTCTTCGATGATCAGATCGACGGCTTCGCCCTGTTTCATTTCGAGCAGTGGTTCCTGCTCTATGGTCTTCTTCATCTCCAGATGATACCGGGTCTTGTCAGCCTGGGCGCGCAGGGAATGCACCGCCGGCCCCTTGGCCGTGTTCAGCATCCGGCTCTGGATAAAGGTCTTGTCGATATTGATTCCCATCTCGCCGCCGAGCGCGTCGATTTCCCGAACGAGATGGCCTTTGCCTGTTCCGCCGATGGAAGGGTTGCACGGCATCATGGCGACGGCCTCCAGATTGATGGACAGCATCAGTGTCTTTTTGCCCATTCTGGCCGCAGCAAGACCGGCCTCGCATCCTGCGTGGCCTGCGCCTATAACGATGATGTCGTATTCTCCCATGAGGAATTGTTCCATATGTATACTCCTACTTGCCGAGGCAGAATCTGGAGAAGACTTCGTCCAGCACTTCATCGGAAACCGTCTCGCCGATGATTTCCCCCAGATAGTCGTATGCCTCTCTGATGTCTATTTCTATGATGTCCAGCGCTTCGCCGTTTTCGGTGATAACCGAAGCGTCGCTGAGCGCCTGTTTTGCTTTTCTCAGAAGCTCCTCATGACGCACATTATTGACCATGACGCTGTCCTTTTGGGACAGCTGGCCTCCGTATACGAGGGCTTCGATTTTATCCTCGATCTCTTCGACGCCTTCGCCGGCGACGAGACAGGTTTTTATTACATCGCTATTAGACGATATGTCAGCGATATCCCTTGGCGTTACGGCGTTTCCGAGATCCGTCTTGTTGAGAAGAACGAGGGATCTCCGGCCGGAAAGACGTCCCAGAATGTCCCTGTCTTCCCCCGTCAGCGGGGTGCTCGCGTCCACGATGACGACGATGAGATCTGCTTTATTGAAGGCATCTTTCGTCCGTTCGATACCGATCATCTCGACCAGGTCGTTGGTCTGCCGGATGCCCGCTGTGTCAATCAGATAAACAGGAATATTTCTGATGCTGACCGCCTCTTCGATCGTGTCACGGGTCGTTCCCGGAATCTCCGTGACGATGGCCCGGGACTGTCTGAGGAGACAGTTCATAAGAGATGATTTGCCGACGTTCGGCTTGCCTATGATGGCGACCCGAATGCCTTCTTTGATCATGCGTCCCGCGCCCGCCGTCGCCAGAAGCGTGTCGACGTCATCTTCCACGTCCTCCAGATCCGACAGCAGTTTTTCATAGGTGAGCTGCTCGATGTCCTCATCCGGATAATCGATGTTCACCGTCAGATCCACGAGGACGTCCAGTATCCTTGCACGGATCTCTCTGACTCTGCGGGAGAGGGCGCCCTCCATCTGTGATAGGGCGGCTTCGTAGCTGGCGTCCGCCTTTGCCTTGATCACATCGATGACCGCCTCTGCCTGGGACAGATCCATCCGTCCGTTCAGGAATGCTCGTTTTGTAAACTCTCCCGGCTCAGCCATACGGGCGCCCTGGCGCAGGACCAGAGCGAGCGCTTTCCGCAAAGACACAACGCTTCCGTGACAGTTGATCTCTGCCACGTCTTCCCCTGTATAGGTTGTCGGGCCTTTCATGTAAACGGCCAGCACTTCGTCAATGACTTCAGCTGTGTCCGGATCGACGATCCTTCCGAAGGCCATCCGGCGGCTGGCAATGTTGCTTTTGCATACGAAAACGCGACGAAGTATCCCGAGGGCTTCCGGTCCGCTGATTCTTATGATTCCTATTCCGCCTTCACCGTAAGCGGTTGATATTGCCGCAATCGTTTCACACATCGTTCCAAAAACAAAGGCCCGCGGAAAGCGGGCCTCTTCATGCTATTTCTTCAGTTCAATAACAACTCTTCTGTAAGGCTCTTCACCTTCGCTTCTCGTCGTTATATTCGGGTTTTTCTGCAAGGTCGCATGGATGACCTTTCTCTCGTAAGGGTTCATCGGTTCCAGACGCACATGCTTCCTCGTCTTGACCACCTTTGCCGCCAGTCTGTTCGCCAGCTGCTCCAGAGTTTTCTCTCTCTTGGCTCTGTAGTTCTCGGCGTCGACGACGACTTTGGTGTATTTTTCATTGTCCTTGTTGACGACAAGGCTGGCAAGATACTGAATGGCGTCGAGTGTCTGACCTCTCTTGCCGATGACAGTTCTTGAATCTTTGCCGTTCATTTCGATGTAAACGATATCTTCGCCGACTCTGGCGCGGAAGGCGAGATCCAGACCCATCTTTTCCGTGATATCCTTCAGGAAAGAGAGGGCTTCATGCTCTTCGACCGGTTTCAGTTCGCTGATATCCACATCGTCCAGAACGATTGATTTCTTTGTGTTCTGTGTATTTTGTTTCTTTTCAGGTTTCCTGTCTTTTTGTTTTGCTTCTGCTTTTGCTTCTTTCGCTTTTGGGGTTATCTCCGGCTGCGCCGGTTTTTCCGGCTGCGGCGGTTTTTTCTTTTCGACTCTTACCTTGGCCAGTTTGGCGCCGAGACCTAAGAATCCTTTTGTCGGTTCCTCTAAAACCGTTACTTCCACATCTTCTCTGGAAACCTTCAGATCAATCAGGGCAAGAGAGACAGCTTCGTCTATATCTTTGCCCCATTTTTCTGTGTAATCCATTCTATTTCCTCCGTAAATCGGGACTTACAGACCTCTGTTCTTCTTTTCCAGTTTATCTCTGATCTGTCTTTCCTTCTGTTCTCTCTTGATCTTCTTTCTGATTGTCTGCAGATGGATGTTGAATCCAATCTGAATGATCTGGCTGACCGCCCAGTAGAGGGCAAGGCCTGACGGGAAGGACCGGGCCATCCACAGAATCATGATAGGGAAGATGTACTGCATCATCTTCATCATGGCTGCGGACTGATTAGCCGCGTCCGAACCGGTATCCTGCAGCATCCTGTTCATCGTGAACGCGATGAACGTTGCAACGCCCGCGATGATCGGCAGAATCCACGGGTCAGGCTGGCTCAGGTCGTCAATCCAGAGAAACGGTTCATGGAATGCGAAAATCATGGAGTCCTTCGTGATGTATCTCAGCGGGTTTCTGAGGAGCGCGAACAGACCCATGATGATCGGCATCTGAATAAGCATCGGAAGACAGCCGCCCATCGGGTTGAACTTTTCTTCCTTATACAGCTCCTGCATCTTGATGTTCAGTGTTTCCTGGTCGTTGCCGTATTTGTTCTGCAGAGCCTTGATCTTTGGCTGCATTTCGGACATCATGGCTGTGGACTTGGTCTGCTTGATGTAGAGCGGATACAGGCACAGCTTAACGAACACTGTAAAAATGATGATGGAGATGCCGTAATTACCTATGAATCCATACAGAAGGTCAAGCAAAAGCCCCATTGGCTTCGCTATAACGCCTAGTATAGTGTACATTAATTATTTCCTCCTATTTTAAAGGATCGTATCCTCCTTCGTGGAAAGGATGGCACTTGAGCAGCCTCCTAATCCCCAGATAGCTTCCTTTAAAAAATCCGTACTTTTCCAGAGCCTGAATACAATAAGTTGAACAAGTAGGGTAGAACCTGCACTTTGGCGGGAAAAGCGGCGATATGAACTTCTGATAAAATCTTATCAACGCAATGAATATATATTTCATCGTTTTTGCCCTGTTACTTTTCCTCTTTCGGCCGCGTTCATCAGTGACTTTTCAACGTCTCCCCGCTTTCTGCCGTTAATCGTGTTGCGCGCGATGAAAATCAGGTCATATCCTGTGCGCAGTTCCTCGCGGTGGAGCCTGTAGCTCTCCTTCATGAGACGCTTGGCTCTGTTTCTCTGAACGCTGTTTCCTACTTTCTTGCTTGCTAAAAAGGCCGTCCTGTTGTATGGCAGATCATTTTCCCTGTAAAAAAGAACGACGTATCTGTCCGGAACCGATCTGCCCGCCTTGTATATGGCGTTGAAATCTTCCTTTTTTCTCAGAATATCCTTTTTGAGCATGTCTCTTCAGTCATATCAATAACAAAAAGACCACTACTTTGGTGCGGTCTCTATGCTGATAAAACTTTTCTTCCTCTTTTTCTTCTTCTCTTCAGTACATTTCTACCGTTCTTTGTCTTCATTCTTTTTCTGAAGCCGTGCTCCTTTTTGCGCTGCCTCTTCTTCGGCTGATATGTCATCTTCATGGCTTTCTTCCTCCTTCTTCTATATTTGCCTGCATAAATCTGAATTTCAACTTATGCGCATATGCTCAAATATTATACAACTCCAAAAAATTCATGTCAATTTATTTGCTTTGCTCTAAGAATTGTTTTGTTGCTTTTGCACACTTTTAAATTCCATAATTATACATTTTTCTACTGCATATACAATATATTGTTGTTGCTGTTAAAAGTATGCACAACTTTATCCACTCTTTGTGGATAACTCCTTCCTTCGTTGCAAATGCTAAATAAATATTTAACGCTTGCCTGTGGATAACTATTTTTGTATTATAGTACTCGTTCTGTGATATCATGTATATCCAAGATTTCGAAAGGCTATTGTCAGATAATGGAGAAAATCAATAATCTCAAGTGGAAAGATGTGCTCGCGCTGACGAGCAAAGAGCTGACGGAAGTGAGCTACCGGACATGGTTTCTTCCTCTCGTTCCCCTGGAAATGGATGAGGAGAAGGGAATCATGTCTTTCGCTCTGACCGAAAGTTTCAAGGCGAATATGTTCTCACGCAATCCGCGCTATACGGATATTCTTGAAAAGGCAATCAAGGAAGTCTTTCATAAGAATTACCGTATCCGTGTGATGCATAAATCAGAAGATGAAATCAAAGAGATTCTTGAAGGCAGTAAGACAAAAGCTGCCGCGCCTTCTATTGATTCCGAAAATCCTTATAGGGAGGAGTATTACCTCAATCCTAAATTTACTTTTGATAATTTTATCGTTGGTCCAAATAATGAATACGCGCACGCTGTTTCTCTGGCAGTAGCGGATAATCCTTCAACGGTCTATAATCCTCTCTTTATCTACGGTGGATCCGGACTTGGAAAAACGCATCTGATGCATGCCATCGGGCAGCATATTATGAGGACCAATCCGGCCCTGAAGGTATTATATGTATCTTCAGAAATGTTTACATCTGAATTGATTCAGGCAATTAACGACCCTGTCAACAGAACCAGTAAAGTCAATGCTTTTAGAACAAAATACAGAGATGTAGACGTTCTTCTGATTGATGATATACAGTTTATTGAAGGAAAAGAAGCGACGCAGCTTGAATTCTTCCATACTTTTAATACACTTTCTTTACAGAATAAGCAGATTGTAATCTCCAGTGACAGACATCCAAATAAACTGCGTGATCTGGATGAACGTCTGACTTCCAGAATTCAATCTAATATCATGGCGGATATCCAGCCTCCTGGTTTTGAAACCAGAGTAGCTATTCTGAGAAAAAAGGCGGAAGAAGAAGGGATTATTATCGATGATGATGTACTCGAAGTCATCGATCTTTTAGCTGAAAAAATTAAATTCAATATCAGATTGCTTGATAGTGCGCTGCTGAGAGTGAATTCTCTTGCAAAGGTTAAAAAACATCCAATTACAGCAAAGTTCGCAAAAGAATATCTGCCGGATATCTTTTCTCAGAGAGATATTGATATTTCCTGTGAAACTGTCAAAAAAGCTGTATGCAAGAAATACAATATTAAAATAACAGATATAGAATCCTCAAAGAGAAACAGAGAATTTTCTCATCCTCGTCAGATTGCAATGTATCTTTGCCGGGAGATGACAGATCTCTCTCTTCCTAAAATAGGGGATTCCTTTGGAGGAAGAGATCATACGACCGTACTTCACGCCTGTGAAAAAATCAAAAGCCAGATAAAAATAGATCCTACTTTGGCAGAAGACGTCAGAAATCTCAAAGAAGATATCCAGTAGTTACTTATAAACAGACACTGTTATAAAAAAATACAAGTTATCCACAGGTTTTAAATAATAAATAATGGCTTGATTTCAACGATAAAAAGACTTATCAACAAATCCACAGCCCCTACTACTACTATTACTAAAGATATAATATAATAATAAAGGGTTATTTTTTCGGAGGATACTATGAAATTCACATGTAATCAGCAGACTCTCGCAAAAGCATTAAACACTGTTTCGAAAGCAGTATCGAGCAGAACGACAATTCCTATTCTGAAGGGAATTATGATAAAAGCAACAGATGATAACCATCTGATTCTGACTGCGTCAGATTTGGAAATCAGCATCAAAAAAGAAATCGAAGCTGATGTTCAGGAGCCTGGTGCTTTTGTAGTAATGGCGAAGCTTTTTTCAGATATTGTAAGAAAACTGCCTAATGAAGAGATTATGATCAGTGAGGATGAATCCGGAACAGTCATTATCAAAACCAGTTTTTCTGAATTCAATGTCGTAAGTTTTCCGACGGATGAATTTCCTGAGATCGGTAATAAAGAAGAAGGAAGCGAAATCATCAGTCTCGACAGCAATATTTTTAAAGAGATGATCAGAAAAACAGCATTTGCGGCAAGTATTGATGAATCAAAAGGTGTTCTTACCGGAATCTTAACTGAAATTGAAGAAGATAATATAAAAATGGTATCTCTTGATGGTTTCAGATTAGCCCTTGTCAAAGAATATATGAAGAGTGCAGCGCCAAATAAATTCATCATCGCCGCGAAGGTTATGAATGAAATCAGTAAAATCATTTCCGAAGAGGAAGAAGAATCAGATATTACAATTGCGCTGGGTGAAAAGAGAGAAGTCATTAATATTGGAAACAATGAAATTGTAATCAGAAGAATGGAAGGAGAATTTATTAAATATTATGATATTCTTCCGGCAGACAATACAACACATCTCATCGTAAACAGAGATATGCTTCTCGAAAGTATTGAAAGAGCCTCTCTTCTTTCAAGAGAAGGTAAAAATAATCTGATCAAAATGATCATTAAAAACGACTTAATGACCATTACTTCCAGATCAGAAGAAGGAAATGTGAAAGAAGAAATCATCGTAGAAAAGACAGGTAATGATCTTGAAATCGGATTCAATTCCAAGTTTGTTCTGGATGTTATGAAGGTCATCGATGACGAACAGATTTCCCTGCATTTCAAGAGCGGCGTTTCACCATGTGTCGTAAAACCAGTAGAAGGAGATCATTACGAATATCTCATTCTTCCGGTCAGAATCCCTTCGATGTAATCAATGATACATGTACATTAAAGAGATAGAACTCAATAACTTCAGAAATTATAAAGAACAGAAAGTATCCTTCAGCAAAGGTGTGAATATTTTCATTGGCAAAAACGCCCAGGGAAAAACCAATCTGCTGGAGGGTATTTATTTAAATGCCTTCGGCAAATCCTTTAAGAATGTCAAAGACAAAGAACTGATTCGCTTCGGTGAAGAATACTGTAAAATCAAGACCATTTCTGAAAACGAAGAAGGAGAGAACACGACGGAAATCGCCATCAGAAATGACGGACGCAAAGGCATCAAAAAGGACGGCGTCAAAATCAAGCGGGCGTCGGAGCTGCTCGACAGAATTTATATCATCATCTTTTCACCGGAAGATCTCCGCATCGTAAAAGATGAACCGGAAAAGAGAAGAAAATTCATCAACCGGGAATTGTGTCAGATCAGAGCAGGATACCTCTACGATCTGAATGAATACAACCGGGTCCTGAAACAGAGAAATGTATATCTGAAAGAAAAAAATATCGATGAAGATATGCTGGATATCTGGGATCGGCAGCTGGCCGCCTGCGGTACGAGAATCATCCGGAAGAGAAAGCAGTTCATTGAACGAATCGACGAAATCAGCAGAAATATCCATTATGGAATTACGGACGGCAAAGAGCGGCTCGCCCTGAAGTATGAGTCTAACGTTCCTGCCTCAGCCAATACGGAAGAAGATTTTTATGAAATCCTCATTGCCACGAGAGAAGATGACATCAGAAACGGAACCACTGGCAGGGGACCTCACAGAGATGATTTCAGCATCAACGCTGACGCCATTGACCTGAGGCGATTCGGATCCCAGGGACAGCAGCGTACCGCAGCCCTTTCCCTGAAACTCTCGGAAATCAAAATCATCGAAGAGGAGAAAGGTGAAAAACCGGTGCTCCTTCTGGATGACGTTTTATCAGAGCTGGATAACGACCGGCAGGTTATGCTGATCAATTCTCTCGGAGAAAATCAGATGTTCATAACGACAACGGAAATTATCGAAAGCGTTGCGGAAAAACTGCCAAAAGGAAAATATTTCAAAATTGTGGAGGGGCAGGTTGCCACAGAAATATAAATATAAAGCGAAAAATGCACGGTCTGGGAAGACTTTTATACCCAGGCCGTGTTTTTTATTAAAATAAGCACAAAATGTTGTAAAACGGGCGATTTCATGCTACAATATACTGTGTTTTGTGACCAGGTATATATATAATTGTAAGAAAGAGAACGAAAAGGCACAGTATAAGGAGAAATTGAATGGCAAAAAAAGATCAAATACAGCAATACGATGCCGAACAAATACAGGTATTGGAGGGATTAGAGGCTGTACGAAAAAGACCCGGTATGTACATCGGAAGTACGGGATCGCCGGGACTGCACCATCTCGTTTATGAAATCGTGGACAACAGTGTGGACGAGGCGCTGGCCGGGTTCTGCACAGAGATCAAAGTTACAATCAATAAGGATAATTCCATCACCGTTGAAGACGACGGCAGAGGTATGCCGGTCGATATGCACCCGAAGATGAAACTTCCTGCTGTGGAAGTCATCCACACAGTGCTCCACGCGGGCGGCAAGTTCGGCGGCGGCGGATACAAGGTATCCGGAGGACTTCACGGCGTTGGCGCATCTGTCGTAAACGCGCTTTCCACACGCATGGAAGTGGAGGTCAGAAGAAACGGCAAAGTTTACACACAGGCTTATGAACGCGGTAAGACTGTGACCCCGCTCGTAGAAGGAGGAAACACCAGAAAAACAGGATCCAAGACCACCTTCTGGCCAGACCCTGAGATTTTTGATGACATCGTTTACGATTACGACACACTGTCCAGAAGGTTCCGTGAAATGGCCTTCCTGAACAAGGGCGTCAAAATCAGCATCAAGGATGAAAGATACAAGAACGAAGACGTCTTCTACTATGAAGGCGGAATCAAACAGTATGTGGAATACCTGAACAAGTCGAAAAACCCGATCCACAAGGATATCATCTACTTCGAAGTTGCGGAGAATAACCGCGAGGCAGAAATTGCGATCCAGTACACGGACAGCTACAAAGAAAACGTCGCCTCCTACGCCAACAACATCAAGACGACGGAAGGCGGTTTCCACCTGCAGGGTTTCAGAGCGGCGCTCACCAGAACCATCAACGCTTACGCCAGAAAGAACAACATCCTCAAGGAAAAGGACGAACCGTTTGAGAGCGATGACGTCAGAGAGGGTATCACGGCCATCGTGTCAGTCAAGCTGACGGAGCCGCAGTTCGAGGGTCAGACGAAGGCCAAGCTCGGAAACTCTGATATGAGAGGATTTGTGGAAAAGGCAACAGCCGATTATCTCGGCGCCTTCCTCGAAGAGAACCCGAAACAGGCCAAGCTCATCATGGAGAAATGTCTGGACGCGGCCAGAGCGAGAATGGCCGCCCAAAAGGCGAAGAAGTCTGTAAGGAAGTCCTTCCTCGAGGGCAACTCCATGCCGGGCAAGCTGGCGGACTGCTCCGAAAAGAATCCGGAGATCTCCGAGATTTTCCTGGTAGAGGGTGACTCCGCGGGCGGCAGCGCCAAGGACGGCAGAGACAGAAAACGTCAGGCCATCCTGCCTTTGCGCGGAAAGATCCTCAACGTGGAAAAAGCCAGAATCGATAAAGTACTCAGTTCGGAGGAGATCAAGAACATGATCACAGCCTTCGGCTGCGGTATCGGACAGGAATTTGATCTTTCAAAACTCCGTTACCACAAGATTATCATCATGACCGATGCAGACGTGGACGGAGCCCACATCAGGACACTGCTCCTCACCTTCTTCTACCGGTACATGACGCCGCTCATCGAGAACGGCTTCGTTTACGCGGCGCAGCCGCCGCTCTTTCAGGTCAAGAAGGGTAAGGAAGTTTACTACACATATTCCGACAGAGAACAGGAGGAACTCCTGGCGACGCTGAAGGGAAGCAAATACGACATCCAGCGCTATAAGGGCCTCGGCGAGATGGACCCGGAACAGCTCTGGGAAACCACCATGGACTACAGCAAGCGGACGCTCATCCAGATCACACTGGAAGATGCCAATGCAGCGGATGAAATGTTCACGACGCTCATGGGCGACAAAGTTCCTCCGCGCAAGAAGTTCATTGAAGACCACGCGGTGTACGCGACGATCGACGTTTAAGGAAAGGAGGGCATCTTAAGTGACGAAGAACAGCTTACTCGAAGATCAGAGAATGATACAGCACGAGATCCACGATGAGATGAAGAACTCCTACATCGACTACGCCATGAGCGTCATCGTGGGCAGAGCCCTTCCTGATGTCAGGGACGGACTCAAGCCGGTACACAGAAGGATCCTCTTCGGCATGAACGGCCTGGGGATCACGCCGGACAAACCGCACAGAAAATCCGCCCGTATCGTCGGCGACGTCATGGGTAAATACCATCCGCACGGCGACAGCTCCATCTATGAAGCGATGGTCAAACTGGCGCAGCCTTTTGCGACCAGATATCCGCTCATAGATGGTCACGGCAACTTCGGATCCATCGACGGCGACGGCGCTGCGGCCATGCGTTATACAGAAGCGCGCATGACGCCGTTCGCGCTGCAGATGATCCGCGACATCGACAAGAACACGGTGGACATGGTTCCGAACTTCGATGAGGAAGAACTGGAACCAGTCGTTCTGCCATCCCGCGTGCCGAACCTGCTCATCAACGGCAGCAACGGTATCGCCGTCGGTATGGCGACCTCCATTCCGCCGCACAATCTCACTGAGACCATTGACGCCTGCGTCAAGATGATCGAATGCGGCATCGACGATGAAGAATGCACCGTCGAAGACCTGATCAAGATCGTCAAGGGACCGGACTTTCCGACAGGCGCCCAGATCCTGGGCAAGAAGGGATTCCAGGAAGCCTACAGAACAGGGCAGGGCAAATGCGTCGTCCGCTCTGTCTGCGAAATCGAAGAGACCAGCCGCGGCAAATCCCAGATCATCGTAACGGAGATTCCGTATCAGGTAAACAAGGCCAGAATGCTCGAGCGCATCGGCGAACTGGTCAGGGATAAAAAACTCGAAGGTATTTCAGGGATCCGCGACGAGTCCAACAGAAAGGGCATCCGCATCGTCATCGAACTGAAGGCGACGGCGCATCCGCAGGTAATGCTCAACAAGCTCTATAAGCACACCTCACTGCAGGAAAACTACAGCATGATCATGCTGGCCATCGTCGACGGCAGACCGAAGGTCCTCAACCTGAAGCAGATTATCGAAGAATACCTGAAGCACCAGAAGGATGTCGTGACAAGACGGACACAGTTCGACCTGGAGAAGGCGGAGGCAAGGGCCCACATCGTAGAAGGTCTGCGCATCGCCCTCGACAATATCGACGAAGTCATCAAGACGATCCGTGAAAGTTACAACGACGCCAAGGAAAAACTCATGAAACGCTTTGGCCTCTCCGAGAAGCAGGCTCAGGCCATCCTCGACATGAGACTAGCCCGTCTGCAGGGACTGGAGCGCGAAAAGCTGGAAGCAGAGTATGAAGAACTCTGCAACAGAATCGCATACTATAAGAGTCTTCTGGCAGATGAGAAACTCCTGATGGGCGTCATCCGTGACGAGCTTCTGGAGATCAAGAAGAAGTGGGGCGACAAGAGAAGGACGAAGATTCTGGCCGCTGTGGATGAAATGGATGAAGAAGATCTGATCGAAGAGAAGCAGGTCGCTATCACACTGACCCACAGAGGATACCTGAAGAGAGTCGCTGCCGATACATACAGAACGCAGAAGAGAGGAGGCAAAGGCATCACCGGCCTGACAACGCGTGATGACGATTTCGTCTGGGATCTCATCATGACATCCTCCCACGACCACCTCATGTTCTTCACCAACATGGGCAAGGTCTACAAGATCAGGGCATACGAAATTCCGGAGGCCAACAGGACAGCCAAGGGAGCCAATGCGGCCAACTTCCTGAACCTGATGCAGCGGGAACGCATTTCCGCTATCATTCCGTTCCGCGATTTCAGCGATGATAAGTTCCTGATCTGCGTGACCAAGAAAGGCACCATCAAGAAGACGGCGATTTCAGCCTTCGACACGAACCGCAAGAGCGGACTCATCGCCATTTCCTTAAAGGATGGCGACGAGCTGGTAGAGATCAAGCAGACGTCTGGTACAGATAACGTCATCATCATCACGAAGAACGGCAAGTGCATCTGCTTCAGCGAGCAGGACGTCCGGCCGATGGGAAGAAACGCCGGCGGCGTCAGAGCCATCAACCTGGACGACGATGATGAGGTCGTCGCCATGCAGCTGGTACAGCCGGGTGAAGAACTTCTCGTCGTGACGAGCAAAGGCTACGGCAAGCGCACAGCCGTCGAGGAGTACAAGATTCAGGCAAGAGGCGGCAAGGGCCTTCTGACCTACGACAAGAGCAAGTTCAAGAAGACGGGGCACCTGATCGGCGCCGTTGTCGTGGACGACAACGACGAGGTCATGCTCATCAATTCCAAGGGTACGATCATCCGGATCGCCGCGAAGGATATCTCCCGCCTCGGACGCGCCACCCAGGGCGTCAAAATCATGCGGGTCGGAGACGATATTGAAATCATCTCCATGTCCAAAGTGATCAACGAGGAAGAGAGAGCCGAGCTGGCGGAACAGGCCCAGAAGCAGAGGCAGAAGAAAAAGGCCGAAAAACGCGCCGCCGAAGCAAAGGCGGAAAAGGAAAAAACGAAGGCCGAAAAAAAACAGGCGGAAGCCGCTAAAGACGACGGAACAGAACAGACCAAATTCGATATTTAAGGAGAACAGCAGGACATGAAGAGAGTTTTTTCAGGCGTACAGCCGACAGGAAACATACACATTGGTAATTACCTCGGCGCCCTCAAGCAGTTTGTTGAACTGCAGGAGGATCACGAATGCATTTACTGCATTGTCGATGAACACGCAATCACTGTTCCCCAGGACCCGAAGGAACTGCGGGAGCACATTCTTGACGTGGCGGCCCTGTACATGGCCATCGGCGTTGACCCGAAGAAGTCCATCATCTTCGTGCAGTCACAGGTCAGCGAGCATGCGGAACTGGGCTGGGTCCTCTGCTGCAACTGCTATACAGGCGAGCTCTCCAGAATGACCCAGTTCAAAGCCAAAAGCGGCGGCAATGAATCCGTCGGCACAGGACTGCTGGTCTATCCGGTCCTCATGGCAGCGGACATTCTTCTCTATGATACGGATGTGGTTCCTGTCGGAAATGATCAGAAGCAGCACATCGAGCTAGCCAGAAACATCGCCATCCGCGTGAACAACAAATACGGCGAGACCTTCGTGGTCCCGGACGGACGCTTCATGAAGGAAGGCGCCCGCGTCATGGCGCTTGACGATCCGGAATCGAAGATGAGCAAGAGTGCGGAGAATATCCACTCCCGCATCTCTCTTCTGGACGAGGACAGCAAAATCAAGAAGTCCATCATGAGAGCAACCACAGACTCCGACGGCGAATTGAGATTCGATCCGGTGAACAAGCCGGGCGTGAGCAATCTGCTCAACATCTACAGCGCCTTCAGCGGTGTATCCGTCGATGAGATTCTGGCCAACCAGAACTGGAGAGGATACGGCGACCTGAAGAAAGAACTCGTGGCCGTCACCCAGGAAGCGCTGGCTCCAATCAAAAAGAACTACGAAGAAATCCGCCACTCCGAGGAGCTCATCAGAGTTCTGAACGACGGCGCGGAAAGAGCGTCCGCCATCGCAGAGCCAGTCATGAAGCGCGTCAGAGACAAGTTTGGATTAGGACTTGGCTGAGCAGACGAAATACAAAGCATTGAAAAAAGAAGTGCTGCGGCACTTCTTTTTTTAGACTCTGTTTGCTGCTATTCCTGCAGCGCAGCCAGTTCCGCCACGCCATCGCGGATGAGCCGTTCGACCCGGTCGCCGATTTCTTTTTCCTCCTGGCGGGAGATGCCTGCAGTCGGAATGGCAGGGAACACTTTCACATCGACCCGGGCAGGGCTGACGACGCCCGTTTCCTCCAGCATGCGGTAGGTGCCGTTCAGAGCGACCGGCACGATCGGTACACCTGGTTTGGTGGCGAGCTTAATGGCGCCTTTCATGAACGGACCGACCGTCGGGCCTTTGCTTCTTGTTCCTTCCGGGCAGATTGCCAGGGAAAAACCATCGTTGATATAGTCGATTCCACGGTTGATGGCCTTCAGCGCCTCCCGCGGGGAGTCGTTTTCGATGAACACGCTCCGGATGCGCGGCATCCAGCCGCCAAGAATCGGCGCTTTCGCCAGATACTGCTTGGCGACGAATCCGAACTGGAATTTCCGGAAGACAGCGAACATGATCGGAATATCCGCGTAACTCTGGTGATTCAGGAAGAGGACGACAGGACCTTCTGCCGGGATATTCTCTTCGCCGTGCACATGCAGGTCACAGCCGAATTGTTCCACGATCTTCGGTCCGAAGGTGGAGGTTGCTTCCAGAATCAGGCGGCGTTCTTCATCAAAATCACCAGATGCCTTTGCATTGTCTATCAGCGATTTATACTTGTTGTAGCGAATCACATCTCCGAATACCTTCACGGCGGCGGGGATGTTGCGGATGAGTTTCATAATCTATCTCCTGCTTTGTATTCAGATAACACGCCTAGAATTTCACGTCTCCCGGGCCCCGGTCGAAGAATACACTCTTTGAGGAAACGGAGAGCGGAATGCCGTAGCACACCTTGACTTCCTCGCCGAAGAGTCCCATACGGGCGGCGGCTTTGCCTGCCGAGAAGAGCACGCGGTTGTCCATGCGGTGATCCGCAGCCAGCGAAACGGCAGAGCCGACGGCGATGCCAAGATCGGTCACGTTAAACGCACACACAGCGCCGGCTTTCTTGTTGGCGCCGCAGTTTTTGAATCCGCAGAGCCCGCAGTTGGTCAGGCCCAGCGGCGCGTGCTTCGCCCAGAGGATGACGACGCAGTAGCTGTTGTCCACATTCCCCGCGTCGCGTGCGTAGAAATCTTCCCCGGTCTCGGCAGCGATATCGCGCATATGATCGGCCAGGATGTCCTTGTCTTCTCCGGTGAGGAGAACGCCCTCCACATCGTCGACGCCGTTGCCCTTCGGGGCTGTCATGGCGGCGGCGATCATGGCCTGTCCCGTTCTGATGGCGGCTTCGCCGGAAGTTGTGATTCTGTCTTGTATCATTTCTTTACTCCTTCTATCAGGGCCCGCTGTCTTTGTATCAGATCAGCAAAGGCTGCCTGTTTCTCTTCTTCTGAACCGAAACTCATGAAAGCATGGTAGCTGTCAGTGATTGCTTTTGCATGCGTCCAGAGTTCGTCGGTTGTCAAATCCTCTCCTGCAATGACCAGCTCGTTTGCGAGGATGATATTGCGGGAGTCGTCATCGTAGAGGACGCCGTCGCCGCAGGCCACCACGCAGGCAGCGCCGGCATCGGACAGCTCCTGCAGCACCTCGAATTCCTGGTTTCGGTAGCCGTGTTCGCCGTTCATCATGACAAGGCGTTTGATGGACCGGCCGTCGCGTCGTTCTATTTCCTTATCCAGGTCCACCAGCGGCAGACCGTGCTGGGCCGACAGCTCGCGGGCCTTCTCTGCAACGGGTGCGCCGAAGCAGCCGGTTACGACAATCAAATTTGCGTTCATAATCATTCCTTGTTAATATATACTATGCTGATTATACAATAACTGGACAGAAATTCAAAACGTAGCAGAAGGAGATAGACAAATGGCGAGTAAACCGACACTGGTTATAATGGCCGCAGGAATGGGATCGAGATACGGCGGGCTGAAGCAGGTGGACAAGATCACCGACGCAGGAGAAATCATCCTTGATTTCTCTCTTTATGACGCCATGATGGCCGGGTTCGACAGAGTCATCTTCGTCATTCGCGAGGAACACAGAGATATCTTCAGAGAACTCGTCGACGAGAGGGCGGGTCGTTTCATGGATATAGAATATGCTTATCAGGACCTGAAGGACATTCCGGAAGGGTACGAGATCCCGGAGGGAAGAGAAAAACCGTGGGGAACCTCCCACGCCATTCTGGCTTGCAGAGATCTGATCGACGGACCGTTCGCTGTCATCAACGCGGACGACTATTACGGTCCGGGCGGATTTGTCAGCGTCTACGAATACCTGACGGAGCATGAGGATACAGATGTATACCAGTACTGCATGGCAGGTTATGTGCTCAAGAACACGATCACCGAAAATGGCCACGTGGCCAGAGGTGTCTGCGAGATGGACGAGAACGGAGACCTCAAAGTCATCACGGAACGGACGAAGATCCAGCGTCAGCCGGAAGGCATCTGCTACACGGAGGACGACGGGGAAACCTGGCACGTGCTGCCGGAGGATACGCTGGTCTCCATGAACTTCTGGGGATTTACCGCCAGTATGATCGACGAACTGAAGGCTGGTATCGACGCGTTCTTCGCGGAGGAAGTTCCGAAGAATCCGCTGAAGAGCGAGTATCTGCTGCCGCGCACCGTCGACAAACTGATCAAAGGCGGCAAGGCCCGCGTCAAGGTCCTGCCGTGTCACGATAAGTGGTGCGGCGTCACCTACAAGGAGGACTGGCAGAGCGTCCACGACGAACTCCAGGCGAAAAAGGACAAGGGCGACTACCCGGAGAAACTTTGGAAGTAATATGCAAAAGCAGGTAAGCGCAGCATGAATGGACTCATCGGCACAATTGTATCGGTACTGATCGCGACCGCCATTTCCGGCGGCGCTTCTGCTATGTCCGAAAGTGAGCCGTGGGAAGCGGCGGACGCTTTTTTACGCGATTTGGCGGGCGGGGAACAGCAGACGGTCATGATGTATATGGACAACCGTTACGTCAACTTCCTCGAGAACGTCAAAGGTACCGACGAGGAAATGGACCGGATGGAGGAGGCTCTTTTCCGGAATTTTTCCTATGAGATGATAGATTCCGCAGCGAAGGGCAGCGTTGCTGTTGTCGAGGTCAAAGTCAGAAACTGCG
Source organism: Clostridia bacterium (assembly GCA_024689085.1). Taxonomy (GTDB): domain Bacteria; phylum Bacillota; class Clostridia; order Peptostreptococcales; family Anaerovoracaceae; genus Lentihominibacter. Next base: position 29,374 of record JAILDT010000054.1, on the reverse strand, counting down.
ATTTCAGCGGTATCATGGACGACTACCAGAAAGCATCCTACCAGTACGTGACGGACAATCTCTACAGCGAGGACGTTGTCAACAAAGAAAAATTGAACAAGAAATGTCTCGATCTATACCTGGATCAGATTGAAAAGACCGCCAGCGGAGAGCCAACCTACGAGAACGTAGTGTATCTGCCGATGGAAGAGGACGGATACGGCGGCTGGCGAATGATCCTAAACGATGAGATCATGCAGTCAATACTGGGAGAACTGGAGATTCCGACCGATGAGTGAGCCCGCGAAGTACAATGATTTACAAGTGAATGGACCGGGCTGGACCAGGAGGACGCTGCTGCTCGTCGCGGCCGGAACCCTGCTGACAGTTCTGCTTTTGCTTCTGGCGCTGTGGCTGGGCATGAACCGGCTGGAGTCCGATTCCAAGGAAGCGGCGATTGCCATCGCGGAGGAGAAGAACGCGTCAGCTCAGGAGATCGACCTGGCGAATACCCTGCGGAAGCGGACGGTCGATTACGTCATCGAGCAGGAGGAGATCCCGGCCTACAGCTACGCCCAGGTCCAGTCCATGGACATGAGCGTTCCAAGCGGCGTTACGGTGGACGACCTGAAGCTGGTGACCCGACACAAACTGGTCGGCACGGAGGAGACGCTCTATCAGCTGGAGCAGGAGTACAACCTGAACTGCCTGTTTCTTCTGGCCATCGCCTCCCATGAGAGCGCCTACGGAACCGCGCAGTTCCGAAAGAACAACGTGTGCGGGTATGGAGCCAAAGGCTTTTCGTCCATCAACGAGTGCCTGCGGACCGTGGGCAGGGCCCTGGCCAACAGCTATCTGAGCCCGGGCGGAGCCTACTACAAGGGCAAGACCATCGCGGCCGTCAACCGGACGTACGCAGCGGACGGCGCCTGGAACGTGAAGGTGGCGAAGAAGGTCACCTACTTCTACAAGGTCATCAGCGCGAGCCACAACGCCCAGCTGGAAAAGCTGAAATAACGCCCTTTGAGAAGTGGAAATAAACTCTTGATTTCACAGGAGTTTCATGTATAATATACGAGCGCGCAATTTCGCGTGCAGATCCTTGCGATGCACAAGAGGCATCGCCATTCAGTCCACAAGGAGGTGAAAAATATGACTAACTATGAGGTATTGTTCATCATCGATCCTGCACTGGAAGACGAGAAGAAGGAAGCTACGATCGAAGCAGTTAAGGAGATCATCGCTTCTGAAGGTGAAGTCGGAAATGTAGACGTATGGGGAATGAGAAAGCTCGCGTATCCGATCAAGAAGAAGTCTGAAGGATACTACGTTGTCATCGAATTCAAGGCTGAGCCGACACTGCCGAAGGAACTCGACAGAAGACTCAAGATTTCAGACAACGTCATGAGACACCTTATTGACAATAAGGATGAGAAGTAATAAAGGGGGAACATTATGAACAACGTTAATCTGATTGGGAACCTGACCAGAGATCCGGAACTCAGATATTCCACCGGCGCCAACCAGACAGCAATCTGCAGATTTACGATTGCAGTCAACGATGGTTACGGCGACAAGCAGAGAACGAGCTTCATTCCGATCGTAGTCTTCGGCAAGCAGGCAGAGAACTGCGACAGATATCTTGCGAAGGGCCGCAGGGTCGCCATTACCGGCAGAATCCAGACAGGCAGCTACGAGAAAGAAGGCAGAACCGTCTATACAACGGACGTCATCGCGTCCAACGTGGAATTCCTGAGCAGCGGGCAGCAGGGTCAGGGACAGAGCCAGGGCGGCTTCGGCCATCAGGCCGCTTTTGACAGCCAGCCGGCAGGCTTCGGCCAGCAGGCACCGGCACAGAGCGCCCCGCAGGAGGAGATTGATGTACCGGGCGGATTCACATCCCTGCAGGATGATGACATCCCGTTCTAGAAACGGAATCTTGAAAGAGAGGAGAGCAATATCATGGCTTTTGATAACAAGAGACGCGGCGGCATGAGAAGAAAAAAGGTATGCCAGTTCTGCGCCGATAAGGACAAGAAGATTGATTATAAAGACGTGGATACTCTGAAGAAGTACGTTACCGAAAGAGGTAAGATCCTTCCGAGAAGAATCACGGGAACTTGTTCGATCCATCAGAGAGAAGTCACCAAGGCCATCAAGAAGGCAAGAGTCGTTGCCCTGATGCCTTACATCGCTGACTAAACTCAGACAGGAAAAGCAGAAACGAGGAGCGGGACACCGCTCCTTTTTATTGCCCGGAGACGGGAGAATTCTTATGGATTTTTCAGAATCCGGAGGTTTTGCAATGCGTCCGTGCTTTTGTTATAATATACGTTACGATAATATGCCTTATTGTGCGCATTTTTTAGGAGAAGTAAATGTACGTAGGACGAATCGAGAGGCTGCTGGCCTATTATTCACCCCTGCCGATGTGCATCGTGAATGCCCAGGGCAAGGTGACAAGAGCCAGTAAGAAAATAACAGAAGTATTCAAATACGACGGGATCATCGATTACGACATCTTCGCGCTGACGGGTATCAAGATGCCTGAATTCGTTGAAGCGGCCAAAAGCGAAGAGCCGCTCTACATCCAGCGGAACGATAAGACCTTCCGCATCGGCTGCGCGTTTCTCGGCGGAGGAGAAGAAGACGACGAAGTGAGAGAGGACGCATCGATTATCCTGCACTTCACGGATATCACCGCCTATGAAGAACTCAAGGAGCGCTACAAGGATGACCGCGTCTATATGATGCTCGTCAACGTGGATAACTTCGACGAGATCATTTCCGGCTCGAGCGATGACAGCGACAGCAATGTCAGAGTGAACATCGACAAACTCATCAGAAGCTGGGCAGCGGGCATGGAAGCCATGATTGTCCGGTACAGAGAGAACATGTATGAGCTGGCCATCACCCACAGGAACTACGAAGCGCTGGTGGAGGACAAGTTCTCCATTCTCGACAGCGCCAGACAGATCGAGAGTCCGACAGACTTTCCGGTTACCTTGAGTATTGGGCTGGGTGTCGGCAAAGACAGCCTGGTCAAATTGGACGACTACGCCCAGGAAGCGCTGGACATGGCACTCGGCCGCGGCGGAGACCAGGCGGTTATCAAGGAAGGCCGCAGTTTCGAATACTACGGCGGACGCACCCAGAGCGTGGAGAAGAGCAACAAAGGAAAGTCCCGTATCATCGGTCACGCCCTTGCCACGCTGATGGAGCAGTCTTCGAGAATCTTCATCATGGGACACAAGAATCCGGATATGGACAGTTTCGGCGCGGCAATCGGCGTCTCGCGGCTGGCCAAATCCGTCAACAAGGACGCCTTCATACTGCTCGGCGAGTACAATGAGACCATGATCGATATGGTGGCGGATGCCAGAAAGACGGACGACTATCAGTTCGTGACCGCAGAACGGGCCATGGAAATGGTCGAGGATAATTCGCTTGTCGTTGTTGTAGACACCCACAGACGGATGCTCGTGGAATCAGCAGAGCTCATCGACAAGGTGGAACGTCTGGCCATCATCGATCACCACAGAAAGGCGGAAGACGCCTTCGCGAATCCGAGCTTATCATATCTGGAATCCTACGCATCATCCGCATCGGAGCTTGTCACGGAGATGCTCCAGTACAGGCTGGACAAGAAATCCCTTTCCAGATTCGAGGCCGACGCGCTTATGGCGGGCATCATGCTCGACACGAACCGGTTCGCTGTGAAAGCAGGCGTCAGGACCTTCGAAGCAGCGTCATGGCTCAGGCGGTCCGGTGCGGATCTCTCCAGAGTCAGAAGATATTTCCAGGAGTCGCCGGACAGCTTCATCAACAGGGCTAATGGTATCGTGAATGCAAGGATCCTGGAAGGCGGTATCGCCATGTCCATCTGCAGAGGCCAGTCGATCAACACGCAGATCGTCAACTCTCAAGTGGCGGACGAACTGCTGACAATCAAAGGCACCGTAGCCAGCTTTGTTGCAGGAAGAGACGCAGAAGGCAAGACCGTTGTCAGCGCCAGATCCCTGGGGAATATGAACGTGCAGGCCATCATGGAGAACTTTGGAGGCGGCGGTCACATGAACACTGCCGGTACGAAGACAGATCTGCCGCCGGAAGAGATCCTGGCGCAGATAGAAGAATACATCAAAACCACAGAAACGACACAATAGTGGGATATAATAAAGTGTTGATCAGAGTAACAGGAGGTCACAAATGGTTGTCATCCTATTGAAGGACGTGAAAGGAACAGGAAAAGCAGGCGACGTGGTGAAAGTCAGCGACGGCTACGCACGCAACATGCTTATTCCGAAAGGACTCGCCAAGGAAGCCACGCAGGGGAACGTAAGAAACCTGGAAAAGCAGAAGGCGCTGGCGGAAGAAAAACGGGCGGAGGAAAAAGCTGCCGCCCAGGAGAGAGCGGACGAACTGGAGAAGATCGTTCTGATCGTCCCGTCCAAGGGCGGAGAGAACGGCAAGCTCTTCGGATCCGTTACCTCTATGGATGTGGCAAAAGCCCTTCAGGATCAGGAAGGGATCACGATAGATAAAAAGAAGATCGAAATGCCGGAAGGGCCGATCAAGCAGGCTGGAACAAGCCAGGTAATCGTCAAACTGTATCAGGACGTTTCGGCGAAGATTAGAGTGAAGGTAACAGTGTAATGGAAGAGAGAATACCTCCCCACAATCCCGACGCGGAGAGATCCGTGCTGGGAGCGGCGCTTCTGTCGAAGGACGCGCTGTTCGACGTCGTGGAAGAAATCAGAGCTGAGGATTTTTATGATCCGAATCACAAGGAGATCTTCAGCGTCATATATGAACTGAGCAAGAAGAATGCGCCCGTGGACGCGCTGACTGTTTCCGAGGAACTGGACAAGCGCGGATCTCTTGAGATGGTCGGAGGAAGAGCCTACGTGGCAGGACTTTCGTCGACGACGCCAACGACTGCCAATGCGGCGGAGTACGCGAAGATCGTTGCGGAGAAGGCAGCCATCAGAAGACTCATCGACAAGGCAGACGAAATCGTGACCAAAGGTTACGACAAGAGCATGGACGCAGGCCAGCTGCTGGACTACGCGGAGAACGGAATCTTCGAAATCTCCCAGTCGCGGCAGAAGGGCGTGTACGTGCCGCTGAAGGACGTTCTCCTCAGCAACATCGACGCCATCGACAAAGCTTCGAAACTCAAGGACGGACTCACCGGCGTAACCACCGGATTCAAGGATCTCGATGCAAAGACATCAGGCCTGCAGCGATCCGACCTCATCATCCTGGCCGCCAGGCCGGCCATGGGTAAGACCGCTTTCGCGCTGTCGCTGGCCCTCAACGCGGCAATCAAAGGCGGCGCGTCAGTAATGGTGTTCAGTATGGAGATGGCCAAGGAGCAGCTGGGTCAGAGACTGCTCGCCATGGAATCAAAGGTGGAGATGCAGAAGCTGAAGACCGGAAGACTCGAGCGGCGCGACTGGGATGACGTAAACGTCGCCCTGGAAGTTCTCTCGGGTGCAGAGATTTTCATCGACGACACGGCCGGCATCAGCATCATGGAGATGAAGAGCAAGTGCAGAAGGCTCAAAGCCGAGAAGAAGCTCGATCTGATTATCATCGACTACCTGCAGCTGATGAATCCGGAAGGAAGGTCTCTCGATTCGAGGACACAGGAAATTTCCGTGATCTCCAGAAATCTGAAGCTGCTGGCCAGAGAACTGAACTGTCCGGTCATTGTGCTCTCGCAGCTTTCGAGAAATCCGGAGCAGAGGACCGACCACAGGCCGATGCTTTCGGACCTGCGGGATTCCGGTTCCATAGAGCAGGACGCGGACATCGTACTCTTCCTCTATAGGGATGAATACTATAACGAGAATACAGATGCGCCGGGCGAGTGTGAGGTCATCATCGCCAAGCAGAGGAGCGGCCCGACAGGAACTGTCAAAGTTGCGTGGCTCGACAAGATCACCAAATTCGTAGACAGCGCCGGCAGCGGGAACTTCAGCGAATTCTAAAAGATGAGTTTTTACAGAGAAAAGACAAAAGACTATTTTCTGCTTGATACGCAGGTGGAGAATATGTTCATAAATGAGTATATGGTGTCCGCTCCAGGAGACTATGTCAAGGTGTACCTCTTCGCGCAGATGTATTCGGATCTTGGCGTGGAATTCAGCAACGAGGACATCGCCAAGCAGTTGTCTCTGGACATTGAGGATGTGCTGAAGGCCTGGACTTACTGGGAGAAGATGGGCATCATCCGGAAGATCAAAAGGTCTCCGGATAATCCGCTTGAGTACGACGTTGAGTTTATCATGCTCAAGAACATGCTCTACGGAAGCCATGAAGACAGCGCGGTGACTGCCGCGGAACAGGGTCTGGGAAACCGGATGGCGAACACAGAATACCGGGAGATGTTCAGCAGAATCGAACAGGCTCTCGGCCGCGTGATCAGCGGGACCGAGATGGGAGAAGTCGACTCCTGGATCAACGACTTTGGCATCGAACCGGAATTTGTAGCCTTTGCAGTGGAATATTGCGCGGGAAAAAAGAAGAAGACGATCAAATACATTGAGGCCGTGATCAGAAACTGGGTCAGCGAGGGACACAGGACCATCGAGGATCTCCAGGAGCACATTGGCCGCATGGAGGAGAGATCTGCCGATTACAGGCGCATCTTCAAAGCGCTGGGATGGACGAGGAACTGGACCGAGGAAGAAAAGCGCATCATGGACCAGTGGTTCGATGAGATGGGCTTCAGCCTGGAGACCATTCTGGAGGCCTGCGGCAAGACGACCGGAATCTCGAATCCTAACATCAATTATATCAACAAAGTTCTCGCGAGCTGGGCGGCTGACGGCCGCGGAGGAAAGGAATCTGCGAACGACGTGAGCAGCGCGGACATCTCCAGATACTACGAACTGCTTCGGGAGAAGGAGGAGAAAGAAGCGGAAGTCCGCCGCGCGGAAGTCTATGCCAAACTGCCGCAGATCAGGCAGCTGGACGAAGAAGAGAACCGTCTCGGAGCGGGGCTTTCGAGAATCGTGGTCTCGGATCGAATCGATAAAAAGGAAACCATAGAGAACCTTAGAGAACAGATAGAAGACATTAGCGCCCAACGGGCATTCCTGCTCACAGACAACGGGTTCGAACTGGATTACATGGACGTCAGGTACGAATGTCCGAAATGCAAAGACACGGGAATGCTTGAAACGGGAGAAAGGTGCCCATGCCACAGGGAAATCACCCAACAGAAGATAAAGGAACTTCTGAAAACAGAATAAAACTCGAGCAGGCCATTCACGATGATGCCGTCAAAAAAGCATATCACGACGTGCAGAAACTGAAGGAGCAGATTGAACAGCTCAAGGCCCAGGCTCAGAAGGTATACGGAACCCCTGCCACGCCTGCGAAACAGGCCGAAAGGGAAGGGGCTGCTTCTGATGCAACGGCAATCGACAACGAGGCTGCGCGCGCGGCCGAAGAAGTCGTCCGGAAGGAAGCGGAGAAGAAGGAACCGGAAGTCTCCGAAATTCTTTCACGCACCCGCGAGGAAAGCCGGGCGATTATCGAGGACGCAATCAGAAAAGAAAAGGAAGCCAAAGAGCGACTGGAGCAGAAGCGGGCAGAGGCGGCCGAGAAGCGGAAGGCACTGCTGGAAGCGGAGAAACGTGCCGCCCGGATGAAGCGGAACCTGCACAAGGCGGAGATACAGTCAGAGCTCAACAGGACCATGCACGCCCAGGAGGAAAAATGGGCGCAGCTCAGGAAGAAGAGAGAGCAGGAACGGCAGCAGAAAATCGCAGCCGCCATGGAACGGCAGAGAGCCGAGACCCAGAGAAAAGAAGAAGCCAGACTTGAGCGGGAACAGGAGAGACTGGTCAGGGCGGAAGCTGCGGCCAGAAGAAGAGAAGAAGCCCAGCGGCTCAGGGAAGAAGAGCAGAAGACCAGAAAAGAAATAGATCGTCTGCAGGCGGAGCAGCGCGAGAACCTCAGAAAGCAGAAGGAAGAGCGCGCTGAGATCAAACGGCAGCGCAGACTCGCACGTAAATCCGCAGAGCTGGGCGGCGGCATCGTCAACGTCCACGGCACGACCGTAAAGACGGAGATCAAGCCAGTATCATCCTTCTCTTTGAAGGAGTTCCTGGGCTTTGCCAAGCGTGCTGAAATCAACGCGGCGGAGACGGAGGAGGAGAAACAGAAGCTCCTCGAAGAAAACGAGAGGATCAAAGCGGAAGCCAGAGTGACGGCAGCGCACCTCAGCGAGATAAGAAAAAAACGGAGACAGAACAGCCGTCCATATAAAAAAATGATGAGCGCATTCGCTTTCTGCGACAGGCAGAAAAAGCCGCTGCTCATTGCCCTTTCACTGATTCTCGTATTCGTTGTGGGGGCAGCAGGTATCGTCAACTACTTCATGGCGTACGAGTATTCCTATGGTGACAAGAAACTGGGCTACGTCAAGAACAAGGATGACGTACTGCAGATCACAGCGATGGTCCAGGATGCCTTGACGGAAGAGAAAGATATGACTGTCGCGCTGGACGCCAGGGATGATATCAGCTTCAAGCGGGTCTTCACAGGCAACAAAGATGTTGTGATCGACTCCCAGGACGGCGTACTGCAGAGACTGTCTTATCTGGGTGATATCAACGTTAAAGCCGTCGGCATGTACATCGACGGGCGGAAAGCCGGTGCGGTCAAAGACAAGGATACTGCCGCCGGCGTGCTGCAGAACATTCAGGACAAGTATGCAAATCATGACGAAGGAACGGTGATCGATGAAGCTGTGATTGTCGAAAACGTGGAATTCAGAGAGAGCAACACGCCGATGAACGATGTCCTCTCGCAGGAAGCGCTGGTGAAGAAACTCTGCACCGAAACAGAGAAGGAGACTGTTCACACAGTGGAGAACGGAGAAACCCTCGACAGCATTGCCGAGAACCATAGCACGACCAAGGAACAGATCATCGCCGACAACAACCTGACCGATGAACAGCTCAAGGTCGGCAGCACGATTGTCATCAAAGAAATCGCGCCGCTCCTGACTGTCAGAATCACGGAAACAAGGTCTCACGAAGAGAAGACAGCTTATAAAACCATTAAGAAAGCCGATGATGAGATGTACGAAGGAGTCACGGAAGTTTCCCGCGAAGGTAAGAAAGGCAAAAGTCTCCTCGTGGACAAGACTGTCTCGATCAACGGTGAAGTTGTAGATATACAGAACCTGAAGAGCGAAGTGGAGAAGGAACCGGTCGACAAGGTGGTTCTGGTGGGAACGAAGGAAAGACCGCCAACGACAGGAACGGGAACCTTCATCTGGCCGGCTTACGACGGAACCTTCACGGTAACCTCAGAGTTCAAGTGGCGCTGGGGACGTCATCATGATGGCATTGATATGGGATGCCGGACCGGCAATGACGTGCTGGCAGCAGATGGCGGCACAGTCATCCATGCAGGTTGGCAGGGAGGCTACGGAAAACTCGTCATCATCGACCACGAGAACGGTATCCAGACGTATTACGCTCACAACAGCGCCCTGCTCGTGAATCGAGGAGACAAGGTGTTCCAGGGACAGCACATTGCGGAGGCAGGGAACACGGGGCACAGTTACGGAAGCCACATCCACTTTGGTGTCAAAGACAACGGGTCTTTCAGGAATCCGAGGAATTATCTTCCGGCAAGATAACGTCTGAAATAAGGAAGGGATTAGAAGAGAAGCCATGGCGAAAAGAAAAAGCAGAAGCAGACAATTCAAGAAGAGCAGCCGCGTCATTGATATGGACGAAGCGCGGCAGCAGCGCATCGAAAAAAGGGAGCAAGTACAGGCGGAAGAAGAGCGTGAGCAGACCGCGAGCGATGAGCGTAAGCTGAGGCGCAAGCGCGCCCTCAGAAAAAAACAGAGCAGACGCAGGCTGCTGGTTGTCGCCGTGGCGGCGCTTCTCGTTCTGTTTCTGTGCCTGTCTGTCGTTGACATTCTGAAACTCAAAAGCGAGGAGCGGGAAGCCCTCAAGAAACAGGAACAGCTCAAGGCGCAGCAGGAGCAGATGAAGGAAGAAATCAAGGATATGAACGACGAGGAAAACCTCGAGGATCTGGCCAGAGAAAAACTCAAACTGACAAAACCGGGGGAAACCATCTACATTCCTGACTCGGAGGAGGGAGAGTAATGGATCTGTCTTCACCGGGGACGGTCAGAGCAATCAGAGAAAAGTACGGTTTGCAGCCATCGAAAGGTCTGGGTCAGAACTTCATCACCGACAGGAACGTGCTCGAACGCATCGTGGGAGGCGCAGGAATCGACAGTGAAGATATGGTCATCGAGATTGGACCCGGCATCGGCGTCCTGACGGCAGAGCTCGCAGAGCACGCCGCCTGCGTTACGGCAGTCGAAATCGACGGAAGACTCATGCCCGTACTGGAGGAAACCCTGGCAGAATACGACAACGTCCGTGTTCTGAACGCCGACATCCTCCAGGTGGATATCGGGCAGATTATAAATGAAAGCAAAGCGGAGGGTCAGTTTACGGGGAAGGTCCACATCGTGGGAAACCTCCCGTACTATATCACAACCCCTATCATAATGAAGCTTCTGGAAGAGCAGGTTCCGGCCGACAGCATCACCGTGATGATGCAGAAGGAGGTCGCGGATCGCATCAGCTCAGCGCCGGGAAGCAGAATATACGGAGCCATCTCCGTCGCGGTGCAGTATTACTGCAGCGTTACGAAGATCACGGACGTTCCGAAGGAAGCGTTCGTTCCGAGACCGAAAGTAGCATCAACAGTGCTGCGGCTTCAGCCTCTTGGGGAAAAGCAGGTTCCGGTCAAAGACGAGAAGATGCTCCTCCGATGCGTCAAGGCAGGATTCGCCCAGCGGAGAAAAACGCTGCTGAACTCCCTATCATCGGCGGGCGGAACGGACAAAGACACCGTCAGAAGAATCCTCGAAGCCGCGGACATCGATCCGGGCAGAAGGGCGGAGACACTTACAATAGAAGAATTCGGCAGAATAGCAGACAAATTTTCAGATGAGCACAATCAAAGAAACAGCTAAAAAAATCAAACACAATCACATACTGGCATTGTTCATCCTATCAGTGGTCATAGACTATATCATCGAGGCATTAGGAAGGCTGTCGCCGCTGCTGGCAGTGCAGTTCTTTGTGGAACACCCACTGATCACATTCTGCAACGTCATGCTGATCATGGCGGTGCTTTCCCTGTCACTTCTTTTTAGGAGACGAGTGTTTGCAGCAAGCATGCTGTCACTCCTGTGGCTCGCTATAGGAATCATAAACGGCATTATTTTGACCAACAGAATGACGCCGTTCAACGTCAAGGATCTGTCGACACTGAGTGAAGCCAGGTCCATACTCACGAACTATTTTTCTGTCAAGAGTCTGATTATCATCGCCGTCGGAGCGGCGCTTTTCGTGCTGCTCGTGATTGTCCTGTTCCGAAAGACGCCGAAGAGCAAAGGCAAAATCGACTACAGAAAATCCGTCGCATCCATACTGATCATCATTCTCGTTGCCTTTGGATCCATTACCGGAGGCATGCGACTGGGCGTACTGGACACCTTCTTCCCAAGTTTGCCTTATGCATACCGTGACAATGGCGTGCCGTACTCCTTTATGATCACATGGGTCAAAACCGGAATCGATAAACCGAGAGGATACTCTGCTGAAAAAATGAAGCAGATCTTTACCGAAGGAGAGCTCGGGGAAGACGGCGTCTACACACCAGGTAAGGACGACGCAGATAAGCCGGCCAGCACGCCGAACATCGTCTTCCTGCAGCTTGAGTCCTTCGTGGATCCGACCATTGCCACAGATGTGGAATACTCTAAGGATCCGATACCATACTACAGGAATCTTCTCAAAGAGTGCTCTTCCGGATACCTGACAGTCCCTGCTGTAGGCGCAGGTACCGCCAACGTGGAATTCGAAGCGATCACCGGTATCAGCGCCAGATTCTTCGGACCGGGCGAATATCCGTACAAGAGCATCCTGACGAAGGAAACCTGCGAAAGCATACCGTACGATCTGCGGCAGGTCGGTTACACATCTCACGCCATCCACAACCACAGGGGCGCGTTCTACAACAGAAACACCGTGTTCAGCAATCTGGGATTCGATACGTTTACATGTCTTGAGTATATGAATAACGTGGTGAAAACACCGAAGAACTGGGCCAAGGACACGATTCTGACAGAGAACATCATCGACGCCCTGAACAGTTCCGAGGGGCCGGACTACATCTACACGATCTCCGTACAGGGACACGGCAAGTATCCGGAGGAAGAAGTCATAGAAGACCCGGTCATCGAAGTCACTGAAGCGCCGGATGAAGAGACGAAGTGGAGTTACGAATACTACGCGAATCAGGTCTACGAGATGGATTTGTTCGTCAGAGAACTGACGACAGCTCTGGAAGATTACGATGAAGACATCGTGCTCGTCATGTACGGTGACCATCTGCCTGCACTGGACATGAAAGAAGAGAATCTCACCACAAGAGATCTCTATAAAACGCAGTACGTGATCTGGAGCAACTTCGGTATGAAGAAGAAAGATAAGGACGTTTGTGCTTACGAAATTACACCGTATGTGCTAAAGCGGCTGGGCATAAACGCAGGGCTCATGACCAGATACCACCAGGATTACGAAGGCAGCAAACACTATCTGGACGATCTTGAAGCGCTTTCCTACGATATTCTTTACGGTAAAAATTACATCTACGGTGGGAAGGATCCTTATGAGCCAACGGAGCTCAAGATGGGTGTCCGCGATATCAAGATCGAGAACATCGTCAAGATTGGCGACAAGTACTATATAAAAGGACAGAACTTTACAGAATACAGCAAGATCTCTTTGGACGGAGAGGTTCTCAAGACTGTATATCTGGGACCGACAATCCTCGCGCTCAACGAGGAAGTGGATCCGGCGAGAGTGTCGGACATGAAGGTCAGCCAGGTTGAGAAGAACAAGGAAATACTCAGCACGACAGAGTAACGATAGAAAACCGTTAAAACGATGAGCAGAATCATAAAAGTTCCGCAGCTGGAAACTGATAGACTGATACTCAGAATGTGGACGAGGAAAGATGCCCCGGCCCTGTTTGCCTATGCCAGCAATCCTGACGTGGGACCCAATGCGGGGTGGAAGCCCCATGCCAACGTGGGCGAGTCCCGCATGATCATTGATCAGTTGTTCCGGCGCAACATGACGTGGGCCATCGTCGAAAAGGAGACTGGCGACATCGTAGGCAGCATCGGTTTCGAAGAAGACAAATACAGACCGAACATCAACAGCAAGGAGATGGGCTATTCTCTGGCGAAGGACCGCTGGGGTCGCGGTTACATGACCGAAGCGGCAAAGCGTCTCATCCGGTACGGGTTCGACGATTTGAAACTGGTCGTTCTGATGATCCGCACCAGCGAGACGAACCGCAGAAGCCAGCGCGTTATCGAGAAGTGCGGCTTCCGCTATGAAGGCACTCTGCGCAGAGCGTACAGAATGTATGACAACAATCTGCGCGAGGTGCGTTGCTACTCCATGCTGAAGGAAGAATACGAAAAGCTTTATCTTGAATGACCATATAAAGTATGGTAACATTACAAAGCGTATGAAAAAATTCATGGAAGAAGCCTACATAGAGGCGCAGGCTGCCGCCGCAGAAGGGGAAGTTCCCATTGGGGCGGTGATTGTGCGGGACGGCGAAATCATCGCGCGTGCGCACAACAGGATGGAACAGGACAAGGATCCGACGGCCCACGCCGAAATGCTGGCCATCCGGGAAGCGGCCGCCGTTTTGGGAGGCTGGAGACTGTCAGGATGCAGCATGTTCGTGACGGCGGAACCCTGCAGCATGTGCGCGGGAGCTATCGTCTGGGCAAGAATAGAGAAGCTGTACATTGGAACCATGGACCCGAAGGCGGGAGCGTGCGGATCCGTGTTCAATATTCCACAGGATGAAAGGCTTAACCACTACGTAGAAATAGAAACAGGACTCATGGGCGAAGAGTGCTCTGGCCTGCTGAAAGATTTTTTCAGGAAACTGAGATCGGAGGAAAAACAGTAATGAAAAGAGCATGCGCATTGATATGCGCAATATTAATAGCAGTGACAATGATGGCGCCGGCTGCTTTTGCGGAAGACAATAACAGTTCAGCCGCGGCGGTGAAGACGGATCTGGAGATGGTTTCCTCATCACCGGAAGACGGTGCGACGGGCGTTGCGGTCGACAACCTGAGTGTTAAGATGCGCTTCAACAAGGACGTGCGTCCTGCATCGGACGATGTTAGACAGGCCAACGCCAAGCAGTTCAAACTGGTCGACTCCGAAGGCAAGAAGATTCCGGTCAAAGTCTACTACAGTGAAGATGAGGAAGGTCTGATTCTGGTTGCTGCCGACGTTTACTCCGGCAAGAACAGAAACGCCATCAAAGGCGACGAGACGTATACTCTGGTCGTGGGTAGAAACTTCCAGGCTGCGGACGGATCCACAACCGGACAGCAGATCAAAGTCGGCATGACGACCCTGAACCAGGGAAGGTCAATGGCGATCTACATGATCCTCATGGTTCTGATGATGGCCGGAATGGTCTTCTTCACTGTGAGAAGCACTAAGAATGCCGAGAAGAAGAAAAAGGAAGAGCGTGAGTTTAAGGACGGCGTCAATCCATATAAGGAAGCAAAGAAGTCCGGCAAGTCCGTCGAGGAAGTCGTCGCCAAGACGAATAAGAAGAAGGCGAAGAAGGAGGAAGCGATCCGCAAGCAAAAGGAAGCGGAAGCAGCCATCGAGGCCGAGATCATTGAGAAAATCAGAAGAGAATCCAACAAGAGAGTATCCTCACCGCGTGCCATTTCCGCAGCGGGAAGCGACCTGAAACTCAGAGTCGTGAAGGATTCCGGCGAAAAGGTTTCCGCGAAGGAAGCCGCGGAAAAAGCCGCAGCTGCTAGAAAGAACAATAAGGGAACGACGAACCCGAAGAATCAGAGCGGCAAGGCGAAGAACAAGAAGAACAAAGGCAAGAAAAAGAAATAAGAAAACATAACTGAGGACGCTGTGCGAAGATGCGCGGCGTCCTTTTTTCACGGGCTGCGCAATGTGATATAATCGAAGCAGGAGAACGACATGGACATTCATCTGAAATCATATGCGAAAATCAATTTGTCACTGGACGTGAAAGGCGTGACCGCAGAAGGCATGCATCTGGTCGAGATGGTCATGCAGCAGATTCTGCTGTGTGACGAGATTGCCATGGACTGGACGCCCGCCGCGGAGACAGAGGCGGAGGGGCTTCAGATCAGTCTGGAGACCAACCGCAGATTTCTGCCGACGGACGAGCGGAACCTGGCCTATAAGGCAGCACTGGTCATGAAGGAGATGTATGGCGAAGACCTCTGCGGAAAGCTTGCAATCAATATCAAGAAGAGGATTCCCGTCGCGGCGGGACTGGCGGGAGGCAGCGGCAACGGCGCCGCGGTGCTCCATGGGCTGAACGTGCTCTGGGGAATGGACCTGAGCCTGAAGGAGCTCTGCAAGGCAGGTGCGCGGCTCGGGTCAGACGTTCCGTTCTGTGTTATGGGACAAGCGGCGGAAAACGCCGCGTTGCAGGTCAGATACGCCAGCGATCCGCTGGCAAGTCACTGTGCGCTGGCGACAGGAACGGGAACGGACCTGGAACCGATCAGAGGCTTGGAAAGCCATATCGTTCTTTCGAAACCGCCGGTGAGCGTTTCAACGGCAAAGGTCTATCAGGGCATCGATCATACAGAGATTCCCGAGAGGCCGAACACAGCAGAATTGATCGTCGGTTTAAATACAAGAGATCTTTCGCGGATTGAAAAAAACATGGTCAACGTACTTGAAAATTACACTTTGATGGAGTATCCTACAGTTGTGTATACAAAGAACAAGATGCAGGAATTGTGTCCGGGACGGGCTGTTCTGATGAGCGGAAGCGGACCATCGGTCTATGGGCTTACAGACAGCATCAAACAGTCCAGAAAGATCTGCGCAGAAATGGCCAGGATCAACAGAGAGAGTTTCTGGACTAGAACGACCCGCTGATACAGAGAATACAGGTGTAAAGACATGTTGAATTTTGATATTCAGAACCACAAGCCCCTTCGCGAAATGGTTTACGAAGAACTGAAGATGCAGATTCTGAAAGGCTCCATCATCCCGGGAACGAGAATGATGGAAGTTGAGCTTGCAGAGGAAATGGGCGTCAGCAGAACGCCGATCAGGGAAGCGATCAGAAAGCTGGAGAAGGAAGGTCTCGTCACAATCGAGCCAAGAAGGGGAGCCTATGCGTCCATGATTTCTACAGAAGACATGGTTGAAATTCTCGAAGTCAGGCAGGACCTGGAAGGCCTTGCGGCGTACTTCGCAGCGGACAGGATGACGGAAGAGCAGATGGAGGAGCTCCACAAGGAATCCGACAGTTACAACGACGCAGTGAAACGCGGCAATATGGAAGACATGATCAAGCACGACACGCGGTTCCATCATATCATCGTCGAATCATGTCACAATAAAATCCTCGTACAGATGATTGAGCAGCTGCAGGAACTGGTTCTCCGGTTCAGATACATTTACTACGATAATTTCAGACGTGCGGAAAATATGCCGGAAGAGCATGAAGCCATTCTGAAAGCGATTGCAGAAGGCAACGCCGATAAAGCCAGAGCGGCGGCGGACATCCACATCGAACGCCTCAAAGAGCTCGTGGTGCGCGAGGGTGTTCAGCAGAGGCACGTATAAAGAATCGCTCCACAACGAGCAGACAGAAGGTGTCAGAAATGACACCTTTTCTTATACAGAGAGAGAAAGCTATGAAAGAAAAATATCTGAAATTACAAAACGGCAATGCGGTCAGCGGTGTTTCCCTGACAGGCGTTCCCGGAGAACCGCTGAGCCTTCGGGAGGACGAAGCCAAAGAGATTGCCATCGGATTCCTCGTCTGGCTGTCAGACAAAACGGGCCAGCGTCCCGAAGCGATGACGCTCGCTATCGGCAGAGATCCGCGTACATCAGGACCGCGGCTCCTCGATGGACTCATGGACGGATTCGGCGCCTACGGATGCAAAGTCTACGATTTTGGCTACGCGGCTTCACCGGCCATGTACATGGCGACCGTGTTTGATGATTTTGCATACGACGGCACGGTGATGATCACCGCTGGCCACCTCCCGTACAACAGAAACGGATTCAAATTCTTCACAAAGGACGGAAGCCTCGGAGAGAAAGACGTGACGACCGTGCTTGAATTCGCCGCCGACACAGAGACCCAGCTTGCGAAAATCGGCAGACCGCCGAAGGAGGGGCAGCAGGTCCATCGGCTGGGTAAGCTTGTGTTTGAAGCGGAAAAGAACGATATCATGACACCGTACTGCGCATTCCTGAAAAACAGGGTCGTGGAAGAGATCGGCACGGGCGAGCGTCCTCTCGCAGGGATGAAAATCGCTGTCGACGCAGGAAACGGCGGGGCTGGATTCTACGCGACAAGAGTGTTGAAACCCCTCGGCGCGGACATCAGCGCCAGCCAGTACATTGAGCCGGACGGCATGTTTGAGAATCACGCGCCGGATCCCGAAGACAAGGACGCCTTCAACGCTATCTCCCTGCAGACGATAGGCGGCGGTGCAGAACTGGGGCTGTTGTTCAATGCGGACATGGATCGGTTCGCCGCGGTGGACTGTCGCGGCAGAGAGCTTGTCCGGGGCGCTATGATGCCGATGGACGGCGGGATTGACCCAGCTACGCAGCTCGTCATCAGGATGGCGAAATACTCCCGGGACAGGAAGAAGCTTGACTGCGAACAGGACTGAAAGGAGCAAGGATATGGGTTTAGATGAAAAACTGAAAAAGCTGGAAGAAATACTGACAGGCTACGGGCAGATGATTGTTGCGCTCTCTGGTGGCGTGGACAGCACGTTCCTCCTTACTTTTGCGGCGGAAGCATATGGCAAGACGGGCTGCCCGGATAACGTGGCGGCCATTACCGCGACTGGGCCTCAGTTTGCTGCGGATGAAACGGACTATGCGGCGCGGCTTTGTGAGAAACTGTCCGTCAGTCATAAGAAACTGGACGCCTCCGGCGTTCTGAAGAGCATCAAAGACAACCCGGCCGACCGGTGCTATACGTGCAAGAAGGCACTCTTCAGCATGATGAAGGCAAAGGCGGACATGGTCGGAAGCGTGCTGGCAGATGGAACGAATCTGGATGATCTGGACGATTACCGCCCGGGTTACCGTGCCATACAGGAACTGGGCGTCGCCAGCCCGCTCAAGGAGGCGGGGCTGACCAAGGCGGACATCAGACAAGCGCTGGCAGATGCTGGCATCAGAGAAGCCGCGGAGAAAGCAGGTTCTCCTGCCTTCGCGTGCCTCATGACGAGAATCCCGTTCGGGGAGGAAATCACGGAAGAGAAACTGCAGATGATCGGTGCGGCTGAGGCCTACCTGAAAGGGTGCGGATTCTCCCAGGTCAGAGTCAGATGCCACGAAACAGTTGGCGGATTTCTGGCCAGGATTGAACTGGAACCAGCAGGGATGGCAAAGATGTTTGAGGCGGAGGCCGGAGAAAAAATGGCGGCTGTTGAAACGGAACTTAAGAGTATGGGATTCCGTTTCGTGACGCTCGATCTGGGCGGATATGAAAAAGGCAAAATGAACGCTCTGTAAAGGGCAAAATCGCCAAAAGCCTTGTTGCATAAAGGTTTTGGCTATGCTATAATTATTTCGCAGTAAGGGCTGCACTAACGAAGTCAACAAACCAATTTAACGAATAGTGGAGGGAAAAAGAATGAACAAAACTGAATTAATCGAAGCAGTAGCAAAGGAAGCTAATCTGTCAAAGAAAGATGCAGGAGCTGCAGTAGCCGCAGTATTTGGCGAAATGACAAAGGCTCTGAAGAAGGGCGACAAGGTTCAGATGATCGGTTTCGGAACTTTCGAAGTTAGAAAGAGAGCAGCTAGAAAGGCAAGAAATCCTCAGACTGGCGACGAAATCAAGATCAAGGCCACTAAGGTTCCAGCATTCAAGGCAGGAAAGGCTCTGAAAGACGCTGTAAAATAATTGGCTGACATAAGATGCGGTACGCCTTTCGGCGCACCGCATTTTTCGTATTGTTTCGCATTATATAGAGGAATAAGAAATGAGTATTTTGAATTTGTTCAGAGAGAAGGCCGAACAGGCGAAAGATTCGATTGACTCTGCAGCTGTGAAAGATAAGGCTGCGGAAGCGAAGGACAAGGCCGCAGAAGTCAAAGACAAAGCTGCGGCAGAGGTCAAGGACAGAGCGGCGGAAGTCAAGGACAAGGCTGCAGAAGTCAGAGAAAAGTTCGCGCCGGCGATCAAAGACCTCACAGCAGAAGCCGGTAGCCTGGCGAAGGAAGCTGAGGCTGAGCTGAAGCTGCTGGCGGATCAGGCGAAGGACATCAAGAGAAGCGGAGGCATCACCGCCCTTGTCAAGAAGCCTGATGAAGACGACATTATCGCCCTGAGCAGAAAGGCCCGCAGAAAGGCCAACAAACTCGAGCGGAAGGCAGCGCGACTCGAACGGAAGTTGAAAAAAATTGAAAAGAAACAGTTGAAGCACCTCAAAAAGATCGAGAAAGAGAGCAGGGGGCAGTAAGCGGAAGACGGCGGTATGGATGTAGAACACTTAAAGAGAAAACTCGAAAAGGAAATCCGGGAAGCTGTCCTTGCGTTTCAGACGAGAGAAGATATCACCTGCAGATTCGGAGAACCTGCAGTGGCATATGTGAGCGTCGATGACGTTCGTTTCGACATGCTCTTCGCCAGAGGACTCAACGGACACCCGAGAGAAATATACCGTCCCGGCAGAACCATCATTCTGTACTATCTGCCGTTTGCGGAGGAACTGGTAAAAGCCAACGAGGAAGGCGAGGCGCCGACGGAAGAATGGGTGCGGTGCCATTACGAATCCCTCTGGCTTGCCATGGCTGTGAACCAGAAGATTCGCGAAGTCATCGTCGGGCAGGGCCGGCTCATTTCAGGCCTGAGCAACATGGTCTCCTGGGACGATGCGCACTGCCGTGAAGACTGGTCCTTTAAACTCGCCGCAGCCATCGCCGGACTTGGAGAGATGGGACCGGCAGGATCTTTCCATATAGATGGGAAGTACGGCGGACGTGTCGGCGGCATGATTACCGACGGCATGTACGCTGAAAAACCGGAAACACTGGAAGGAGAAGCGCTGCAGAAGGCGCTGAGCGAAATCCTCGATCCGTGTCTCTATAGCGGTCCGTGCAGCGAAGAGCTGATTGCGACCTGCCCGGGAGGAGCCATCACAACGGAGGGCATCGACAAGGAACTGTGCCGGGATTACTGCAGGAACTTCAACGAGACCACGCCGGTTCCGGAAGTCTGCGGTAAGTGTTTCCGATTCAAGCGATAGGATTATGACAAGAACAGAACTGTTTGAGAAAACAAAATCAATCAAGCCTGCCGACAGGCAGGCTGTTTTAAAGGCCGAAGCCAGGCAGAATTCCCTGGCCAAACCACCGGGATCTCTGGGCGGACTGGAGGAGATGTCTGTGCGGATCGCAGGGATGACGGGGAACGTCATCAACCGGATCGGCAGGGGCTGCGTTGCTGTGTTCTGCGCGGACAACGGCGTCGTTCGGGAGGGCGTTGCTTCCGCACCGCAGTCAGTGACAAGAGCACAGACAATCAATTTCACCCGTCGTCTGACCGGCGTGGGCGCGCTTGCCAGAAGTTATGACTGTGAACTTCTCATCGTTGACATGGGCGTAAAAGACCCGATTCCGGAGGAACTGTACACAGATATTCCGCTGGAGGACACCCACAAAATCGTGGCCCGGCGCCTGCGCGCTGCGGGACAGACGGACAGCATTGCAGATGGTCCTGCCATGACAGAGGAAGAGGCGCTGAAAGCCATAGAGACCGGCATTGAAATGGCCGAGGCTGTACACCAAGCCGGATTCAGTATCATGGGCGCCGGCGAGATGGGCATCGGCAACACGACCACCAGCGCATCGCTGCTCTCGGCCATTACGGGAAAAACCGCAGACGAAACGGCCGGAAGAGGCGGTGGCGTCAACGATGAAGGTTTTGCCAGAAAAAAAGAGATCATCGACGAGGCGTCAGCAGAGTTTCGGGCGGAAGGCGGGATCCTGCACATCCCGGAGGAGATGCGGGCAGGCAGGATGCTCGATGCGCTGATCCGCATGGGCGGGTTCGACATCTGCGCCATGACCGGCGCCTATCTGGGCGCAGCAGCAGGCAGGATGCCGATTGTCATAGACGGATATATATCCGCGGTGGCGGCGCTGGCTGCTTACGTGATTGCGCCGGACTGCGCGGATTACATGATCGCGTCCCACAAGTCTTTCGAAAAGGGATACACCCTCGCCATAGACGCTCTGGATCTGAAGCCGTTCCTGTCATTGGACATGAGACTGGGTGAAGGAAGCGGCTGCCCGGTGGCCTTCAGCATCATCCGCGGAGCGTGCGACGTGATGGCCGACATGGCCACCTTCGAGGAAGCGGATATCAACGACGATTACCTTGAAGAAATCAGAAACGAAGAGAAATATCAGAGATAGATCACAGAGACCATACAGAAATGAAGTTCATCAGAGGTTTTTTAATGGCGTGGGGAATGTTCTGCTGGATCCCATGTCCGTATAAGGAGTGGAGAATGGAGGACCGTAAGGCGCAGGTGGCTATGCTGCCGCTGGTCGGCGCCCTGATTGGCGTCGTCTGCTGTCTGTGCTGGTGGCTGCTGAGCCTGATCGGCTGCAGCGGTCTGCTGACAGGCGCGCTCCTGACAGGCACCTATTTTCTGCTGACCGGATTCATCCATGTGGATGGCTTCATGGACTGCAGCGATGCGATCATGCCGCGCCATCCGCAGATGGAGGAGCGGAGACGCATTCTCAAGGACCCGCACGCAGGGGCCTTCGCAGTAATCTGTCTGGTCATTATGCTCCTTGTTTTCACGGGAGCCATGGCAGACATTGCCGCTGACTTCAGTCTCAAAAGCTGCAGTCTTCTGGTGGTGATCTTCACCGCCTCCAGGACCGTGAGCGCGTTGGAAGTGCTTCTGCGGGAACCGATGGAGACGAGTCAGTACAGCGCAATCAAGGAGCCGGGCAGGATCAGGGACACGATCCCCGCGATTATCATACTGGTCGTTGTGCTCGCTGTATGCGAGCTCATGATGTCCGATATGAACTGGCTGGCTCTGATCGCGGAGCTGTACAGCAACATCATCGTCCTCACCGTCATGGTGGCCGCGTTCATCACCTGCAGCATCGATTGCCGGAAGCTGGGCGGCATGAACGGCGATATTTCGGGACACATGATCATCATCTCCGAACTCTTCGGCGTCCTGGTCATGGCCCTCATTGTTTAGGAGGACGCATGAATATACTCATCAGCGGAGGAGCCAAAAACGGAAAATCACATTACGCCCAGCAGACCGCACAGACACTGGCGGCCGGCGGGCCGCTTTATTATATTGCCACCATGATTCCCCGTGACGGGGAAGACCAGGCGAGGATTGTGCGGCATCAGCAGGAACGGGACGGCTGGGGATTCACGACCATCGAACAGAGCAAAAGCATCAAGGCCCTGATTGATCGGGAAGACGTGAATCTTGCCGGCAGTTTTCTTCTGGATAGCGTGACGGCGGTCCTGGAGAACGAGATGTTCCCGGTGGCCATCAAGGACGGACAGGCGGAGTTCCTCGGCGAAGATATGGATGCGCCGGAGAGAGTCAGGGCGGAGCTGGTTGCTTTTGCAAAGGCTGTCAGAGAGGCGGGCGGCTCGGTTGTGTTTGTGTCTGACGGCATCTACGGGGACGCCTGCGGATACAGCGCGAGTACGGAACGCTACCGCAAGGCTCTGGCTGAGGCGGACCGGGCACTGGCTCTGGTATGCGATAAAGTAACGGAAGTGACCTGTGGGCTCACGGAGGAATGGAAATGATATTTGTATTTGGCGGAGCGTATCAGGGAAAAACGGGCTACGCTATGGAAGCATTTGGCAAGGAAACGGTCTGCGACGTATCGGAAGCAGGAGAGCCGGACTTCACAAAGGAGATCATCACAGGCATCGATGGTTTTGCAGCGAGACTGGTGGCGGTCGGAGAAGAGCCGGCGGCCTGGTTTGAGACGCGTCGGGAGCAGTGGAAAAACTGCGTCCTGATCGTCAATGATATTTCCCAGGGCGTTGTGCCGGTCGACAAGAAGCTGCGGGCTGTCAGAGAAGCCAACGGCAGACTTATGATGTATCTGGCGCGTGAAGCGGAGCAGGCGCACAGAGTGTTCTGCGGCATCGGGAAGAGGATAAAATGAAATCGCAGATTGTACTAATCAGACACGGCATAACAGAAGGAAACGAACAGCGCATGTATTATGGCAGTACGGACGTATCTCTCTCTGCGCGCGGCAAGCACCTGCTGGAGAAGCAGCGGGACGCCGGACTGTATCCGACATCTGAAGACGCCCAGTTCTTCACGACGGGCATGCTGCGGACGGAACAGACCCTGCGCATCATTTACGGTGAGCAGGAACATGACGTCATCGAAGACCTGCAGGAGATGGCCTTCGGTGAGTTTGAGATGCGCACCTATGAGGAACTCCACAGCATTCCGGAATACCAGAAGTGGATCACGGCAGAAGATCTGGAAACAGCGCCGCCAGGAGG
This sequence comes from Clostridia bacterium, assembly GCA_024689085.1. Classification (GTDB taxonomy): domain Bacteria; phylum Bacillota; class Clostridia; order Peptostreptococcales; family Anaerovoracaceae; genus Lentihominibacter. The sequence goes on along the minus strand of JAILDT010000054.1, from coordinate 5,704 downwards.
AGAGAGCATCCGTCAGTTCACGGAGCGGATCCGGCGGGGCTTCGATGAACTCAAAGTCAGAAATATGCTGTATATGCTGAAACTGCGGAACCGGGAGAAGGAAGCCATGACGATCTGTATCTGCCATGGCGGCGTGATTTCAGGCATTATGGATTACATCTGGCCGGGGGAACACAAGAACTTCTTTGAGTGGATCCCGGACCCGGGTCATGGTTATGTTCTCCACGAGGAGGACGGGTCCTTTACAGGCTACAGCAGGTTCTGAAACCTGTGAGAACATGTGGAAATCCGGCGTAACGCCGGGTTTTTTGTTGCCCGCAACCTTATTACATTTTAAGGAAATATTGAATTTTTCCGTGATAGAATGCTTATAGGCTATGGATATTAAGATAGGAGAATACTATGGCAGAGAATGAAACAAGAAAAAAAGTAATTACCATCAGCCGTGAATACGGCAGCGGCGGAAGACTGATCGGTCAGCGTCTCGCAGAAAAATTGGGAATCCCGTACTACGACAGAGACAAGATCAACGAGAGAATTTCCAGAGAATCCGGCTACGACAAGGACATGTTCGCCGGACAGGAGAAGAAAGCGAAGAACAGTTTCCTCTACAGCCTGGCTTCGGCTATGGGAACGGGAGAGGCCGGTCCTGAATCGCTGAGCCTCAACGAGAGACTGTTCCTGGCCCAGTTCGACACCATCCGCAAGATCGCGGAGGAAGGCTCCTGCGTTATCGTCGGAAGATGCGCGGACTACATCCTGCGCGGACTTCCGTATGCGACGAACATCTTCATCTACGCAGAGGAAGCGGACAAGATCAAGAGAGCCGTCGAAGAGTACGGCGATCCGGAGGATCAGGTCAGAAAGATCATGCGCAGCGCGGACAAAGCGAGAGCCAATTACTACGCGTACCACACAGGACGCAGATGGGGAGAGCATGTCAACTTCAACCTTTCCCTGGACAGCGGCTACTTGTCCCTTGACGATGCAGTCGATCTGATCATCGCCTACACAGAGAAGCAGATCTGGAGAGAGTCGACCGTAGACGAACAGTATTAGAGAGAGGATCTCGGAACTGAATGACAGGAAAGAAAAGATTAATCAGCATATTAATATCTTTTTTGGTGGCAGTAACCTTTATCCCAGTTCTGGGGCAGGCGGATTTCGCCTACGGACTGCAGGGTTCTTTTAGTGCATCCGGAAAGGTCGGAGGGCTGTATCAGTCGTCCGCCCAGTACAACAACGTCACGATTGCGTGGTCGGCGTACGATGGCGCACAAGGCTATCAGATCTACAGAGCGAACAAGAAGAAGGGCAAGTACAAGAAGATCGCGACAGTTAGGGGCTGCAGCTACAAGGACAAAGGCAACAAGAAACTGGGCAAGAAAAAGTACTACAAGGTGCGCGCCTATGGGAAGGTTGGGTCTGCCACGATGTATACGTCGTACAGCGGCATTTTGGCGGCGAAACCGCGCGTGGGAACACCGACCGGCTTCTATACGTCATCAGGAAACGCCAGCGTCACCCTCGGCTGGGACAAAGTTCCGGGAGCAACAGGTTACCAGGTCTACAGATCAACAAGTGCTTCGGGCAGTTATTCCTTGCTCGGCACAACGAAAAAGAGAGTTTATACCAACACCTCTCTGACGAAGGGCAAGAGGTATTACTACAAGGTTAGAGCATATAAAAAGAAAAAAGGGAAGAAATACGGATGGTTTACAGCGCCGGCCGAAGGCATGACGGCACTGAACGCCGCCGGCGGCTTCAACGTCGTACTGGCCGCAGACGGAACAGTGATATGCAGTTGGAGCGGCGTGACGGGAGCGAGCGGCTATGAACTGCAGAGAGCAGATTCTGCTAACGGTGCCTATGTCACAATTGCTGAGACAGCAGCAATGAGCCTGACGGACAGCCTCACTATGAGCGGCCAGTACTTTTACAGAGTCAGGGCGTTCACGACAGTGAACGGACAACGCGTATACGGAGGCTTCTCGGATGGAGGCCGGACCAGTGCAGTCAATCAAGCGCGCAGCTGGATTGGTTGCAAAGAGAGCAATGGTACCCACAAGCAGATCATCGACGTCTACAACAACTACGGACCACCGTACGGAAAAATCAACTACAGTACTTCCTGGTGCGCAGCTTTTGTCTCTGCGGTAGCGATCAAGACAGGCAACACGGGCGTGATCCCTGTTGACTGCTATTGCCCGAGGATGATGAACAACTTCGCAAGCAGGACAACGGATAAAAACTTCACACCGCAGGGCGGGGATGTCGTCTTCTACGACTGGAACGCCAACAAGGTTCCGGATCACGTGGGCATGATCGAATCCGTCAGCGGAAACGATGTGACTGCAATAGAAGGAAACTACTCGGATTCCGTCAAGAGAAGGACTTTCAAGAGGGGCTACTCGCTGCTCCTTTCCTACGGACTGCCGAATTACACATCAAATAACACAGTGTCCTATATAGCACCGGACGCAACGGGCGCAGTTGGCGCGGCTTCGGTATCCAACGAGGACATCCGGGCGGCCTGTGAGGAGATTACCGCAGAGGAAGAACCAGAGGCTCAACCAGCAGAGGAACCAGAGGCTCAACCAGCAGAGGAGCCAGAGGCTGAACTAACAGATGGGCCAGTGGCCGAAGCGGAGGAGGATGCTTTTGCGACGGACGTTGAGGCGGCCGAAAAAATGATCGAATACATACAGGAAGCAGAACCAGCGGCGGATGAGTCTGCCGAAGAGAGCGAGTACAACGCATTCCTGGTGTATGGAATCTGCGACGAAATGGATATCGACGCCTGTGTTGTCACCGTTACAGAAGGGGACGGCACGGAGCGCTCATATAACGAAGTGGTATTGGACGGAGAACTGTATCTCCTGAACGCGACGGAAGACGGCGGGATTCTGGAGAAGTACACACCTGAAGAAATCAACTGATAGCAGGGGCTGACCAGTGCCCATTCGCACTGGAGAAAGGAAAGCAAAATGGCAGACAAAGGAACTTATTACATCAGCACACCGATTTACTACCCAAGCTCGAACCTTCATATAGGTCACACGTACTGCACCGTCATGGCGGATGCGATGGCGCGCTTCAAGAGACTCCAGGGTTACGATGTCATGTTCCTGACAGGTACGGATGAACACGGACAGAAGATACAGACATACGCGGACGCGAAAGGCGTGACGCCGCAGGAGTACGTTGACGAGATCGTCGCGGGCATCAAGGAGCTCTGGAAGACCATGGAGATCTCCTACGACGACTTCATCAGAACAACAGAGCCGAGGCACATCAAGAGAGTGCAGGCCCTGTTCATGAAGATGTACGAGAAGGGCGATATCTACAAGGGCGAATACGAAGGCTGGTACTGCACCCCTTGCGAGTCCTTCTGGACGGAAGGTCAGCTGGTAGACGGCAAGTACTGCCCGGACTGCGGAAGAGAAGTCACAAAGGCAAAGGAAGAAGCTTACTTCTTCAAGATGAGCAAGTATGCGGACAAGCTGCTTGCGCTCTTCCGGGAGAACCCGGACTTTCTCGTACCGGAAACAAGAAGAAACGAAATGGTTGCTTTCGTTGAACAGGGAATGGAAGATCTTTGCATTTCCAGATCATCCTTTGACTGGGGCATTCCGGTTCCGATCGACGAAAAGCATGTGATATACGTATGGCTCGATGCGCTTTCGAACTACATCACAGCGCTGGGATGGCCGGACGATCCGGAGAAGTACAACAAGTACTGGCCGGCAGATGTTCACCTGGTGGGCAAAGAGATTGTCAGATTCCATTCACTGATCTGGCCGGCGATGCTCATGAGTGCGGACCTGCCTCTGCCGAAGCAGGTAAGAGGTCACGGATGGCTGCTCCTGGGAGGGGAGAAAGTGTCGAAGTCAAAGGCCGCGAAGGGACAGGACGTCATCGATCCGGTCGTTCTCATCGACAGATACGGCATCGACGCCCTGAAGTACTTCCTGCTGAGAGAGTACACATTCGGCCAGGACGGCATGTTCACCAATGAAGTCATGCTTAAGAGATTGAATTATGATCTGGCCAATGATCTGGGCAATCTGGTTTCCAGGACTGTCAGCATGATTGAGAAATACAACGGTGGATTCGTGCCGGACCTGACGGACGCAGGCAAGTGTGTTCCGGGAGAGGATGGCATCGATTACGACGCCCAGCTGAAGGAGATTGCCGTCAGCGCGGCCTCCAAGGTCGAAGCCCAGATGAACGAATTCAAATTCAACATGGCGCTCGAAGAGATATGGGTCGTCGTCAGACGCGCCAACAAATACATCGACGAGACTATGCCGTGGGTGCTGGCCAAGAACGAAGAAGACAAGCCTAGACTGGACAATGTGCTCCACAATCTGGCGGAGACGATCAGAATCATCTCCGTGCTGATCCATCCGTTCATGCACACCACGTCGGATTCCATCAGAAAGCAGATGGGTCTGTGGTATGCGGACGTAGTATGGGATGACGCCTTCACATTCGAAATGATGGCGGGCGAGCAGGTCAAGAAAGGCAACGCGATCTTCCCGAGACTGGATATTGAGAAGGAACTGGAAGAGCTCTACGCGCTCGGCGCACAGGCCGAAGAGGCAAAGGGCGATGTCAACATCCCGCTCGAACTGAAAGATGAAATCGTCTATGAAGACTTTGACAAACTGGATCTCCGCGTGGGAACGATCCTTTCCGCGGAAAAGCATCCGCAGGCAGATAAGCTTCTGGTATTCCAGGTGAAGATGGGAACCGAGAAACGCCAGATCGTTTCGGGTGTTGCCGAGTACTTCACGCCGGAGGAATGCGTGGGCAAGAAGGTGGTTGTTGTGGCCAACCTGAAGCCTAGAAAACTGCGCGGCATCGAATCGAAGGGCATGCTGCTCTTCTCGGACAATGTCGTGGACGGCAAGGAAAGAGTCGAATTCGTTACTACTATTGCAGAAGACGGGAATCCGGTGACCTAAGGAGAGAATCATCAATCATCCGCATTGCTGAGAATGACAGGTGACGCCATGAATAAAACAACACGGAAACGAATCAGAACAATGATTGCGTTTGCAGCCGCAATCGCAATAGCGACAGCGTTCATGCCGATCAGCGCCGGCGAAGCTCATGCTGCCATCAATACTTCACAGGCAGTAACAGGGCTGCGGGTCGCGGCGACAGAACCGCATGCTGTAACGCTTCAGTGGAATGCTTTCGCCGGGGCTACCGGATATCAGATATTCAAGGCCCGCAGCGCCAACGGGGCATACTCCCTCGTCAGCACACAGACCGGCACGAGCTACAAGAGGACAAATCTGACAACAAATCTGACTTGCTACTATAAGGTGAAAGCGTATTGCAGTGCGTCAAACACTACGACGTACAGCGCTTTCAGCGCGGCAGTTGCGGGAACGCCGAGAGTGTTCGACGTCAATGCGGCAGTTTCGGGTCTTGCCCTGGCAGCCTACACCGACACATCGATTACTCTCAAGTGGAACCCGTTTCTCAACGCACATGGATATGAGGTGTTAAAGGCGACAAGCGCCAACGGAAAGTACGAAAAGATTTTCAGTACCACTGGCACGAGTTTCAAGAGAAAGGGCCTGACGACGAACAAGACCTGTTATTATATCGTGCGCGCATTTTATAAGAACGCCAATGGCACTTATTCTTACAGCAAGTATAGCGCCGTGACACCGGGAACGCCGATTGG